>DATBAW010000443.1:0-17556 GCA_036271335.1 Thermoanaerobaculia bacterium
GAGGACCTCGACCTGTTCATCGCGCCGGACTCGGGCAATATCGAGCGGCTCAAAGCGGCGCTGAGATCGGTCTTCGTAGACCCATCGATCGAGGAGATCCTGGCGGAGGATCTCCTGGGCGACTATCCCGCCGTTCAATACAATCCGCCGTCAGGTGACTTTCACCTCGACATCCTCACTCGGCTCGGCGAAGCCTTCCAGTTCGAGGACCTCGAGGCGGAACGGATCGACCTCGACGGCCTTCGAGTCTCCGTTGCTTCGCCCCGGACGTTGTATCGCATGAAGCGAGATACGGTCCGGCCCAAGGACTGGGGGGATGCCGAAGCCCTTCGCCGCCGTTTCCGTCTGGAGGGAGACTGATGCCCGTCAAGAAGTTCCGCGACTTGCAGGCGATGGAAGATTCGCTCTGGCGGGAGCCGGGTGACCTGGAGCTCTGGCGGGCCATCGCTCGGGTGTGGGATTTCGCGGCACGGACGGTTCCCCGGCATTTTCCTCCCGGCGTCTACAAGCACCGGTCGATCGAAGAGGCCGAGCGCCTGCGCGATGCGTGGGAAGAAGCCGATTTCAAAGCTCTCTGGGAACGCCGCGGAGTGAAGCCCGACGAGCTCGGCAGGAAGACTTCGTAGGAACCTTCCCATCATGCTCGAAACTCCCATCCCCGTCCTGATCGCCGGCGGCGGCACGGTCGGCCTGTCGGCGGCGCTGTTCCTGGAGCACCAGGGGGTGCCGGCGCTGGTGCTGGAGCGGCGGGCCGCGATCTCGATCCATCCGCGGGCGCTGGGGATCGGCGTGCGGACGGCCGAGATCTTCCGGAGCGTGGGGATCGGCGATCCGGTCGGCGAGGTGGGACGGCGGCTGACCTTCGGGCAGGGAAGGATCGCGGCGCGGTCTCTGGCCAGCGCGGACTGGACGACCCTTTCCACGGGGACGGCTCCGACCGGGGCCGGCACGGATCTCAGCCCGGTCCAGGGGGGCGCGTGCAGTCAGGATCTGCTCGATCAGATCCTGCTCGCGGCCGCCCGGGAGCGCGGAGCTGAGGTCCGCTTCGGCGCCGAGGTGGTCGCCGTGGAGCAGGACGCGGAGGGGGTGACGGCCACGGTGGCCGAACGGGAGGGAGGGCGCGGCGCGCCGACATCTATAAGGACGGTCCGCGCGGGATACCTGATCGTGGCGGACGGCGCGGGCGGCGGGCTCCGGGAGGCTATCGGGGTGCCGGCATCGGGTCCGGGGCCGATCGGGCCGCCGATCGTCAACATCCTCTTCCGGGCGGACCTGCGCGCGATCACCCAGGATCACCCGCTGACCTTCGCCATCCTCAACAACGAAGAGCTGCACCAGGGATTGCTGATGTCCATCGACGGCCGGGAACGCTGGGTGCTCCACGCCCCCTTCGATCCCGCACGCGGCGAAGCGGCGGAGGACTTCACACCCGAGCGCTGCCGGGATCTGGTGGCGCGCGTCGCCCTCGGCGCGCCGGAGCTGCCGGTGGAGATCCTCAGCGTGCTCCCCTGGCGCGTCGCCGCCCGCCTGGCCGACCGGTTCCGCGAGGGGCGGATCTTTCTGGCCGGGGACGCCGCTCATGTGATTCCCCCGCTGGGCGGCTTCGGCATGAACACCGGCATCGCCGACGCGCACGATCTGGCCTGGAAGCTGGCGCTGACCCTCCGCGGCCAGGCCGGCCCGGCGCTGCTCGACAGCTACGACGCCGAACGCCGCCCGATCGCCCGCTTCACCAGGGACCAGGCGATGCTCCGCCTGGAGAACCCGCCGCTCCACTGGGACCCGTCCCGCACGGCCGAGCGGGAACGGCTGGGCATCGCCGCCGACGCGGTGGTCCATCTCGGCTACCGGTATGGGTCGGAGATGCCGTCCCTCTTCGATCTCGAACGGGACCTCGACGGCGCGCCCGGCTCGCGGGTGCCGCACGCGTGGCTGGAGCGGGAGGGGCACCGCGTCTCGACGCTCGATCTCGCCGGTCCCGGCTTCGCTCTCCTGACCGGTCCGGAGGGCGAGGACTGGCGCGATGCCGCGGCGGCGGTGGCGGAGCGCCTGGGCGTGGAGCTGCCGGCCTTCCGGATTCCGGACGAGGCGTGGTGTCGCACGGCGGGTGTTGGGGATCGAGGCGCGCTGCTGGTGCGGCCGGATGGATTCGTGGCGTGGCGAACTGAAGGGACGCCGGCGGCTCCCGGGGCCATGTTGGAGGGCGGCCTGCGCGGAGCGCTCGGCCGGTGAGGACGTCCGTTCGTTTCGTCTGGATGGGGGTGGGTGCCGGCCCCGGACGCCCTTCACCCTTATGGCATCCGGTTCCGCCGTGGCCAGAGGCAAAGGCGCTCTCTGACCTCTCGAGTCTGTTCCGCGTCTCCCCGATCCACGAAACACGCTCCTCCGTGGGGGAAATGGCGCGGCGTTTGCACAGAAAGGAGGGCATGGTCCGGAATGAACCGGTGCCGGGAGACGACATGAATCAACCCGAAGAAAAAGGCCTCTGGGCGATCGTTCTGGCGGCGGGCCGCGGAACTCGCCTGCAGGGAATCACGACGGTCGGCGGCGAGGCGGTACCCAAGCAGTTCTGCGCGCTCCGTGGCGACGTGTCGATGCTGCGCCGCGCCTTGCAGCGCGCCGCGATGCTGGTGCCCGAGCCGCGTATCCAGGTGGTGGTGGCGGCGGAGCAGCGCAAGTGGTGGGAGCGGGAGCTGGAGGATCTGGCGCCGGCGAGCGTGGTGGAGCAGCCGCGCGACCGCGGCACCGCCAACGGCGTGCTGCTCCCCTTGACGGCGATCCATCGCCAGGATCCCGAGGGCATGGTGGTGCTCCTGCCGGCGGACCATCACGTGGGGCGGGAGTGGATTTTACAAGCGGCCCTCGGCCAGGCAGTGGCGGCCGTGCACGCCCATCCTGAAAAAGTGGTGCTCCTGGGGATGACGCCGGAGGAGACGGATCCGGAATTCGGCTGGATCGTGCCGCGGCGGAACGATCTCCCCACCGAGCCGGCGGCGGTGGAACGGTTCCGCGAGAAGCCGGACGCCGAGGAGGCGTCGGCCCTGATCGCCCAGGGCGCGCTGGTGAACTCCTTCGTGCTGGCGGCGCGGGTGGGCACCCTCCTGTCCCTCTTCGAGCGGCATCTCCCGGAGCTCCCCGCTCTCTTCCGCCGCTGGCGCGGCGACGCGGCAGGCCTCCGGCGGCTCTACGAGCACCTCCCCACCTTCGACTTCTCCAGGGAGATCCTGGAGCCGTCCGTGGACCGGCTGGCGGTGGTGTCCGTGCCCCCCTGCGGC
This sequence comes from Thermoanaerobaculia bacterium, assembly GCA_036271335.1. GTDB lineage: Bacteria > Acidobacteriota > Thermoanaerobaculia > Multivoradales > UBA5704 > DATARR01. The sequence continues at coordinate 3,276 of DATBAW010000443.1, forward strand.
TGGAGCGATCTCGGAACTCCGGCCCGCGTGGCCCGCTGCCTGGAGACCGACCGGAAGGAACCCGCGCCGGTGCTCCTGCCGGCCCGGCATGGGTTCGTCCCTCCCGTCGATCTGAGCCGGCGTCTCGCCGGCGTCCAGCGCGGCGCCTAGAAGGAGGAACATCTCCATCATGGATCTCGACGAATCGCCTGGCACCTCGCTCCGGCCCTTCAGGGTCGCTTTCTTTTCGCAAAAGCACCTTGTTTGTTGGGGATCGATCCCCACTCAACGAACGGAGGACTCCGCGTGAAAAAGCACCTTGGCAAGCTCACCCTGCATCGCGAAACCCTGACGGCTCTCTCGGCCGAGCAGGCGAACCGGGCCGCTGGTGGCCTCACCACAGTTGGACTCGCCTGCGGCGGCACGATGGCGACGTGCGGCACGCCCTGTAGCGCCAACTGCACGATCAACTGCTCGCGAGCCTGCTAGGCTCATCCCAAGTCGGAGGAGCCCGCCCTGCCGGGCTCCTCCTTGCCCCCTCATCGCCGTTTCGCTAACATCCCGCCGTTTGGGCGCTCGCCGCCGCCTCTTCCATCAGCGCTACTGCCCCACAGGAGACTCATGTACCGCGAACCCGATTTCTCCAGGCCGAACCTCGCCGGCGCTCCCGAGTGCCGTTTCGTGCCCGCGCCGGCGGATACCGTGCTGCCGGATGGCTTCATGTCGACGACGAACTTCCCCACCTACGTCCACGTCGGAGGCAAGTGGCGCATGCCGGAGCGGCCGCGCATGGATTCCCACCTGGTGTGGGACCCAGCCTCCGAGCGGCTGCTGATCAAGGAGTTCCGCCTCGTCCGCAAGGGAGACCTGGTGGCGGTGGCCACGGCCGAGGACGGCTCGGAGGGGGTACTGGTCTGGGACCGCGGCTTCGTCGCCGAAGTGGACGACACCCACGTCGAGGAGGCGTTCGCCTTCATGTCCTCGGAGGTGAGCCGCGAGAAGCCGGTCAACTACGACGCCATCTTCCGCGAGTTCGTGAAGAACCGGGGCGACAAGGGGACCATCCTCTGGGTGATCGGACCGGCGCTGGTCCACGCCCGCGGGCGCATCGCCATGGAGTGGCTGATCCACAACGGCTACTGCCACGGCGTGATCACCGGCAACGCCGTCGGGGTCCACGACGTCGAGGCCGCGCTCTACGGCACCACGCTCGGCATGATGGCGGACGGCTCGGGCACCGCCGGCGGCCATGCCACGCACATGCGGGCGATCAACGAGGTGAAGAAGGCGGGCTCGATCCAGGCCCTGGTCGACGACGGACGCCTCAAGGGAGGGATCATGCACGCCCTTACGGTCACCCGTACCCCCTACGTGCTGGCCGGCTCGATCCGCGACGACGGGCCGCTGCCGGAGACGATCCCCTCGGCGCTCGACGCCCAGGGCGCGATGCGCGAGATGACCGTCAAGGCCACCATGGTGGTGATGGTCGCCACCGCCCTCCACGCCATCGCCGTCGGCAACATGCTGCCGACCTTCTGCGTCCGTCCGGACGGCTCGATGGACGAGATCACGACGATCTGCGTCGATCAGACCGAGTTCGTGGTCAGCAAGCTCAAGGACCGCGGCACCCACCAGGCCTTCGGGGTGGTCACCAACGCGCAGGATTTCATGCGGCTGGTGCAGCTGGAGCTGATGGAACGGGGGTAGGGGGGGCGGCGACAGGCGGCATCCGCCTGGGGTTGAAACCCCAGGCTGTTCAAAGCCCGCCCCTGCGGGGCGATCCCCCTCCCATGCAGCGACGAGACCTTTCTCCTTGGGCCCTCCCTCTCTCCACTCGTGGAGAGGACCGAGGGTGAGGCTTCAGAGCGCAGGCCGCCCGGCCGGCTTCAGCGCTCTGGAGCCCGCTCCCCCGGCGCCACGATGAACCCCTCCCGCAGCACCCGCTCGCCAGGATCGGCCACCGGGGGGAGGCCGACGGTGCCGGCGGGGAGGTCGTCGGTGTGGAGACAGGCCTCGGCGGCGAGGGCGCAGAGCATGGCGTCGACGTGGTCGGGACGGGTCACAGGGTCGTCGCAGAGGTAGCCGGCGTCGCGCAGGCGACTCCAGACGAAGTCGACGTAGGCAGCGGGCTCCCTGCGTTTCGAGGGTGGGCGCTCTCCCCAGAGCTGGAGGAGGACGTAGCGGGGGTAGGTCTCGAAGACGACGCCTTCGCGACCCGGCACCGGAACGAGGCCGAGGATGGAGGCGAGCTCGCGCTCGTGGATCGACCAGAAGAGCTCGACGCCGGCCTCGACGAAGGGGCGGTAGAGGCGCCAGCCGGCGAGCTCGGCGCGGTCGCGCGGCAGCACCTTGGTCGGCACCTTGGCCAGCAGGTCCGCCCGCCGCGAGCGCTCGCCGCGACGGGGCAGGCCCTGCGGCGCGTCGATGCCGGTGAAGGATGGCGGCCACCCTCCGGGCGACGGCGGCAGGGGGTGCTCGCGGCTGGCGACGTACTCGTCGAGGACGAACTGGTCCTCCTCCAGCCAAGCCACATAGCTGGCGGTGCGGAAGGAGCCGAGGTCGATACCGCAGAGAAGGGCCATCGGGGAGATCCTACAGGCCAATCAAGATAGAATCCGCCGCATCCTGATCTTTCCTGGAGGGGCCCCACGATGAGCTATCCGGCGTACAAGGTGATCCACATTCTCGGGGTGCTGTTCGTCTTCACGTCGCTGGGGGCGCTGATGCTCGCTTCGCGGGCGGCGGTGGAGCGCGGGGAGCGCAAGCTGGCGGGCATCACGCACGGCATCGCGCTGCTCCTGGTGCTGGTGGCCGGCTTCGGCACGGCGGCGCGGCTCGGGCTGCCGAACCCGGGGGCGTGGCCGCTCTGGCTCTGGATCAAGGTGGGGGTCTGGCTCGTGCTGGGCGGGATCACCGTGCTGATCCGGCGGTCGCCGCAGCTCGTGGGACTGCTCTGGTGGCTGCTGCCGCTGCTGGGCGGGATCGCGGTGTGGGCGGCGATCTTCAAGCCGGTGTAGGAGCTCCGTGGATATACTGAGCCGCCCATGACCTCCCCAATGACCTCCCCCACCGACACCGCCGTCCGCTGCCATGGCCTGGTGAAGCGCTACGCGGACGTGGTCGCCGTCAACGGCCTCGATCTCGACGTGGCGCGAGGCGAGTGCTTCGGCCTGCTGGGGCCGAACGGCGCCGGCAAGACGACGACGATCGAGATCCTGGAAGGGCTGGCCGAGCCGGACGCCGGCGAGGTGGAGATCCTGGGCACGACCTGGGGGCGGGACGCCGCCAGCCTGCGCGAGCGGCTCGGCATCTCGCTCCAGGAGACGCAGCTCACCGAGAAGCTGACCGTCGGCGAGACGGTGCGCCTCTTCCGTTCGTTCTACCGCCAAGGGCGGGACCCGGAGACGGTGCTGGCGCAGCTGGCGCTCGACGAGAAGCGGGACGCGCGGGTAGGCAAGCTCTCGGGGGGCCAGAAGCAGCGGCTCGCCGTGGCCTGCGCGCTGGTGGGAGACCCGGAGGTGCTCTTCCTCGACGAGCCGACCACCGGGCTCGATCCACAGAGCCGGCTCCAGCTCTGGCAGATCGTGATGGACTTCCGCGCCGCCGGCGGCACGGTGCTGCTGACCACCCACTACATGGACGAGGCCGAGCGCCTCTGCGACCGGGTGGCGATCGTCGACCACGGCCAGGTGATCGCGCAGGGGACGCCGCCCGACCTGATCAGCTCGCTGCACGCGGCGAACGTCATCGAGTTCGCGTCCGAGCCCGAGATCGACGAGGCGACCCTGCGCGCCCTGCCCGGCGTCACCGAGCCCCACCGCCGGGGGCCGAACTGGTCGCTGCCGGTGACCTCGCTGGCCGAGACGGTGCCGGCGCTGCTCGACCAGATCGAAAGCTCGGGAGCGAAGCTGGTGAACCTCTCGACCCACCGGGCGACACTCGAGGACCTGTTCGTCTCGCTCACTGGCCGGGCGCTGCGGGAGGACTGAGCCATGAGCCGCCCCGAGCCTGCTCGCCGGTATTACCCCCTGCTCGAGCTGACGAGCGTGCGGATCAAGGAGTTCCTGCGCGAACCGGAGGCGCTCTTCTGGGTCTTCGCGTTTCCGATGCTGCTCGCGGTAGCGCTCGGCTTCGCGTTCCGTGCCAAAGGGCCGGACCAGATCCCGGTCGGCGTGGCGGAGGTCTCCGCGTCCGATCCCTCCTTGGCGCGGACGCTGGTGGCTCTAAAGAGCGCGCCGGGACTCCTCGCCCGCGGCTTCGCGCCGGCCGAGGGGAGGGAAGCGCTGCGAACCGGGAAGATCTCGCTGCTGGTGGAGACCGGGCCGCCGGTGGTCTTCCACTTCGACGAGACCCGGCCGGACTCGCGGCTGGCCCGCCTGGAGGCCGAGGATGCCCTGCAGCGGGCGGCCGGGCGGCGGGACGCGATGGCGGTACGCGCCGAGAAGGTGACCGCGAGGGGCTCCCGCTACATCGACTTCCTGATCCCCGGGCTGCTGGGGATGAACCTGATGGGCACCGGGGTCTGGAGCCTCGCCTTCGGGGTGACCAACGCGCGCAGCCGGCGGATCCTCAAGCGGCTGGTGGCGACGCCGATGCACCGCGGCCAGTACCTGCTCTCCCTGATCCTGGGGCGCCTGATCTTCCTGCTCCCGGAGGTCGTCATCCTGGTGGGGGTCGGCTGGCTCTTCTTCGGCGTCGAGGTGCGCGGCTCGATCCTGCTGCTCCTCCTCACCAGCATCCTGGGCGCGATGACCTTCTGCGGCATCGGCCTGCTGGTCGCCGCGCGGGTGAAGACGATCGAAGGGGCGAGCGGCCTCGCCAACCTGGTGCTGATGCCGATGTGGATCCTCTCCGGGGTCTTCTTCTCCTCGGAGCGCTTCCCGGACGCCGCGCAGCCGATCATCAAGGCACTGCCGCTGACCGCGCTCAACCAGGCCCTGCGGGGAATCATGACCGAAGGCCGCGGCCTCGCCGGCATCGCGCCCCAGCTCGCCATCATCGCCGCCTGGGGACTGGTGAGCTTCGGGGTGGCGCTGAAGATCTTCCGCTGGCGGTAGCTCACCGTGCGCCGCCCCGATCGATTGGACGTCCTCTCCCTGCTGCGCCGGCTCCGCTCCGGCGCTCTGGGGGACCGCCTCATTCTGGCCGGTTCTTCTGGGGTTTACGGAGCCAGCGAGGAGATTCCGGCGTTGACTGAAGACATCGATGTCTTGATCGATGCGGATTGGGTAGGCGCAGAGGAAACTTTCCTTCTCGCGGAAATGTCCCGTTTCGGCTTCGAGCATCAGCCGGGAACCAGCAGCTTTCTCCTTTCCGAAGGGTTGTCCCTCGATCTGGTTGGATACTCCCAACGGGATATCGTCGACAGGATCGGAGGCGGGAAGACCGTTCCCGTCATGGTCTTCTCCGATTTGAGCAGAATCCTTTCTGCTCCCAGAGCCGTCATCGAATTGCCGACGCAAGGGAGAGCACTGTCGCCCGCCGCTCTGGCCACGACCAAGCTGTTGGCGGTCCGGTTGGAAAAGGGAAGCAAAGACAAGCTCCAGGCGTTGCTGTTGATCGAGGAGAATGCCGGGAATTCGGAATTCCTGAGCGATCTTCACCGGCTGCTGGGATTGTTCGATTCCGATCAGGTTCAGGACGCGCTGGCCGATGCCCAGGTGGCCTGCCTGGCGGTCTCAGGGGACGCGGCCCATGCGGATGTCCAGTCCCAAGGGTACGTCGAGATGTCCGAGTCCGTCGGTCGGGGGTTCTCCATCCTGGAACGTCTCCTGCGCTCGGAGGACGGATGAACCCGAAGCTGCTGACGACAGAAGAACGCTGGCGACGCCATCAACGCGATCTGAAGGCGTACCGGCAGCGGAGCCTCTACCGCCGGAGCCACGCCCGTTTCCGCCGCGATCTGGAGATCGTTCCGCATGTCTTTCTGCTCCCTGGCAAGGCTCATCGGGCGGCTCTCCAGCAGCCGGAAGACACGATCCGAGAAGCCTTAGAGTCCCGGGTGGTCTGGACGCTCGATACCGCCGCGCGGCTCGTTACCGGACATGGGTTTCTCACCTCGCCCGATCTCACGGGCTATATTTTAGAGAAGGACCTGCGGGCGATCGTCGACGAGGGACTCATCGGTCCTCTTCAGACGACCGATCTCAGTATCGATCCTCTCTACCGCCGATCTCCGATGTTGATCTCTCATACAGTCAAGGAAATTCCGATTTTCATCGAGCTCCCCTCGGGAGACCGCGTGGTTCCCTGGGACGCTCTGCTCCAGGACGTCATGGGAACGCTCGGTTGGCGGCCGGACCTGCTGACACGGCTGGAGGCTACCTATCCCGCCGGGCTGCCGCATTGAGCTCGTTCTTCTTCCTTCTCGCCCTCGGTACCCTCCTCCTCCACCTCGCGACCGCGGTCCGAATCCTGCACGGCAACCGGTCGATCCGGTTCCTGAAAGATCTGCCGCCGCTCGTGGGGGCGCTGCCGCGGGTGTCGATCCTGATCCCCGCCCGCAACGAGGAGCGGAACCTGGAGGAGGCGCTGCGTTCCGTGCTCGCCCTCGACTACGAGAACCTGGAGATCGACGTCATCGACGACCGCTCGACCGACCGCACCGGCGAGATCCTCGACCGCATGGCGGCGGCGGAGCCGCGGCTGCGGGTGGTGCGCGTGCGCGAGCTGCCGGCGGGGTGGCTGGGGAAAAACCACGCGCTCTGGCTGGGGGCGGAGAAGGCGACGGGGGACTTCCTCCTGTTCACCGACGCCGACGTCGTGCTCGAGCCCTCCTCGCTGCGGCGGGCCGTGCAGGTGATGGTGGCGGACGGGCTCGACCATCTCACGGCGTCGCCGGAGATCGCGCGGCCGAGCGTGCTGTTCGAGCTGTTCATCGGCGCCTTCTCACTCTTCTTCGCCCTGTTCACCCGGCCCTGGAAAGCGAAAGACCCACGGAGCCCTCATTACGTCGGCATCGGCGCCTTCAACCTGGTCCGCGCCACCGCCTACCGCGCCGTTGGCGGCCACCGGACGATCGCCATGCGGCCGGACGACGACCTCAAGCTCGGCAAGCTGCTCAAGACCCGGGGCTTCCGCCAGGAATTCGTCTTCGGCCAGGGAGCGCTGCGGGTCGAGTGGTACACCTCGGTCCGCGAGCTGATCCAGGGGCTGATGAAGAACGCCTTCTCGGGAGTCGACTACCGCGTCCGGGTGGTCGCCGTAGCGACGGTGATCCAGCTCGCGGTGTTCGTCTGGCCCTTCCTGGCCCTCCTGCTGATCCCCGGGGCGGCCCGCTGGCTCAACCTGGCGAGCGTGCTCACCCTCGTCGGCCTCTGCTGGATCAACGCGCCGCTGGCCGGGGTCCGCCGCTGGCACGGCGTCGGGTTCCCCCTGGCCACCCTGCTCTTCCTCTACATCCTCTGGCGCGCCACCCTCCTCACTCTCTGGAACGACGGCATCGACTGGCGGGGGACCCACTATCCGCTGGCGGAGCTGCGGGCGAACAAGATCTGAATGGCATGCGGCGTGCTACACCGCCCCCCGGGGGGAAGGAGTGGCCGCGGCGTTGCACATCCTGCTGGGACTCATCGGCATCATCGTCCTGATCGTCACGATCTACGACATCCTGTGGACCACCCTGCGGCTCACCAGCGGGGGGCCGATCACGTCCCGGGTGACGAACAGCCTATGGAAGGCGGCCCTGCGGGTTACCCGGTCGCGTCTGATCCGGCCACATCCGATCCGGTCACACAAGGCGCTGGCGACTCTCGGGTTCTTCATCGTGCTGTTCACGGTCGCGCTCTGGATTCTGCTGATCTGGACCGGCTGGACGCTCGTGCTGGAGCTCTCCCCGCGGGCCGTCCTGTATGTAGCGACCGGCCGCCCCGCGGATCTCGGGGAGCGGATCTATTTCATCGGCTCCACCCTCGTGACTCTCGGCAACAACGAATACCGGCCCGGTGGCCCCGGCTGGCGGATCGTGACCCTGATCGCCGCCGCCAACGGCTTCTCCATGTTCACCCTGATCGTCACCTACCTCCTGCCGATCGTCAACGCGGAGCTCGAGCGGCGGCGGCTGGCGGTGCACATCACGGCCCTGGGCCGCACGCCGCAGGAGATCCTGCTCCGCGCCTGGAACGGCTCCGACTTCGGGATGCTGCCGGACCACCTGGTCGCCCTCACCCAGCCGATGATGGGGGTGGGACAGGGGCACCTCGCCTACCCGGTCCTGCACTGCGTTCACAGCAGCACCCGGGAGACGGCCCTGGCGCCGAGCGTCGCGGTGCTGGACGAGGCGATCACCCTGTTCGCCGGCGTCTGCCCGGAGCAGCGGCCGGACAAGGGGGCGTTCTATCCCCTTCGCCAGGCGATCGCCGAGTTCCTCTCGACCCTCGCCGAGGCGCACCTGGAACCGACGGGAGAGGCGCCGCCCTCCCCTCCCCTCGAACCGCTGCGCAAGGCGGGAATCGTCACCGTGAAGGACGAGGAGTTCCGGCTCGCCCTGGACTCCCTGGTCTCGCGGCGGCGGCTCCTCCTCGGCCTCGTCGAGGAAGAGGGGTGGCGCTGGGAGGACGTGACGCGCTCGACCAGCGAGCTCGTGGAGCGGCTGGAGCTCTGAGGCGGCTCAGTTCACCCACTCGCCCGCTTCGTCCTTCGCAATGACCGGGGCGGCGGCGACCGGCACGGCGGCGACCGGGACAGCGGCGACCGGGACAGCGGCGACCCGCGCCTCGGCGGCCAGCCGCTGCCGCTCGTCCTCCTCGTCCCACCCCCGGCGCAGGGCGCGGTCGCGCTCGCGCCGCCGCTTCATCGCCCAGACGGCGAGGGCGGTGACGATCATCCAGAGGGCGGCGGAGCTGGTGAGCACCGGCACCCAGCGGTACCAGAAGGTCTGCCGGCTCCAGAAGTCGGACTCGGCCGCGGCCATCGGCGTGCCGGTGGCGGCGCGGAAGGCCTCCGCGAAGGGCTGGCCGGCGGCCACCCCGTGCAACAGGCGGGCGGCCACCCCCTGGCCGTACTGGTCGAAGAGGTCGCGCACGAAGGCGCCGGCGACGGCGTAGGCGCGGTTGACCTCCGACTGCCCTCCCTGGAAGCGGTCGTCGAGCTCCGCCAGCGAGACCGGCCGGTCGACGAGGAGGGCGAGGGTCAGGCGCGAGCGGTCGTCGAAACCCCAGGAGAGGCCGGCGATCATCGCCATCCCCTCGTGGAACCAGCGCGGCAGTGGCCGGTTCCCCGCCGCCCGCGCCACCAGGACGTGAGCCACCTCGTGGGCCAGGAGGTCGGCCAGCGAGGAGTCCGGATAGCTGGGGACGCGGCCGGGGAGGAGCACGATCACCCCCTGCTCCCCCATCGCGTAGCCCGAGACCCAGGGGGGCACCACCATCGCCGCCGCGCTCCCCTCGGGCGCCAGGACCACCCGGATCGGCGGCCCCGGGTCGGTGAGCCCCACCAGGCGCATCACGCTCGCCAGCCGCGCCGGATCGACGGCGCGCAGCTGGGCCGCGGTCGCCGCCAGAGCCGGCGGCGCCTCGACCTCGATCCGCGGCGGCGGTGTCGGCGGCACCTGCGCCGATGCCGGGGATGCCGCCGGGCCGCGACCGAAGAGAAGGGCGATGGCTAAAACTGCGATGCGCAGACTTGTCATGTCAGCATATTTACAATGGAAGTGAAAATTCCTGGATTTTGCGGTAGGATCTTCCCACGAACGAAGCTGTTCCGGACCTCGCGTCCGCCGTCGGACGCAAACCTGTCGTCTCTCGTGGTGCGATTTTGAACCTGGGATCGTGCGCGCCGCTTTCCCGCCGCGCGCCGGGATGATCCCAACGGAGCCGGGTGTCGGCGAGAGCCCGCTCCTTCAGGAGGTGAAGATGGCCCGTCCCCGTCTCCTCGGTCTTGCCGTTCTGCTCGGTCTCACCGTCCTCCCCCTCGCGGGCTGCCGCGAAGCCGCCATCCGCTACAACACCCGCTACAACGCCCTGGTCCAGCAGGATATGCCCCGCTCGCTGTCGATTCCGGTCGACGGCGTCATGGCGAATCAGCTGAAGAACACTTGGGGCTCAGCGCGGGAAGGGCACCGGCATCAGGGGATCGACATCTTCGCGCCGCGCAACACGCCGGTGCGCAGCGCCACGGCGGGGATCGTCGAGAACAAGGGGATGCGCGGCCTGGGCGGGCAGGTGGTGACGATCAGCGGCCCCGGCGGCTACCGCCTCTACTACGCGCACCTCGAGGACTACGGTCCGCAGGAGGTCGGCGACTGGGTGGAGGCCGGCGAGATCATCGGCACCGTGGGCAACTCGGGGAACGCGGCGATCTCCTCCACCCACCTCCACTACGGCATCTACGAGCCCTCCGGCAAGGCGGTCAATCCCTACCCCTTCCTGAAGAGCGGGCAGCCGTTCGCGCCCCGGGCGGAAACGCAGACCGCGGCGAAGTAGGAGCCCTTCCGGCCTGGGGTTGAAAGCCCCAGGCCGTTCAAACCTCGCCCCTCGCCGGCGAGAGGCGCCCAGGGTCGGTGCTATCCTTCCTGCGGGTTTCTCAACTGCCATGAGCCGTCCGCGCGTTCCTTCCGGGCCCGGCCGTCCAAACGGGTTCACCCTCCTCGAGGCTCTGATCGCTCTGGCGATCCTGGCGATCGCGCTGCTGCTGGGCATGCAGCTGCTGATCCAGACGCCGCGCGTGGTCCGCCGGCTGGACGCCGAACGCCAGGCGTTCCGGGCGCTGGAGGCGACGCTGGACAGCCTGCGGGCCAGCGGCGGCCCGGTCGAGAACGAGGAGCTCTCGCACTTCTTCACCGCCGCCGGCACGCCCGCGCCCGACGACCTGACCGTCTCCGTGGTGGTCGAGCCGGCGAGCCTGCCCGGGCTCGATCACGTGACCCTCACCGCGCGCTACAGCGTCCTCAACGTCGCCTATACGAAGAAGCTCGAGACGCTGTTCCTGAGGTCGGAATGACGAGACGCGCCGGCAGCCTCCGGTCCGGCCGCGGCGCGGGCTTCACCCTGATCGAGGTGTCGGTCGCCCTGGTCCTGCTGCTCGCCGGCCTGCTGATCGCCGCGGACCTCCTGATGGAGACGGCGCGGCTGTTCACGGAGACCTCCGGCGAGGCGCTCGACACGCCGGTGCCGCTGGCGATCGCCCGCATCCGCGACGACATCGTGGGGTCCACCTCGGTGATCCCCCAGTACGCCGAGGACGGCAAGCTCGACCGGATCAGGATCGGCGTGCCCGGCGCCGAGATCGACTACGAGAAGGTCGGCGATTCCCTCTACCGTCTCGTGGTGCCGTCCTCCGGACCCGCCAAGGACCCGGCGACTCTGTGGCGCGGCGTGACCGACTGGAGCTGCACGCAGGGGGGGACGTCGACCCCGGTCTGGTTCTCGGTGACCTACCAGCGGCGCACCACGCCCCACACGCCGCTGGCCGTGATGCCCCTCTACCGCGGGGCGCTGGCGGAGACGCGGATCGAGAAGTTCTACGTGCTGCCGCGGGGAGGCGGCTGGTGAACCCCGGCTCCGGTCAGGGCGACCACCGCGGCGAGGCGGGCACGGCGATGATCCTGGCGCTGCTCGTGCTCTTCCTGGTCTCCATCTCGCTCGCCCTGCTCGCCGGCTCGCTCCAGCTCCGGATGCGGCTGGTGCGCGAGGACGCCGAGACCGTCGCCCTCTCCGGCCTCTCCGACGGCGCCGTGGACGAGGCGATGGCCGGAATCGCGCAGGACGCCGACTACACGGGCGCGGCGTCGCACGCCCTGGGCGATGGCAAGATCGAGACCCTGGTACGGCATTCGGGAACCCTCTACACGGTGGTGGCCACCGCCACCTACGACGTCCGCCGGCGCGCCGTCGAAGCCCTCGTCGTCCGCGACTCCGACGGCAGCGTCGCCATGGTCCGCTGGCGCCGGCTCGCGGGCCAGTGACATTGGCCGCGTCTCCGCCGTAAACAGGGAGATGGCTTTGCAGCTCTATCGCTTTCCCAGGTGGACCCTTTTTCGCTCGCTGGCCCGCCAGCCCGGGATCAGTCTGGCGGTGATCCTCACGCTGGCGCTGGGGATCGGCGCCGGCACGGCCCTCTTCGCCTATCTGGCGGCGTTCCTCTGGCCGACGCTGGAGGCGCCGGATCCCGGCCGCGCGGTGTGGCTCTACACGGGCACCGACGCGGACCCGCGCAACCTCGCCTCGTATCCCGATTATCTCGACCTCCGGCAGCGCCAGACGGCGGTCGGCGACCTGGTGGCGATCGGCAACTTCGGCACTTCGGTCGGCGTCGGCCGGGATGTGACGTTCGCCTGGGGACAGTTCGTGAGCGGCGGTTTCTTCTCCTTCTTCGGCGCGCAGCCGGCGCTGGGACGCCTGCTCCAGCCCGCCGACGACCGCTTGGGCGCCGAGCCGGTCGCCGTGGTCAGCCACTCCTTCTGGCGAGCGCTGCTCGGCGGCGATCCCCAGGCGGTAGGCCGGTCGCTGCGGCTCAACGGCGCCAGCTTCACCCTGGTGGGGGTGGCGCCCTCGGGGTTCCAGGGTCAGGGGCACCCCACTCCGCTCTACGTGCCGGTCTCGCAGGCCGAGCGGGTGACGGGGCAGACCCACTTCGAGAAGCGCGAGTCCGGCTGGCTGACCCTGCTCGGCCACCGCGCACCGGGCCTGAGTCTGGCGCAGGCTCAGGCCGCCCTGGACGTCGCCGGCCACGCCCTGGACGCCGCGGCCCCCTGGCGCGATGGCAAGAAGCGCCGCCTCGCCGTGGTCGCCGCGACCGCACGGGACCGCGAGTACGCCGGCGATCCGTTTCTGGCCGCCGCCCGCGTCCTGATGGCGGCGGCTCTCCTCTTCCTGCTCCTGGGGTGCGCCAACGTCGCCAATCTGCTGCTGGCGCGAGCCACGGCGCGGCGGCGCGAGTGGGCGATCCGCGCCTCGCTCGGCGCCGGCCGGTGGCGGCTGGCCCGTTCGGCCCTCGCCGAGAGCCTGGCGCTCTGCCTAGCCGGAGGCGCTCTCGGGCTCCCCTTGGCCGCCGCGATGTCGCGCCGTCTCGAGGCCTATGCGCTGAGCAATCCCGGCGGGCTCGGCGCCTGGTCGGGGGAGGCCCGGTTCGCGCGGCTCGACGTCCGCACCTTCGCCTTCGCCCTCCTCGCCGCCCTCGTCTGCGCCGCCCTCTGTGGCCTCGCGCCGGCCCTGCGGGCGCTGCGCGGGGATCTAGTGGCGCCGGTCCGCAACGATGCCACCGGCGCCGTCGGCGCGGCCGGTGGGATCGGCGCCTTCCGGTCGCGCCAAGTGCTGGTGGTGCTGCAGGCGCTCAGGAGATCGTAGGCGCCGCCTGGACCCTGACCTGGCACGCTTCCCGCTTGTGCCCCAGGCACCCGTGCGCAAAACCTGGCTCCAGCGACTCCTCCTCACGATCCTCGTCCTGACGGGCCTCTATCTCGTCGGCGCGAACCTGTTCCTGAATTCCTCGCTGGCGCTGCGGGCGCTGAACCGCCATCCCGAGCGGTTCCGGATCGGCTGGTCGTCGGCCTGGACGCTCTGGCCGGGGCTGGTGCGGATCCGCGGGCTGCGCCTGCGCGGTCACGTCCATGACGTCACCTGGTTCGTGGACGGCCAGCGGGCGAGCGGCTGGGTCGATCTGCCGCGGCTCTTCGATCGCACGTTCCTGGTCCGCGACCTCCATCTCGAAGAGGTGAGCGCGCGCGTGCTGCGCGGTCCGGAGCAGGAGGCGGCGGAGGACCGCCGGCGGGAGGCGGAGCCGGACCGTCCCGGGGACCGGAACCCCCACCCCTGGACCCTCGCGTTCACGGCCATCCGCCTCGGCCACATCCGGGCGTTCTCGTTCAACGACGTCCACCTGACCGGCGACGGCAGTGGCGCCGGCGCCTTCCGAGTGGTGATCGGCCGGAGCTTCCGCCTCGACCCCTCCCGCATCCGGATGCCCGCGGCCCAACTCGCCCTGGGGGACGATCCGATCGCCCGGAAGGTTCAGCTCGACCTGATGGCGAGCCTGGGCCCCTACGCTCCCCACGAGCATCCGGGGCTGGCGGGCTTCGACTTCCTTTCCGGCTCGGTCCAGGCGCGCGGGGAGGTGCCGGACCTCCCCTTCCTGGAGCGCGCGGGGCTGGTGCGGACCGGAAACCGCGTGCCGGGGACGTTGGTCGCCGACCTGCGGATCGACCATGGCCGGCTGACCCCGGGGAGCCGCTTCGACGTCACCGCGCCCGCCGCCGCCGCGCCCTCCCCCTTCGCCATCCTCACGGCGGTGACGAAGGGAGGGGACGGCACCCTGCTCCATCTCGGCATCAACGCCCGGGGGCTGACCGCCGGCCGCCGGACGAACC
>DATBAW010000444.1:0-3467 GCA_036271335.1 Thermoanaerobaculia bacterium
AGCTTTCAGCGGCAGCCGGACGAGACCTTTCCTGGCCATTTCCGCCAAGGCAGGATATTTCTGCGCCAGCTCGCCGGCGGCCTGGGGTGCCCGCAGCTCCGCCACGACTTCTCCCCGATCGGTCACCATGATGACCTCCCCATCCCGGACTTGCCGGACGTACTCGCTGAGACGGTTCTTGAGCTCACGGATACCCACCTCCTTCATGGAACCAATGTAGCCACGAGGGGCCACATTGTCAAGAGAGGGAATTCCCTTGTGCCCCAATAGGACGTAAAGAGGGCTTTCCATTTCCGGGCCTCGATGCTCAGTCTTTGGGCAACCGGTGGCAGAAGCCAGGAAACACAAGGGTTCTCGCCGACTGCCGGACTTCCGGCGGCGACGAGGCGAGCCGGATCCTCACTCGTCCCGGTGCACGGTGTCCGGCGAGAACGCCGGCAGGCAGATCGCCACGTACTCCGCTCCGCCCGGCTCGGGGGAGCTGTAGCGGATCCACTCGCCGGGCGCGGCGACCACGGCCTGCCCGGCGCGCACGTCGAGCGCGCCTCCCGCGTGCTCGACCCGCACCATCCCCTTCAGCACCACGGTGACCTCCTCGAACTCGGGGGTCTGGCCGGGCTCCTCCCAGCCTTCAGGGGAGACCATCCGCGCCACGCTGACGGCGGCGTGGCCCGAGTTCACCCGGCCGGCGTACTCCTCGATCCGCTTCGGCTTGTTGCCGGCGGCCTGGATGACGGTGGGCTGCGCGATCAGTCTCGGCATGGCGGCTCCTCACTTCACCAGCAGGCTCTTGCCGTCCAGGTTGGTCGTCGGCTTCACCTTGTAGAGGTCGAGGATGGTCGGCATCACGTCGCCCATGTAGGCGTTCGGCGCGTCTCTCGCCGATATTCCACACGCAAAAGCATCATTGTGGCCGATCAACTCGGGCGATTTCTGGCGCGCCGGTGCGTCTACTAGTAAGGGGGGGGCGTCCCAGAATTACACCTCTCAGGGACGCAGGAATCACAAGAAATCGTCGGGCAAACACTCCAACTTGCGGCTCCCGCTGCCCCGCTCAATCTTTGGTCATGCAAATGCAGGAGTGTCTCTTTGGAGAGAGTTAGCCTCTTCCTCTCGTTTCTCTTTTTCACGCAGCCTCCTTTTGGAAAACGACGAAAAGTATACCATGCAGCAAGAGCATGATCATAGAGCCCAATTGACCCGCTCAGGCCGCATGCTCAACAACATTTGCCGGCGATAGCGACGCGCAGCCTACATAGGCGGGAGCACGAAGCCGCCCGTGTGAGAACGTCCTTGACCGCACAGGCGGCGTCCCATATATTCAGGCAATCGGTTACCAGCCATAGAAAGGGGCGACGAAATGCTGCGGACTAAGAAGAAGCTGTCGTTCAAAAAGGAAACCCTGGCTCGTCTTTCTGAGACGGATCTACTCAGAATTGGGGGTTTGTCGCCCGGCAGTTGGAGCATTACCAACTGCATCCATTGCGACGATACGAGTGTTTGCCCATCGACGCCAAGATGTCCTCCGTAAATGTCTGATGCAGCCGACGGCTGACGCGGCGCCGGCATAATCTTCTATGAGCGAACAGCAGTTGTGCCATCAGCGTCAGGTGAGCCGGTGGACGTGGCGTATTACATCTGAGTAGCCAGATGGGCAACGATCCTTCAAACCGTTCTGTCTCTGGCCTCTTTCCTCGGAGGCTCGGCTGCCATAGCCTCCGTCACCGGCACGGAGAGCAAGGCTCGGAGGACGCCGAGATCCGGGGCATTAAGGATCAGCGCCACGGCGGAACTCCCAAAAAGGCAAAAACGCGGCGGAGCTTCGCTCCGGCTCCGCCGCAGTTCTCCTATTTCACCAGCAGGCTCTTGCCGTCCAGATTGGTCGTCGGCTTCACCTTGTAGAGGTCGAGGATGGTCGGCATCACGTCGCCCATGTAGGCGTTCGGCGCGTTCAGCTTGAAGCTGCTGAACAGGATGCCCTTGACCAGCTCCGGATAGACCGAGCAGTGGTCGCCGCTCCAGATGTCCAGGTTGGGCTCGGTGATCGTCTTGCCGATGCCGCCCAGCGCGTCCTGCCAGCCGACGCGGTACCCCTCGTTGTTCGACGGGATGAGGTCCGGGATCAGCACCGGGTCGTAGACGCCGTTGTAGGCCTCGTCGCGGGTGAAGACGTGCGCCACCGGATGCTCGCCGGTTTCGGGATCGACGTAGGCCTCCAGCCCCTGCTTGATCTGCGCCGCGACCTCGTTGTACTCCGCGCCCGGCTTGACGATCCCGTGCCCCTCGCGCCCCGCCTCGTTGATGTAGATCTGACCGAGGCCGAGCGCGTAGGCCCTGGTCTTCGACCAGTCGACGTTGACGAAGAAGTTCCCCTGGCCGAAGAGGTCATCGAGGTTCTTTCGCTTGGCGTCCTGACCGTTCAGGGTCATGAAGCCGTTCTTCACCAGCCACGTGTTGTAATTCATGCCACGCCGGAAGGAGACGAAGCCGTGGTCGGAGACGACCATCAGCGCCGCGTCGGGGCGCTTCTGCATCACGTCGCCGACGATGCGGTCCATGTCCTGGTAGGCCGCCAGGATCGAGCCCGCCCATTTGGCCGCCCCCTCCGCGGTGTAGAGCGGATGCTTGGGATCGAAGAAGCGGAACATGATGTGCTGCACCCGGTCGGTGAACTCGAAGTAGTGGACGAGGACGTCCCAGTCGTCCTCCTTCAGCGCGCCGTCGAGGATCGCCGTCTCCTTGTCCACCGTCTGCTTCACGTCGTCGAGGAAAGTCTGCTCGTCGATCGTCCCCGCCGTGGGCGACCAGGTGTCGATCATCCAGCCGCGGGTCTTGAACAGGCCGTGCTCGCGGGTGAGGTCGTTGACGAAGCTCGCCGGGGTGGTGACCTCGAAGCCGGGCGCCAGGCGCTCGGGGTCGAAGTCGAGCGGCGAGAGGTAGAGCTTGATCTCGGGGTCGAGCGCCTCCAGCTTGAATTTGCCGATGCCGTGGACCTTGACCAGCGAGTTGAAGGGAAAGGTGAAGTGGGCCCAGTCGCTCCACTGCCCGACAGTCAGCGTGAAGTCGTTTCCCGAGGTCCGGATGCGCAGGCTCTTGCGGTCGGGGGCGACCGTCAGGGTCATCGGGATCTTGAGGTGATAGGAGTCCGACTTTTTGTGGAAGAGCTCGTCGGGCACCTCCTTGATCTCGGTTTCGATGGTCCCCTTGTTGTCCACCAGCTCGACGATCTCGACCGAGAAGTCGCCGCCCCCCTTGGGAGTGAAGAAGAGCTCGGAGGTGAAGTAGAAGGGCCTACCGATGCTCGCCGACAAGTCGGGCACGCCGAGCCCCGAGAGGAGCTCGCCATGGTCGAACGCCTTGGGCGGGAAGGTCACCGGGATCCGCATCACCCGCACCCGCTTGCCCGCCCGGCCGAGGAGCTGCCAGAAAGTATCTCCATGCTGGTTGTTGATGGCGATAGGCCGCGA
>DATBAW010000445.1:0-15288 GCA_036271335.1 Thermoanaerobaculia bacterium
GTAGTCGGTGCCGAGATAGGAGCCGACGTAGCGGCCGATCAGCTTGCCGAGATTGCCGCAGCCGCACCCCATCTCCATCACCCGCTTACCGGCGAGCGCCTCGCGGTCGCAATAGAGGGCGATCGGCCAGCCGTGGCCGAGTTGGAGCTTCAGCAGGTCGAGCGGCGAAGCGGGGAGCGGCGGCTGGTCCGGATAGGCGGTGTAGGGGGTGAGCTGGTACTCCCACTCGGTCCGCAGGTAGGTCAGCCACTCGTCGTTCCAGCGCTGGACCTCGCGTTCCGTACAGTCGAGCGGCGGCGAGGTGGCGAGCTCGTCGTCAGCCGGCACGGGAGGTGGGGGCGTAGCGCGGAACGGAAGGCGGAAGCGCATCGGAGGCGGGATCGTAGCATGGCGATAACCCGTGCTTAAATGCGGCGGATGTCGGAACGCCTCTCCAAGCTCCTGTCGGTCGGCCTGCTGGCCGCGGTCGCGCTGCTGATCTGGCGGATCTTCTTCCCCGCCCTGATGTCGGCCGATTCCTTCGCCCAGTTCCGGCAGGCGTGGGACGGCGCTTACACCGACTGGCATCCGCCGCTGATGGCGATCGTCCTCCACCTCTTGTTCCGTCTCGGGCACGGGATCGGCGCGGTCACCGGTGTGCAATGCGTGGCCGGGATGCTCGGCGTCCGGGCTCTGGTCCTCGCCTGGCTGGCGGCGTTCTTCGGCCCCGAGGTGCCGCCGCGGCGGGCCGAGGGGATCGCGGTCACGGTGGCGCTCTTCCTGGTCCTGCCGCTGTCGCCGCTGCCGTTCTATCTCGTCACCTTCTGGAAAGACTCGTGGGCGGCCGTCCTCCTGCTCTGGACCTGCGCCGTGGCATTGCGGCTCCTCGCGCCGTCCGGGTCGGAAGCGGCGCGGCGGACCGGCCTCCGCGTCGCCGCCCTGATCCTCCTCTCGGCGCTCCTCGGCATGGTGCGGCACAACGCGATCGTGGTCCTGCCGGTGGCCGGGCTGGTGGTGGCGACGGCCTTCTGGCGGCGGTCGCGGACGCTCGCGGTCGTCCTGGCCGCGGCGCCGCTGCTGGTCTCCGTTGGGGGCGACCGGGCGATCCAGGAGCTCTACCACGTCAGGCCCGTGCACCTCGAACGGCTGCTGATGGCCTTCGACCTCGCCGGCGTCTGCGATCTCGACGCGCGGGCCTGCGCCGAGCTTCCCTATACCCGGAGCCATCTCGACCTTCGCGATCTGCGGGAGCGCTACGTGCCCGGGGACGTGGGACGGTTCTTCGTGCGCGGCCTGCCGGTTCTCCCGGGCGCCGAGGCTCGCCCAGACCCCCTGAAAGCCGAATATCTAGAGGCTTTCCGGCGATTCCCGGGGCTCGTCGTGAAGGTGAAGGTGGAGGCCTTCGCGCCGCTGGTCGATCCGCAGGGGAGCCGGCTGCTGATCTATCCCCAGCTGGACGGCAACGAGTTCGGGCTGCGGCTGGACCCGCGCTTCGCGACCGTGCGCGCCGCGTTGATTCGCGCCACCCTGTGGGCCGGGGAGAAGAACCCTCTCCTGCGCTTGGTCTCGGGACTCCACCTGGTCTGGCTGGTGGCGAACGTTCTCTGGATCGTGATCCTGGTGGCCTTCCCGCGCCGCCGGACCCTGGCGCTGGTGCTCCTGATGCCGCTGGCGTTCTATCTCTCCTACCTGCTCGCGGCCCCCGAGCCCGACTACCGCTTCATGTACCCCTCGACGCTGGTGCTCCAGGGGGTCACCTTCTCGTGGCTGCTCGGGGCGGCCTGCGCGCGGTTCTCCAGGAACCACTCGTAGGTGCTGCGGATGCCCGCCGCGAGGTCGATGCGGTGGCGCCAGCCGAGGGCGTGGAGGCGGCTGACATCGAGGAGCTTGCGCGGCGTGCCGTCGGGCTTGGTGGCGTCGAAGGCGAGCCGCACGCCGGGAGCCACGGCCTCGCGGAGGGTCTCGGCGAGCTCGCGGATGCTGAGGTCCTCGCCGGTGCCGACGTTGATGTGGCTGTCCTCGTCGTAGTGGCGCATCAGGAAGAGGCAGGCGTCGGCGAGGTCGTCGACGTGGAGGAACTCGCGGCGCGGGGAGCCGGTGCCCCAGATGCTGACCTCGTCCTGGCCGGTCACCCGGGCGTCGTGGAACTTCCGCATCAGCGCCGGCAGCACGTGCGAGCTCTGGAGATCGAAATTGTCGTGCGGGCCATAGAGGTTGGTCGGCATCGCCGAGATGAAGTCCGACCCGTACTGCCGGCGGTAGGCCTGGCAGAGCTTGATGCCGGAGATCTTGGCGATGGCGTAGGGCTCGTTGGTCGGCTCCAGCAGGCCGGTCAGCAGGTACTCCTCGCGGATCGGCTGCGGGCACTCGCGCGGGTAGATGCACGAGCTCCCCAGGTAGAGCAGGCGGCGGACGCCGTGGAGGTGGGCCGCGTGCACCACAGTCGCGTGGATCATCAGGTTGTCGTAGATGAACTCGGCCGGACGGGTGGAGTTGGCGAGGATGCCGCCGACCGTGCCGGCGACCAGGAAGACGTACTCCGGGCGGTTCCGGCGGAACCACTCGTCGACCGCCGCCTGGTCGCGCAGGTCGAGCTCGTCGCGGGTCGCGGTGAGGAGGTTGTCGAACCCTTCGGCTTTCAGGCGGCGGAGGATTCCTGAGCCGACCAGGCCACGATGGCCGGCGACGTAGATACGGGCGGAGGGAGAAATCTCGATCATTCGCAAGCCCGGCCTCGCAGAGCTGACGAATCTACCACGGCGCGCACCAGAGCATCCGCCCGGCGGTCCCAGCTCTCCCCTTCGGCCACCCGCCGGCGCTCGCGGGCGTCCTCGGGGCGGCGCTCGGCGACCGCCCGGCGTACCTGGCGCACGAAGCCCTCGGGATCGTCGTAGAGATAGACCAGCGGCTCGGCCCAGCGCGCGGTCTCGGGAAGCCGGCGGGCGACGACCGGCAGCCCCATGGCGAGCGCCTCGTAGAGCTTGACCGGATCGACGGCGCGGGTGAGCGGCAGGTCGCGGAACGGGACGAGGGCGACGTCGAGTCCGGCGAGGAAGCCGGCGACGTCGGCGAACGGGATTTCGCCCACCGTCTCCAGGTTGGGAAGGGCGGCGAGGGCGGCGACCTCGGAGTCCTCCACCTTGCCGGCGAGCCGGAACCGCCAGTCGGGCAGGGCGCGGGCCGCCGCCGCCACGGCCTCGACGTCGAACCAGGGGCCGAGGGCGCCGACGTAGCCGATCGTCGGCGGACCGGTTTCGCGCGGCCGGGCCGGCGCGGGGAAGGCCGCGAGGTCGACGCCGTTGGGGAGCAGCAGAACCCGCGGGCTCACCTCGCGCGGCCGCTCGGCCAGCAGGCCGCCGGTGGCGCACACCAGGTCCGCCTCGCGGATCAGCCGCGCTTCCACGGCTTCGATCCCGGCCGGCACGCCGGGGAAGCCGACGTGGAGATCGATCCGGTCGTAGACCAGCGGGATGCCGAGACGGCGCGCCAGCTGGCGCCCGAGCTCGGCCCAGAACGGCAGCTGCACCAGCACCATCAGCGGCCGCTCGTGGCGCAGGCCGGCGAGGATCGTCGCGGCCAGCCGGGCCGCGGTGTCGCTGTCGAGCGGCTCGCGGTAAGGGTCGGGCCGGCCGGGAACGCGGACGCGGAGCACGTGCAGGCCCCCCTGCGTATGGAGGACGTGGCGAGAGGGGAGGAGGCGGCTGCGCAGGAAGCCGTCGACGTAGAGCACCGGGTGGCCGGTCCGGGCCAGCGCCAGCGCCAGGTGTTGCGGGCGCTGGAAGCGGTAGCTCCAGGCGACCGCCGGCAGATAGAGGATCGGCGGGCCGGCCGGCCCGCCGGTCCCTTCTCCGGCGGCCTCGCCAGGGACGCGAGCCGGTCCGCGCTGGGGGAGGCCCGTCGCCAGGCCCAGACGGCCCGAGCGGAGATGGCGCATCGCCGCCCGTGCCAGCCGCTCGACCTGACCCGCCGCGGTCAGGGCGCGGTCGTGCGGTCGGGCCGGGTAGAAGAAGGAAGGGCTCATCGGCATCAGCAGTTATTTTAACGTTGTGCCCTGGGCCCGCCCGCCTGGTTCCAGGGTAGACTTTCCCCGTGTCGTACTCCGCCCTTCCGGACCTCGATCCCCGCCGGCGCGCGCAGAAGATCTGCGTCGTGATGCCCGCCTACAACGCCGAGAAGACCCTGGAGCGGACCTGGCGCGACCTGCCCGCCGAATGGGTCGACGACGTGGTGGTGGTGGACGACGCCAGCCGTGACCGCACGGTCGAGATCGCGCAGTCCCTCGGCCTCCACGTGCTGGTCCACCCGCGCAACCGGGGCTACGGCGGCAACCAGAAGACCTGCTACCGCGAGGCGCTGGCGCGCGGTGCGGACATCGCGGTGATGGTGCACCCCGACCATCAGTACGATCCCAAGAACGTCCCGGCACTGGTGGCGCCGCTGCTGCGCGGCGAGTGCGACGCGGTGTTCGGCAGCCGCATGCTGGGCGGCCGGCCGCTCGAAGGCGGGATGCCGAAATGGAAGTATCTGGCGAACATCTTCCTCACCGCGGTGGCCAACGCCACGTTCTACGTCTTCCTCTCCGAGTATCACTCGGGGTTGCGCGCCTATAGCCGGCACTACCTCGAGACGGTCAATCTCGAGCGCAACTCCGACGATTTCGTCTTCGATACCGAGATCATCGCCCAAGGGGTCTTCGGCGGGCTGCGCATCCAGGAGATCCCGATTCAGACCCGCTATTTTCCCGAGGCCTCGCAGATCGGCTTCCGGCGCAGCGTCCGCTACGGCTTCGCGGTGCTCGGCGTGCTCGCGCGCTACAAGCTGCAGAAGAGCGGGCTGCTCAGCAGCCGCATCTTCGACCCGCGGGCGACCGGGATGGACTCTCAGCTCAGCCCCAATTCCCGGTAGAGCTCCTGGAAGGCCGCCACGGCGTCGGCGGGGGTGGGGCCCGCCAGAAGGGGGACGGCCGGCGGCGTCTGGCGCCCTTCGGCGAGCGCCGCCACGAGCGGCGCGATCCCCTCCGCCCCCGCGTCCGGCGCCACCAGCAGGCCGCCGCCATGGCGGCCGATCCGCTCGGCGATGGCGCCGTGGTCGAAGGCGATCACCGGCACCCCCGCCGCCAGGCACTCCGACAGCGCCAGGCTGTAGGACTCGGGGACGATCGACAGCAGCAGGGCGAGATCGACCCGCGTCCGCCGCAGCCGGTCGACCAGCGATCCCGACCGGTAGTAGCCGTGCACCCGGACGCTGGACAGCCGGCGCAGGCGGCGGAGCAGCTCCGCGTCGCCGCCGCCGAAGGCGCTGAACCGGAGGTCCGGGTGGGACTCCGGCGGCAGCTGTTTCACCACCTCCTCGAAGATCAGCGCTCCCTTGTGCGGCTGCACCTGGCCGATATAGGCGACGTGCCGCACCGCGCCCGCCGGCCGTGCCGCGCCGCCCGGGCCGGCGGCGACCGCCGGCTCGATCACCCGCTGCCGTTCCGGCGGCAGGCCGGGGAAGAGCTCGCGGTGGCGGTCGCGCAGGAACCCGGACGGGTAGACCACGGCCGCCGCGGCGAGGAGGAGCTCGCCGGCGATCTCCCGGCGCGCGTCCTGGAACCGGAGGTCCACCGGCCAGTCCTGGGCCAGGCAGCGCGCGCACCGCTCGCGGTCGCGCGAGTAGTGGCAGAAGCGGAGCTGCGGGCGCTCCAGCAGGTGGGGCCGCGGGCAGAAGAGGCTGAAGTCGTGGACGGAAAGGATGAGCGCGAGCCCCGACCGCTGGAGCGCCCGCAGCGAGCCGAGCGGGATCGACGCCAGCCCTTCGACGTGCAGGGCCCGCGCGCCCACCTCGGCGGCGGCGTGAGCCACCGCGCGCTCGAAGATCTCATCCCGCAAGGCCACGGGCGTCGGCGGCGGTCCCGCCGCGATCCCCAGCGCCACCCGTCGTCCCGCGGCGACGACCTCCAGCCGGTACCCCTCTTCCTCCGGATAGAGGAGGGCCATGGGGCGGTGCTCCGCCTCGCTCTCGATGCGGGTGAGGAGCTGCGCCTGCATCCCGCCGAGGCGCGGCGTGGGGGCCGTGGGGAGGAGGTTCAGCACCGGGATCGCGGGCAGGCCGGCGGCGCTCAGCGGCTGGCCGACGGCGCGGAACGAGCGCCGCCGGAGGGTCTCGCGCAGGCGGTCGGAGATCCGCTCGCGCAGCGCGGCCAGACCCTCCGCCCGCAGCACGCGGCCGGCGGTGTGGAGGGTGAGCGATCCGTAGCCATTCATGATTCCGATCCGGTTATTTCCTATCCGGTCAGGCGGCGTCCCGACCGCCGCGGTGGATCCGTTCGAGCTCCCGGCGCAGGCGCTCGCCGGCGGCGGCGGGCGAGTAGAGCTCCGTCACCCGCCGCCGGGCGGCCTCGATCCTCGCCGCCGCGGCCTCCGGAGCCTCGGCGAGGGCCCGCATCAGCGCCGCGGCGTGGTCGACGTCCGGATCGGCCCAGACCGCGCCGGCCGGATAGGGGCCGTGGGAGGTCTTGAGGGTGAGGGGCCGGTGGCGCACCACCAGGCCGGTCTCGTCGTCGAGGAAGTCGGTGACGCCGCCGTAGCCGGTCGCGATCACCGGTTTGCCGAGGTACATCGCCTCGATCAGCGGCAGCCCGAGCCCCTCGGAGCGGTGGAGCGAGACATAGGCGTCGCAGGCGGCGGTGAGGCCGTCCAGGGCCTCGCGGCTGAGCGTGCCGGTCAGCACGGTGACCGGCAGCCCCGCGGCCCGGTGGCGGATCCGGTCGACGTAGCCGGGATCGGATTCCGCGTGATTCACCTTGATCAGCAGCCGCACCGGCCGGCCTCCCGCCCGCACCGTCCGGGCGAACGCCGCCAGCAGGGCGCCCGGATTCTTGCGCTCCGGCACGCTCAGGGCATCGAAGGCGAAGAAGAAGAGGAACTCGTCCGGCTTCACCCCCAGCGCCGCGCGATCCGCCGGCGCCGCCGCGGTCGGCACCACGCAGGGGGGCATCCAGCGCACCTCCACGGGGGAGACCACGCGGTATGCCTCGAGGCAGAAGCGGCTCGGGGCCCAGACCTCGTCGACGCACTCGAAGGCGCCGGCGAGGGAGAGCGGGAAGTGCGACAGCTCCCAGAACCAGTAGCCGATCCGGTGCCGGCCGCGGTGGAGCGAAGTGGGGAGACGGGCCTGGATGTTGGCCATCATGTCGGCGTTGACATGGAAGAGCAGGGGATCGTAGGGGAGCCCCTGGCCGTTCGACTCGTCCGCCGCGCCGGGGGCACCGTCGGCCCGGCCGTCGAGAGTCCAGAGGGCCCATGGGATGCCGGCTCGTTCGAGCGCCCAGAGCGTCCCCCGGCAGGCTTCGCCGACGCCGGTGGGCGCCGTCGCCCAGCCGATCACGCTGATCCCCTCGGGCCCCTGCCGCGACGGCAGCGGCAGCGCCGGCGCCAGCGCCGGCGGCGTTGTTCCGGCTCTGGGCGCCTCGCGGCGCTGACGGAGACGCTGCCGCTGCCACCAGAGGCTCGCCCAGACCCGCTGGCGCCAGGGAAGGGTGCGGAGGACGGGGCGGACGAACGCGGGCGGCAGCCGGTACTCGTGCCGTCCGGAGGTCGCGTACCAGAGCGCGAGCGCCTGACGGTCCGCGGTGAGCGGGTCGGGAAACGCGCGCAGGAGGTCGGGCCGCCGGCGGTGCATCTCGAAGGCCAGACGAGGGACGCGCGGGCGCCGGTCCGGGTCGTGGCCGGCATCGGAAGTCAGCCAGGCGAGCTCCTCCGGGTCGAGGCGGCCGGCCGCGGAGGGCCGGGCGTCGAGGAGCGGCGAGAGCTTCGCCATCCGCCGCTCCGCCTCGGCCCGCTCCTCCGGCGTCTCCGCCGGGCGTGGCGCCGGCCGCGCCTGCATGGCGGTGAACTCCCGGGGGATGTGCTCCGGGGCGCCGCTGCTGCCGGCGAACCAGTGGGCGAAGCGGAGACGGTCCTCGTCCCAGGGGCGGGGGAAGAAGCGCTGGAGATCCTGCCGATGGTCCCAGAGGATCAGCGCCAGCCGGCAGAGGGGCACCGACGAGGGTGAGTCGCCGGCCGGCTGGCGGAGCCAGTCGAAGAAGCTGTCCGTGCCGCCGGTGGCGAACGGGTCGGGCCACCGCCGACCCTCGGGATCGACCTGCCGCAGCGTGCGCCGGACGACCTCCGGCACCGTCACGCCGTTGTCGAAGACCCCGTACCGGTACGGATAGTCCTGGACCGTCTCCTGCCCCTCGGCCTGCACCCGCTCGCCGTAGAGGCGGAACAGGGGTGCGACGTCGGGGCGGTCGGCGAAGGTGAAGCGATCCTGGAATTTCGAGATCCGGTCCGGCCGCCGGAAGTCGTAGCCGCTGAAGTGGAAGAAGCGCAGCGGCACCCCGGCGCCGTCGTTCGCGAGGACGCGCCAGCCGTCGCCGCTCGCCGCGAGCTTCCGGTGGGACAGGTTCCAGTAGGCGACGTTGTACCCCGGATCGCGCAGGATCGCGGCGCCCGGCAGGAAGGAGGGGGCGAAGTCCATCCAGCGCTGGTCGACGAACAGCCCCCGCTCGACCTCGTGCAGGCACTCCCGGTAGAGACGCCGCCCCCACCAGTCGAGGAAGGGGAGGGTGCGCTCGTTGAACGAGAGGCCGAGGAAGCCCAGGTTGTAGATGCCGGAAAGCAGGATCTCCCGCTCGTTGGGCACCGCGCGGTCCTCGATCGGAGCGGTCAGGTGCGGGGTGAGCACCACGTCCGCCCGCCCCAGCCGCTCGTAGAGGTCGGCGAGGTCGCCGAGGACCAGGATGTCGGGGTCGAAGTAGCAGACGCGGTCGCACCCGAACGTGCGGTGGAGATGGAGCAGGAAGTACGGCTTGACCGCCGTGTTCAGCTCCAGGATCGAATAGCGGAACGAGACGTGGGGGAAGCTGGGGATGCCGAGCTGATCGGCGAACACCACGGCGAACGGCTCGTCCTCGTAGCGATGCCCCGGCTGCGGGCGATCGACGATCAGCACGCAGACCCGTCCCTCCGGATGCCGGGCGAGGAACGACCGGGTGAACGCGCGGGCGTACGCCAGGTAGTTGTTCGAGATGATGGTGCAGGCGAGCGGTGAAGTCATTGCGAGAGCCGTCTGGATAGATCCCTCACCGCAACCCTATGGGCCATGGCGCTCCGATAATTTTTCCTCGCCGCTATATAGAGGAGGCGATTCCCTCCGCTTCGGGAAGAGCGATGCCGGTAAATATCTCTCGTCTCTATATGGACGAGGCTCCGGCCTCTGCTCTGGGCTCTCCTGTCCATATAAGAAGCTGGTCCGTCTATATGGATGGAGCTTCCGTCTATATGGCGGCGAGACCAGGGTATATGCCCAAGGCTCTCCGGCTTCCTCCGCGAGAACTCCTCTATATAAAGAGTCGAAGAAAATATCGGTCCGGGCCTCTTCGCAATGGATTTCTCTCGGGCTTCTATATAAATACTCAGTGGAACTATATGGACTGACTTCTTCGGCCTTCCCGGCAGCCTCTCTTTCATATACCGATGAAGAGGAATCATATGGAATTTTCCTTCGGGAGGCGCCTAACGACGGTCGAGATCCTGGTCACGGAGCCTGGACATCGATGCGGATCTTTTCATGAAAGCGTGGAATCTACGCGCGCGCCGCGAGGATTTCCGCGTAGACCCGCTCGATCTCCTCGGCGTGCTCGTCCATCTCCTTGATCCGCGGCGGGCTCGCGGTCCAGCCGGCGACGATCTCCGGATCCGCCACCAGCCGCTCGATCCAGCCGCGCAGCTCGGCCGGCTCCTCGGGATCGAACAGGGCGCCGCAGGCCGCCTCGGACGCCGGGTCGAACAGCTCGGCGAGCGCGCCGCGCCGGGCGGCGAGCACCGGCACCCCTTCGGCCAGCGCTTCGCGCGCCACCAGGCCGAAGGACTCCAGGCCCAGCGAGGGGACGATCAGGACGTCGATGCCGGCGAGGATCTCGCCGCGGGCCGCCTCGGCGAACCTCCCCTCGAACCGCACCGCCGGCGCGGCGAGCGCCGCGATCTCGGCGGTATAGGAGGGGGAGACCGCCGGGTCCCCCCAGACCTGGAGCGTCGCGCGGGCGGGATCGACGCCGCGGAAGGCCGCGACCGCCAGGTGAATCCCCTTGTGGGGGAGGATCGAGCCGATGACGCCGAAGCGCAGGGGAGAGCCGGGACGGCGGCGGGTGGCGTCCCCGCCGGCCGGCCGCTCGATCGGCCGTTCGATTCCATAGGGGATCACGAAGGCGCGGTCGCCGGCGCGCAGCCAGCCGAGCTCGCGATAGCTCCGCTCGATGGCATGGGAGCCCATCACGAAGGCGTCGGCGTGACGCAGGGCGCCGCGCGTCAGCCGGCCGCGCACGGCGTAGAGGGCGCGGTTGAGGAGCGCGGCCGGCGGCAGTCCCGTCAGCGGCAGACAGGCCGAGCACTTCGCCGGCGCCGGGCCCGAGCAGAGCCGCCGCCCGGCGTCGAGCAGGTTTGCCCGCGCGCAGGGAGCCCACCAGTCCTGGATCTGGAACAGGATCGGAATCCGCCGCCGTGCCGCGAGGCCCGGCAGGGTCGCGGCATGTCCGGCGAGGTGGTGGACGTGCAGGAGATCCGGCCGCACCTCGTCGAGCAGGGCCGCGAAGTCGGCGGCGAGCCGGCGGTCGTGGAGGGCGTTGCGCGACAGCGGATCGCGCTGGGTGAAGTTGTTCACCACCAGCCGCACGCGGGCGCCGCCGTCGTAGACCTCCAGGGCCTCCCCGAGCCCGCGTCCGGGGTCGGCCATGCGGGCGTAGACGGCCACCTCGCGCCAGGCGGCCTGGCGCAGGGCGAGCCGGCGGGCGTAGACCTCGGTGCCGGCCGGGTTCCAGGAGGGCCAGCCGTGGACGAGGTGGAGCACCCTCCGCGGTCCGCGCGGGCTGGCGGGCCGGATGCCGCGCAGCCCCGCCAGCACCCGCTCGCGCGCCGGCCGCAGGGGGTCCTCGCGCAGGAAGCGAGCCACGGCCGGCAGATACTCCGGGTGGAGCCGCCGCATGGCCCGGTGCGCCGCTTTCACCCTGCCGGAGCGGGAGGCGCCGAAGCTCCGCTGGCCGGCGTGGTAGATGAACGTCGCGTCGTCGAGGACGTTGAGGAACCCCGCCTTCAGGGCGCGGAAGCAGAACTCGCTCTCCTCGCCATAGCCGAGCCCGAAGCGCTCCTCGTCGAAGAGCCCCAGGCGGTCGAGCGCCTTGCGGTTGATGTAGAGGCAGACGCCGACCCCCGTGGGCAGGCGGGGGCGCTCGCGCGCCGACACCCTCTCGACCAGGGCGGCGAAGCGGTCGACGCTCCAGCCGGCCGGCAGGGCGTTGACCGCGGCGAAGCGGGGGAGGGAGGCGATGGTGGCGTTGTTCGAGAAGGGGGTAACCGTGGCGATCTCCGGATGCGAGGTGGCGGCCTCCTGGAGCTTCTCCAGCCACCCTGCCGTCACCTCGGTGTCGCTGTTGAGGAGGATCACGTCGCGGTCCGAGAGCGCCATTCCCCGGTTGACGCTCCCCACGAACCCCCGGCGTTCCGGATTGCGGAGGATCAGGACCTCCTCCTCGGACCGGCCGGCCACGGCCGCCAGCGCCTCTTCAACGGCCTGCTCCTGCGGTCCGTCGATCACCAGCACCAGCCGGTGACAGCCGGGATCGGTATGGCGCAGCAGGCTGGCCAGGCAGGCAGCCAGCTCGGCCGCCGCGCCGTAGATGGGGAGGATGACGTCGACCGGCGGGGGAGAGGGCATGCCGCTACACGCCTGGCATGGCTGGGGCAGGATCGTCAACTTTTCCGCGTCTGCAGGCCGCGATCCATCTCGACCCAGCGGAGAGAGGTCGGATTTTCGGCCGGTCGGGCATGCACCATGGCGCGGTCTCCCCAGGTGCGGGTCGGACCCGGCGCGAACATCGCGTCCTCGAGAAGCGCCCGGAGGCAGGCGACGTTGGGCACCCACTTGTTGGTGGAATCGCTGTGGAACCGCTTCACCGGCAGGAACTGGGCCAGCGGCACGTCGACCAGCCCGGGCGCCAGCTCGGCGAGCGGCGGTCCGGTCTCGAAGCCGGTGAAGAACCGCGCGTCGCAGGTCAGGGATTCGAGGATCAGCAGGTCGCGGCAGAGAGGGCGCAGGCGGTCGAGCGCCAGCAGCGGATGGCGGAGATGGTAGAGGACGCCGAGGAAGAGGACGACGTCGAACGTGCCGAGCCGCGCCGGATCGAGGTCGTAGACGTTGGCCTGGACGTATTCGACCTTCGAGCCGTAGATCCTGTGGGCGGCCGCGAACCCCGTGATGTCGACGTCCGCGTAGTCCACCGCCACCACCTCGGCGCCCTGGCGCTCGCACTCGAAGGCGAAGAAGCCGTCCCGGGTGCCGACGTCGAGCACCCGCTTGCCGCGCAGGTCGGGAAGCTGGAGGAAACCGAACATCTCCCCCGGCTCGTAGACGCCCGGCGACACCATGCCGTGCGGAAACCGCATGATGTGGTGCCAGTGGCGGACGGAGTCGATCAGCTCCCGGATCTGCGACGGGCTCAAGTCGGACATCGATCGCTCCTTCAGGACGTTGCCGAAGGCGAAGATCCTACAGTACCCGGCGACGACCGGGGGCGGAATCGCGCCAGCCGATGGCTGAGGGTCACCTCCACCCCGGCAGCCTTCCCGTCATCCAGGCCGGCGACCGCCGCCAGCCGGCTGTCGCGCAGGCGGTAGGTGGCCGCGAGGGCGTCCCTGATCTCTGCCGGCCCGAGCCGCGCGCCGTCGCGGACCGTCCGCTGGGCCTCGATCTCGAAGTCCGCCGCGAGACGCCCGGCCGTCATCTCCAGACGGTCGCGGAGCCGCCCCTCGCCGAGCACGGCGGCACGCAGCTCGACGAGGTCGTCGGGCCCCGGCACCGCCACCAGCAGCCGGCCGCCCGTTTTCAGGACCCGCCGCATCTCGGCCGGATGCAGCCGGGCGTCGATCGAGAGGATGAGGTCGAACGCGCCCGTCGCGTAGGGGAGCGACCGGTCGGCGTTGGCGACGGTCCAGGCCACCTCCGGATAGCGCCGCGCCGCCAGGTCGACGGCGAGGGTCGAGAGATCGACGCCGTGGGCTGCGAGGGAGCGCTGGCGGGCGAGCGAGCCGAGGTAGGAACCCAGGTAATAGCCCTCGCCGCAGCCCACGTCGAGCACCGCCGCGCCCGGCGGCAGGTCGAGCGTCCCGATCTCCTTCAGGAGCGCGCGCAGGAGGGGCGCGCCGTACCCCGCGTCGAGGAGCCGCCGCCGGGCCTCGACCGCCGCCCGCGAATCGCCGGGGACCTTCGACCGCCGGTCCTGCGGTTGCAGGAGGTTGGCGTAGCCGCTGCGCGCGACGTCGAAGGAGTGGCCGCGCGGGCAAACCAGGGCACGCTCCCGCCGCTCCAGGGGCTCGCCGCAGCCGCGGACGGGGCAGATCAGGAGGGTCAGGAGGGCCTCCTCCGAAGTCTTTTTCCGCCCTGGAGGGGCGGTATTTGAATAGCCTGGGGTTTCAACCCCAGGCGGGGGCTGGCCCGAGGATTCGAAATCACCGACCGGTCCTGCACCATCAGGGATTGAAATCGCAGGCGGAGGCCGCGCGGTCCGCGCCCCGCCTGGGGTTGAAACCCCAGGCTATTCAAATACCGCCCCTCCAGGGCGGAAAAGCCCGAACCACGAATCATCTAGGACCTCGCCCCCCCAAAACCTTCCGCGCCTCCTGGTTTTTGGGATCGATCGCCAGCGCCTTGCGCGCCGCCTCGGCGGCGCCGCGCGCGTCGCCCAGACCGGCGCGTGCCCGGGCGAGGTGGCTCCAGCCCTGCGCGTAGTCGGGGAAGGTGCGGACAGCCCGGTCGAGCAGGGGGGTGGCGCGCTCGGGGTGCCTTGCTTCGAGCCAGAGGTCGGCGCGTTCGACGAGGGCGTCGTAGCTCTCGCCGCCGGCCGCGAACAGGGCGTCGAGCCGGCGGGCGGCGGCGGCCGGATCTCCTCGCTTGCGCTCGAAACGGGCGAGGTGCACCACCGCGATGGTATGCGTCGGCGACAGCCGCAGAACGTCGTTGAAGGTCGCCTCCGCCCGCTTCAGGTCGCCCCGCCGCTCGTAGAGCACCGCCAGGTTGGCCAGCGGCGGCACGGCCGTGGGCTCCAGCCGGATCGCCTGCCGGTACTCCCGTTCGGCGGCGTCGATGTGGCCGCGGTTGAACAGCGCCATCCCCAGGTTGTTGCGGGCGATCTCCGAATAGGGCGCCCCCTGGGAGGCGGCGCGGAACAGCGAGAGGTCGTCGTGGTAGACCTCGCTCCGCGCCCAGGCGGCGGCGCCCAGCGCGGCGAGGAGGGCCAGGCCGGCGATCGCCGCGACGGTGCGGACGCGGCCGCCGAGGATCCCCGCGAGCCCGCCGGCGAGGAGGCCGATCAGCCAGGCGAGACCGATGGAGGAGAGGTAGACGTAGCGTTCCGAGAAGTTGGCGCCGCCGATCGAGTTGGCGGCCAGCACCGGCAGCAGGAAGGCGACGATCATCGCCAGCGGCAGGAAGATCTCCCGTCGCGCCCGTCCGTTCCAGGCGACCGCGGCGAACGCCAGCAGCAGGAGGGCCGCCGCCGCCAGGCCGGCGATGGCGATGGGCGAGAGAAGAGGGGGGGCCGGCACGCTGGTCAGCACGCGGGCGGGGAAGGGGACGACGAGGAACGCCAGGTAGCGCGCCAGCAGGCCGGCGGCGAACGCCACGGTGCCCGCCGGCGACGCCGTCACCCCGTAGCTGCGCGGCGAGAAGCTCCCCAGGGCGTGGAGCCGCAGGGCGACGTAGACGGCGACCACCGCGACGTACGGGGCCAAGCGCGCGGCGGCCCGCCGCAGGGCGGCGCCGAGGGAGCCCTCCCGCCGCCACTCGGCGACCTCGACGGCGCCGAGCACCAGGATCAGCGCCGCCCCCGGTTCCTTGCAGAGGCAGGCGAAGAGATAGGCGACCGGGCCGGTCCACCCGGTCCAGCTCCCGCGGTCTTCGCGCGGCACGTCCTTGTGCGAGAGGTAGGAGTAGAGCGCCAGCAGCGCGAAGAGGGCGGTCAGGAGATCGGCCTGGTCGCCGATCCAGGAGACGGCCTCGGCGTGCGCCGGATAGACCGCGAAGAACAGGCCGGCGGCGAGGGCCGCGACCTCCGCCCGCCGCGGACCCCACCTCGCGGCGACCAGCCGGCGGGCCCCCAGCGCCACCAGCAGGGTGATGGCGATCTGGAGCGCCACCGAGACGACGTGGAAGGGGGCCGGCTGCAGGCCGAAGCCGCGGGCCACCAGCGAGTAGGCCCAGCCGAAGGCCGGGCGGTAGTAGTTGGACGGCAGCGCG
>DATBAW010000446.1:0-5149 GCA_036271335.1 Thermoanaerobaculia bacterium
GCCGGGCGCAACTTATGAGGCTTGCAGGAACGCCACGGTCGGCGGCAGCCCCGCGTCGAGGCTCCGCGGGTGCCAGTCGAGCTCGGCCCGCGCGCGGGCATCGCTGAACGCCCAGTGCCTCTCCAGATGGTTGAGCTGCTCGTGAGAGAAGGGCGGGCGGCGGCCGGCCAGCCGGAAGAACGGGCTGGAGACGACCAGCCCGGCTCGCGCCAGGCCAAGAGGCAGCTTCAAGCGCGGCGGCGCGACCTTCCCCAGCGCGCAGACGCGCTCCGCCAGGGAGCTCAGGGTCGTGACGTCGCCGGTCATCAGATAGTTCCGCCCGGGGGGGGCTTTCTCCAGAATTTTGAACATCCCCTCGATCAGATCGTCGATGAAGATCCAGGACATCCTGCGGTCGCCGCCGGCCAGGACGGGATATTTGCCGCGGAGGAACCCGCGCAGGATGGCGTTGGACCCCTCCTTCTTGCCGGGAGGGCCGTAGACGAGACTGGGATAGACCGTGTTGATCCGCAGCCCTTTCTTCGCCCATTCCTGGATCGCGAGCTCGCCCGAGTGCTTGGTGGCACTGTAGAGGGTCGGGAAGGAAGACTGGGGCGCCGCCGATTCGTCCGCCACCGAGCCGTCCGACGGGCTGCCGCCGAAATAGGCCATCGAGGAGACCGAGAGGAAGCGTCCCACGCCGAGCTTGTAGGCGAGGGACGCAACGTTCTCGCTCCCCTGGACGTTGGCCTGCCGCATCCGCTCGGCGGGGCCGCTTGAATCGAGGTCGGCGGCGGCGTGGATCACCCAGTCGGCGCCGGACATCCCCTCGCGTAGCGAGTAGCGGTCCGCGATGTCGCCCACAAAGGTGGCGACGCCGAGCTGCCGCAGCGGCTCCACGTTGCTGGTCGTCCGGACGAGCACGCGCACCTCATGGCCAGCCGCGACCAGCCGGCGCGCCAGGGCGAGGCCGATGTAACCAGTACCGCCGGTCAGAAAGATTCTCATTGGCTCAGAGGATGGGGCCGGGACGATTCAATAAATTGGAGAAATGGGAATCAACCATACTCCGCCTGGGTTATACGGTGTGGGACGGGAGCTAGGGAGTTGGACCCGTCCCTTGGAGCACCACTCCGAACTTTCAGCTCCCTCTCCTCCCCCCGTGCCGGATCCCTCCCCGGCGCGGGGCTTTTTTTCATGCGAGCCATCCAGTAAGCTGACGAGTCATGAAGGCGATCGAGACCGATGTCATCGTCACCCAGGGCGGCAGGGGCAGGATCGACCTGAAGCTGCCGATGGACGTGCCCCTCGGGAGGCATCGAGCCGTGGTGGTCGTCGATGAGCGCCCGGCCTCGCCAACCCAATCGACGGAGAATTCTCTGGCCGATTTTCCCGTCCATGATCCCGGTCCCTGGCCGGAAGGCCTGTCGCTCCGGCGGGCTGACTAAGTTTTCTTCGCCATCCAACCCCTTCTCCCCATCTAGGCCCTCAGAAGCTGCCGCAGCACGTAATGCAGGATGCCGCCGTGGCGGTAATACTGGATCTCCTGTGGCGTGTCGAGGCGGAGGCGGGCCTTGAAGGTGGTCACCGTGCCGTTCTCCTTCCGCGCCCGGACGGTCATCTCGCGGCCGCCCTTGAGACTGTTCCGGACCCCCTCGGCGAGACCGTCGATGTCGACCGTCTCATGGCCGGTGAGACTGAGGCTGACGGCGCTCTCGCCCGCCAGGAACTCCAGCGGCGCGATGCCCATGCCGACGAGGTTGCTGCGGTGGATGCGCTCGAAGCTCTCGGCGATGACGGCGCGGACCCCCTGGAGCAGCGGACCCTTGGCCGCCCAGTCGCGGGAGGAGCCGGTGCCGTACTCCTGGCCGGCGAAGACGACGGTGGGCACGCCCTCAGCCTTGTATTTCATCGCCGCGTCGTAGATCGGCAGCGGCTCGCCGTCCGGCAGATGCAGGGTGAAGCCGCCTTCGATCTCCGGGACCATCCGATTACGGATGCGGATGTTGGCGAAGGTGCCGCGCATCATCACCTCGTGGTTGCCGCGGCGGGCGCCGTAGGAGTTGAAGTCCTTGGGGGCGACGCCGTGCTCGACCAGGTACTTGCCGGCGGGGCTGACGGTCTTGATCGAGCCGGCCGGCGAGATGTGGTCGGTGGTGATGCTGTCGCCGAAGACCGCCAGCACGCGGGCGCCGTGGATGTCCTCGACCGGCGCCGGCTCGGCCGGCATGTCGACGAAGTACGGGGGCTGGCGGACGTAGGTCGACTCCGGATCCCAGGCGTAGGTGTCGCCCTCCGGCACGTCGAGGCTGTTCCAGCTCTCGTCGCCGGCGAAGACGTCGCGGTACTGCTCGCGGAACATCTCGGAGCGGACGGAGCGCAGCATGGTCTCCTCGACCTCCTGGCGGCTCGGCCAGACATCGCGCAGATAGACCGGCTGGCCGTCTTTGCCGGTGCCCAGCGGCTCGGTCTGGAAATCGACGTCGATCCGCCCGGTCAGGGCATAGGCGACGACCAGCGGCGGCGAGGCCAGGTAGTTGGCGCGCACGTCGGCGTTGATCCGCCCCTCGAAGTTGCGGTTGCCGGAGAGCACGGCGACGGCGACCAGGTCGCGCTCGTCGATCGTCTTCGAGATCGCGGCCGGCAGCGGACCGCTGTTGCCGATGCAGGTGGTGCAGCCGTAGCCGACGAGGTTGAAGCCGAGCTGGTCGAGGTACGCCGTGAGCCCCGCCGCGTTGTAGTACTCGGTGACCACCTTGGAGCCGGGGGCGAGGCTGGTCTTGACCCAGGGCTTGCTGGAGAGCCCCTTCTCGACCGCCTTCTTCGCCAGCAGGCCGGCGGCCACCATCACCGACGGATTCGAGGTGTTGGTGCAGCTGGTGATCGCGGCGATCACCACCGATCCGTGCTGGAGCTCCGCCGCCGCGGCGTCCGCCACCACGGCGACCTCGGGCTCGGCGACCGCCAGGCCCACGGCGGTGCCGCCAACGGTCTGGAGGCCGGACGCGGGCTTCGCCTTGGCCTTGCCGGCGGCGGTCATCGTCTCCAGCTCCTTGAGGAACGAGGGCTTGACGTCCGAGAGGCGCACGCGGTCCTGCGGCCGCCGGGGGCCGGCGAGGCTCGGCTCCACCGTGCCGAGATCGAGCTCGAGGACGTCGGTATAGACGGCCGCGGGGGAGTCGGCGGTGTGGAAAAGGCCCTGCTCCTTCATGTAGGCCTCGACGATCGCCACCGCCTCGGGAGCGCGGCCGGTGAAGGTGAGGTAGTCGAGAGCGACCTGGTCGACCGGGAAGATGCCGCAGGTGGCGCCGTACTCGGGAGCCATGTTGCCGATGGTGGCGCGGTCGGCGAGCGGCAGGTTGGCGAGGCCGGGACCGAAGAACTCGACGAACATGCCGACGACGCCCCGCTTGCGCAGCATCTGGGTGACGGTGAGCACGAGGTCGGTCGCCGTGGTCCCCTCGGCGAGGCTGCCGGAAAGACGGAAGCCGACCACCTGCGGGATCAGCATCGACACCGGCTGGCCGAGCATCGCCGCCTCGGCCTCGATGCCGCCGACGCCCCAGCCGAGCACGCCGAGGCCGTTGACCATGGTGGTGTGGGAGTCGGTGCCCACCAGCGTGTCGGGATAGAGATAGCGCTCGCCCGCGACGTCCCCCTCCATCACCACGCGCGCCAGGTATTCGAGGTTGACCTGATGGACGATGCCGGTGTCCGGCGGCACGACGCGGAAGTTGCTGAACGCGGTCTGCCCCCAGCG
The DNA here is from genome assembly GCA_036271335.1 of Thermoanaerobaculia bacterium. Taxonomy (GTDB): domain Bacteria; phylum Acidobacteriota; class Thermoanaerobaculia; order Multivoradales; family UBA5704; genus DATARR01. Next base: position 3,740 of record DATBAW010000446.1, read on the forward strand.
CAGGAAGGCGTAGCGCTCGCGGTTGCGCTCGAGCTCCTTGCCGGCGTTGATCAGGAAGGCGGCGGCGGAGCCGTACTCGTCCACCTGCACCGAATGATCGATCACCAGCTCGACCGGCTGGAGGGGATTGATCCGCTTCGGATCGCCCCCCATCTTCACCATCGCGTCGCGCATCGCGGCGAGGTCGACCACGGCGGGGACGCCGGTGAAGTCCTGGAGCAGGACCCGCGCGGGCATGAAGGCGATCTCGCGCGACGGGACCGCCTTCGGGTCCCAGCTGGCGAGCGCCTCGATCTCGCCGGCGTTGACCACCGCGCCGTCCTCGCGGCGCAGCAGGTTCTCGAGCAGGATGCGGAGGGCGTAGGGGAGGCGCGAGACGTTGAAGCCGCGCTTCTCCAGGGCGTCGAGGCGGGCCAGACGGAAATCGCGTCCGCCGGCCCGAAGGGTCGCGCGGCTGCCGAAGCTATCGTTCATTGGGGTCTTCTCCTCAGGATCGTCTTCGGAATCGATCAAACGGTGGCGCCGCGGGCGCATCGCGGGGAAGACGCCCGCCTCGGCAAAGATATCAGCTCGTTTCGATTTCTCCCAGAGGCGGGAGGCCGAGTAAGATGAGAGCCATGCCTGCGAGCGGCTCCGACCTCACCACCCCGGTCCTGCTGATGGCCATGCCTCAGGTGCTCGATCCCATCTTCAGCCGCAGCGTCGTGCTCCTGCTCCACCACGAGGACGAAGGGAGCCTCGGCGTGATCCTGAACCGCCCCTCGGCGATCCGCGTCGGCGAGATCCTGCGGCGGATGGACGTCGCCTGGGCCGGCCGGGAGGAGAGCGTCGCCTACCTCGGCGGCCCGGTGCAGCAGGAGCTCGGCACGGTGCTCTTCGCGCCTGTCCTCGCCGACGCCGGACCCGAGGACACCGCGACCGAGGTCCTCCCCGGCGTGGCCCTGACGCAGCACGTCGGCGACCTCTCCCGCCTCGCCGAGGCTCCTCCCGAGCAGTTCCGCCTGATCCTCGGCTACGCGGGCTGGGGCGAAGGGCAGCTGATGGAGGAGATCCTCCGCAACGACTGGCTGACGGCGCCGGCCAGCCGCGAGCTGATCTTCGCCTCCGATCCGGAGGAGATCTGGGACGCCGCCCTGCGCTCGGTCGGCATCGATCCGGCCCTTCTCCCCTCGTGGCTCCCCGCCGGCGCCGCCGAGGATTCGGCGAACTGAGGCGCGGGTCAGCCCCCCTGCGACCATGAAAACCGTCCACCACCGATCGTCGGGCGGACTGGTCGTGCGCGGCACCAGCATCCTGCTGATCTCCACCCAGTCCGGCCGCCGCTGGCAGCTCCCCAAGGGGCACATCGAGGCGGGCGAGACCTCCGAGCAGACCGCCGTGCGCGAGGTGCGCGAGGAGACCGGCGTCACC
>DATBAW010000447.1:0-12349 GCA_036271335.1 Thermoanaerobaculia bacterium
GCCGGCGCTGCCGCCGCTCGCGGAGCTGACGGCGACGCTCGACCGGCTGCGGAGCGAGCCGTCGATGCTCGCGCTGCACACGGCGCTCAGCCTGGCCCTCCGCCGCTATCTCGGCCGCCGGCTCCCCTTCCCCGCCGTCGAGAGCACCACCGGCGACGTCCAGCGCCAGCTCGTCGCGCGCCGCATGCCGGGGCCGCTGGCGCGCCAGACGGTCGAGCTGCTGCGCGTCTGCGACCTCGTCAAGTTCGCCCGCCAGGAGGTCGGCGAGACGCTGGGCCGCGAGCGCGCCGAGGCCGCCCGCCGGCTTGGGGGAGAGTGGGAGGCGCACCTCGCCCCCGCCACCCTGGAGACCGCGGAGACGGCGCTGGAGGCCGCCAGCTGATGAACGAGCTCACCGGCACCCTCGCCAACTCCGCCACCAGCCTGGCGAACCCGGCCTGGCTGTTGCTCCTGCTGGCGCTGCCGCTGCTGGTCTGGGGGCACCACCGCCGCTCGTCGTTCGGCGCCCTCACCTACAGCCGCCTGCCGGCCGGCGCCGGCAGGATGCGCGGCGCCTGGCGCCTCCATCTGCCCTTCTACGCCCGGCTGATCGCCTTCGTCTGCCTGGTGGCGGCGCTGGCCCGGCCGCAGCTCGGCTACGCCTGGGAGGAGAGCCTGACCCAGGGGATCGACATCCAGCTCGCCCTCGACGTCTCGGGGAGCATGGGCGCCGAGGACTTCCAGCCCAAGGACCGCGTGACCGTGGCCAAGCAGGTGGTCAAGGAGTTCGTCGACGGCCGGCCGGGGGACCGCATCGGCCTCACCATCTTCTCCGGCGCCGCGATGACCCGCGCGCCGCTGACCACCGACCGCGAGATGCTCGACCTGATCATCGATTCGGTCGATCTCAACACCCTGCCGGACGGCACAGCGATCGGCGTCGCCCTGGCCAGCGCCGCCGCGCGCCTCAAGGACAGCGCGGCCAAGACCAAGATCATCGTGCTGGTCACCGACGGCGTCAACAACGCCGGCGCCATCGACCCGGTCTCCGCCGCCGCCCTCTGCAAGGGGTTGGGGATCAAGGTCTACACCATCGGCGTCGGCTCGGCCGGCCGCGTGCCGGTGCCGATTCCGGTGCAGGACCCGGTCACCGGCCGGACGGTGACCCGCCGCTACATGATGAACGTGCCGGTGGACGAGGACCTGTTGCGCCAGATCGCCCAGCGCACCGGCGGCCAGTTCTACCGCGCCACCGACCGCGAGGGGCTGCGCCGGATCTTCCAGGAGATCGACCGGCTGGAGAAGACGCCGCTGCAGGTGAAGCGCTACGTCCGCTACACCGAGGCCTTCCCGCCGCTGGTCTGGGCCGGGCTCGCCTTCCTCCTCCTTCCGCTGGCCGCCGCCGGCCTGCAGGTGACCGCCGAGCCATGACCTTCGCCGTCCCCAGCCTCCTCTGGCTCGTCCTGCTCGGCCCCGCCGCGGGCGCCGCCGCTCTCTGGCTCTGGCGCCGGCGGCTGGCGGCGGACGCCGCCTGGGCGGCCCGCGGCCTCTGGAAGCGGCTGCTTCCCGCCTTCGTGCCGCGCCGCCTGACGCTCTCGGTGGTCGTGCTCTCCCTGGCGGTGCTCGGCGCCGCCTTCGCCCTCGCCCGGCCGCGCTGGGGGAGCGGCGAGCAGAAGGTGGAGCGCAAAGGGGTCGACGTGGTCTTCCTGGTCGACTCGTCGCTCTCGATGGGCGCCCTCGACGCACCCCCCTCGCGCCTGTTCGTCGCCAAGTCGCTGGTGCGGCGGATGACCCGCGCGATGCCGGGCAACCGGGTCGGCCTGGTGCAGACCGAGGGAGATTCGGTGGCGCTCGCTCCGCTCACCCTCGACGGCGGTGTGATCGACCTGCTGCTCGACGCCATCGATCCGGGCTCGCTCCCCACCCCCGGCACCGAGCTGGCGCCGGGCGTGGAGACGGCGCTGAAGCTGTTCGGCCAGGGGAGCGAGAAGCACCGCGTGCTGGTGATCCTCTCCGACGGCGAGGACTTCGGCGGCGGTCTGGAAGCCGAGATCGCGAAGCTGAAGGACAACGGCGTGATCGTCTACGCGCTCGGGATCGGCACGCCCGAGGGGACGACGGTGCCGATCCCGGGATCTCCCGGCGAGGTGAAGAAGGATCAGGACGGCAACACCGTCGTCAGCCAGCTCCACGAGGACACGCTGGAGAAGCTCGCCCGCGCCACCGGCGGCGACTACCTGCGGGCGACCAGCGCCGCCGCCGATCCGACGCCGCTGGTGGAGCGGATCGACCGCCTGGAGAAGCGGACGATCGAGAGCGAGAGCGTCAGCACGCTCCAGGAGCGCTTCCAGTGGCCGCTCGCGCTGGCGGCGCTGGCGCTGCTGGTCTACCTGGGGATCGCGCCGTTCGCGCCGGAGCCCCTCACCACCCCGGCCCTCCTCTCCCGTCCCCTCCCACCCTCCCTCACCGGGAGAGGAGGGAGAAAGCAAGGGGGAACGGAATCAGGGGGCGTTTCCCCTCTCCCGGCGCGGGAGGGTGGGAGGGGACGGGAGAGGGGCAGGGGTGAGGGTCCCAGCGCTGCCGTCGCGCGCGCCCATGCCCTCCCCGCCTTCCTGCTCCTCGGCGCCCTCGCCTTCCCGTCGATCCCCTGGACGCCCCATCTGCCGTCCTGGGTCGAGCGCTGGATGTACAACCCGCGGGAGCGCACGGACCGGTCGATCGCCGCCTACAAGAACGGCAAGCCCAAGGAAGCGGTGGCGCCGGCGGACACCGCGGCGCGGCTGGCACCCAACGATCCTACCGTGCAGTACGACGCCGGCACCGCCCACCTCGGCGCCGGCGAAGCGCGGCAGGCGGTGAAGCTCCTGGAGAAGGCCGCCAAGGGCGCGCCACCCGCCCTGTCACCGGCGGCCCACTACAACCTCGGCAACGCGCGGCTGGCGGCCGGCGACGCCGCCGGCGCCGTCGAGGCCTTCCGGCAGACGCTGCGCGAGCAGCCGGCGAACCCGGACGCCAAGTACAACCTCGAGCTCGCCCTGCGCGAGGAGCAGAAGCAGAAGATGGGCGGCCGTGGCAACCCGCCGGGCTCGCGCGGCGAGCGCAAGCAGAACCAGGACCCCTCGAACCAGCCGGGGAAGGGGAACACGCCGCCCCAGAATCAGCCGCAACAGGGTCAGCAGTCGCCCAATTCGCAGCAGCAGGCGCAGCCGCAGCCGGGTCAGGGGCAGCCGCAGAAGCCGGGCGAGGGGCAGGACTCCCGTCTCCCCCAGTTCCGCAACCAGCCCGACATGAACGCGCAGGAGGCGGCCTCCGTGCTCTCGGCGGTCGAGAACCTGGAGCGCCAGCAGCGCCGCGACCTGGCGGCCAAGCGCGCCCGTCAGCAGGCGGCGAAGGGGAAGGACTGGTGAGGGCCCTCCCGCGGTTTCCCTCTCTCCCGGTGAGGGAGGGGGGAGGATACGGGAGAGGGGGCCAGGGGGTGAGGGCCTTTCTGCTCTCCGTCGCGCTGCTCGCCCTGGCGTTCCCTGCCGCCGCGGCCGAGGACGTCAAGGTCACTCTCGAGCCGGACGTGATCGGCATCGACGAGACGGCGACGCTCACCTTCGAGGTCCACGGCGACGGCTTCTCGCGCCTCAACGTGCAGCCGAAGTTCGAGCTCTACAACCTGGAGGTCCTGGGGCGCCCCTCGCAGTATGACGACATGCGCTACTCCAACGGCAGCCTGTCGCGGACCTTCCGGGTCTCCTGGCAGGTCCGCCCCCTGGCGCTCGGCAAGGCCGGCGTGCGGTCGGTCTTCGTCGAGGTCCAGGACCGCGAGGTGCGGCTGCCGGCCCAGGAGATCCGCGTCCAGCAGGAGCCCAGCCCGCAGGCCCAAGCCCAGCGGCAGCCGCACGGCGCGGCCGACGAGGACGACCCCTTCGCGCAGTTCTTCGGCCGCCTGCCCAATCCCTGGCGCCGCGAGCCGCAGCAGCCGGAGGTCTTCCTGCGCGCCGAGGTGACGCCACCGCACCCGGTGGTCGGCCAGCAGGTGCTCTACACGATCTACCTCTACACGCGCGAGAACATCTCCGCCGTCTCCACCGACGGCATCCCCGCCTTCCGCGGCTTCTGGGTGCGCGACATCCAGCTCCCGCCGCAGCTGCCGACCGAGATGATGGAGATCGACGGCCGGCGCTACGGCCGGGTGCCGCTGGTCAAGAAGGCGCTCTTCCCCCTCCGCCCCGGCCACTTCACGCTGGAGCCGGCGACGATCGACGTGATGGTGGAGCGCTACGATCGCTCCTTCTTCAGTCCCGCCGTCGCCCGTCCCGAGGGGGTGCGGTTGCAGACGGCGGCGCAGACGCTCGAGGTGCAGCCCCTCCCTCCCGCGCCACCCGGGTTCGGCGGCGCCGTCGGCCAGCTCGCGGTCGCCGCGGATCTCGAGCCGCGCGAGGTCCGGCTCGGCCAGGCCGCCACCCTCACCGTCAGCGTCTCGGGCGTCGGCAACTTCCAGGGGATCCAGGAGCCGCATCTCACGCCGCCTCCCGGGCTCACCCTGCTCCCCCCGCAGCAGGAGGGGAAGGACGACCTCAACGGCACCGCCGTGCGCGGCATCCGGACCTGGCGCTACGCCGTCGTCCCCGAGCGCGCCGGCCGTTTCCGTCTGGAGTCGCCGAAGGTCACCTACTTCGATCCCGCGGAGGGGCGCTACCAGGTGGCGTCGGCGCCCGACCTGGCGCTGGACGCCCTCCCCAAGCCGGCCGCCTCGGCGGCGGCGCCGGCGACCGTCCGCAGCGGCCGCGCCGTCGCCGCCAGCCTCCCGGGCCACCGCTGGTCGCCGCTCCTCCCCTGGCTCTGCGCCCTCCCCTGGGGGCTCGCGCTGGTGGTGGTGCTGGTCCGGCAGCGTTCAAAAGCCGGCGAGGGCACGGGCGAGGAAGCCTTGCGGATGGAAGCGGCGCTGCGCCAGGCCGAGGCCGAGGAACGCCCAAGGCAGATGGCGGTCTGCCTCGAAGAGGCCTGGCGGGAGCTGCTCGCCGCCCGCTGGGAGGTGCCGCCGTCGACCCTGCCGTCGCGCTGGCGCGAGCTGCTGGCCACCCGCGGCGTCGAGGCGGAGCCGCTGGCCGAGCTCGACCTGCTGATCGAAGACCTGCAGTACCTCCGCTTCGCCCCCCAGCTCTCCACCACCGACGCCCTGCGCGCCGACGCCCTCACGCGCAGCCGCCGGCTGCTGCGGCGGCTGGGGTAGGAAAGGGCGACCGCGGGCGCCCTCTACTTCGCCCGGTCGCCTCGGCTGGAAGCCACCCGCAACATCTGCTATCTTCCTGGGTACGTTACTATCGTATCCGTGTGGAGTCCGTGGCATGTCGAAGGGTAGGGCCAGAGTCGAGAGCGTCGGAGATGAGTGACGCACTCGTGCAGGTCAGCATGCCGGAAGAAGGGTTCAGCACACCGGACGCCTACCACAGCCTGGAGCCCGTCCAGCTCGAGCGCTTCCTGGAGCGGCGCCGGGCGAACCCCAACTTCCCGCTGGAGCTGAGCCTCGCCGAAAACCTGGTCGAGGTGCTGCGCCGCGCCAACGGCTTCGTCCCCTCCGCCGCCGGCTCGATCCTGCTCGACGACCCCTCGGACAAGAAGGACGACCGCCGCAAGAACTCCCTGACCTTCATCGCCGCCTTCGGCGAGAAGTCCTCGATCCTGGTCGGCCGCACCATCCCCGCCGACCAGGGGATCGCCGGCCGGGTCTACCTCACGGGCGAGGCCTACTCGACCCCCTACGCGCCGGGCGACCGCTTCTTCTACCGCGCGATGGACGAGCAGACCCATTACCAGACCGAGTCGCTGGTCGCCATTCCGATCCGCATCGGCCAGGAGGTCTGCGGCGTCCTCGAGCTGATCAACCGTTGCGACTTCCCCGGCTACAGCCAGGAGGACCGCAACCTGCTCGAGATCTTCGCCGGCTACATCTCGATCTCGATCCAGAACGTGCTCGACGGCCGCATGGCGCAGGAGATCGCCAAGCGCGACAACCTGACCGGCCTCTACAACGACCGCTATCTCCACATCGCCCTGGCCGAGACCATCCGCCGCTGCAAGGCCGAGGGGCTGGACATGGCGGTGCTGTTCCTCGACCTCGACTACTTCAAGCACGTCAACGACACCCACGGCCACCTCGCCGGCAGCCAGGTGCTGCGCGAGGTCGGGCACCTCCTGCGCAAGCGGGTGAAAGCCGCCGGCGGCATCCCCGCCCGCTACGGCGGCGACGAGTTCGTGCTCCTCCTTCCCGGCGCCGACGTCGAGACGGCGATCGACGTCGCCGAGGAGGTCCGGCTCGCCATCGTCGACGCCACCTTCTGCGCCGTCCCCGGCGACATCCAGCCCGACCCGCTGTCGCTCAAGGGGATCACCTGCTCGGTCGGCGTCTCCACCCTGCGCCAGCACCTCGAGCCCGACCTCACCCTCGACGCCAGCAAGAGCACCCTCCTGCGCCTCGCCGACGCCGCCATGTACGTGGCCAAGGAGACCGGCCGCAACAAGACCGCCCTCGCCGGCCAGCCGGTGCGCCGCCGCGCCGGGTCCGACGTTCGTTGACCCCCTCCGACAGCCGATGCTAGGATGCCGCCGCTTCCTCCGGGAGCGGACATCCCACCGCTCCTACCCCACGTACCGGATCGATTCAGCAGGCGTCTCCTGCGGAGCGCCTGGACAGGATTGCGTCAGATATGAGCAAAAAACACCAGGTCGTGATCGCCGGAGCGGGCGGCATGGGCAGCGCCGTCGGCCTGCTGCTGCGGGAGCTCGGCGACTTCGAGGTCGACCTCTTCGTCGGCGACGCCGACGCCGAACGCGCCAGGAGCGCCGCGGCATGGATCCGGGAAGGATCGCAGAAGCCGGGCGAGGTCCATGCCTTCCATCTGCCGGCCGAGGGGACCAACGCGGAGTTCGACGACGCCCTCTCCCACGGCGAGATCCTCCTCGACTGCCTGCCGGGCAAGGAGGCGCCGCGCATGGCGCGCCTCGCCCGCCAGCACGACCTCCATTACGCCAACCTCACCGAGCACGTCGAGGAGACCGAGGAGATCCAGCAGATCGCCGAGGGCGCCACGCGCGGCTTCCTGCTCCAGACCGGTCTCGCGCCCGGCTACGTCAACGTCCTCGGCCACGGCCTCTTCCAGCAGTTCTGCCGCGAGAACGCCACCGACGCCGCCGACACCCTCCAGATGCGCGTCGGCGCCCTGACCACCACCGCCCGCCCGCCCCACTTCTACGGCTTCACCTGGAGCCCCAGCGGCGTCGCCACGGAGTACGTCAAGCCGGCCACCGTCCTGCGCGACGGCCAGAAGACCACCCGCCCGTCGCTCTCCGAGCGCCGCACGGTGATCATCGACGGCATCACCTACGAGGAAGACCTCACCTCCGGCGGCGCGGCCGACCTGCCGGTGGCGCTCGCCGGCAAGGTCCGCAATCTCGACTACAAGACGCTCCGCTACCCCGGCCACTACGCCTGGATCGAGAGCATGCTGGCGGCGATCTCGGCGGCCGAGGACCCGATCCTCTTCCTGCAAGGGCGGATGGAGGCCACCATCCCCTTCATGGAGGACGACCTGGTGGTGATCTATGCCGGCGTCGAGGGGCGTGGCGCCGACGGCACCCTGCGACGGCTCGAGAGGTCGCTCCTGATCCGCCCCCGGCGGGTAGGCGCCCGCACGCTGAAGGCGATCCAGTCGACCACCACCGCCGGCCTCGCCGAGTCCGCCCGCTTCCTGCTCACCGAGCAGCCGCAGGGGATCTGCCTCCAGAGCCAGATCGATCCCGCCCAGTACATGGCGGGCCCGTTCGTGTCCGAGATCTACCACCGCTGATTTGGCGGATCCCCTCGTTTGACCGCGAAAGCTGGCCCGAAAACCCCGGGCCAGCGACCTCCTTTTCGGACGTGCCCAATCTGCGGAAAATTCTCCCCTCGCTATAGGGTGGTCCCCTCAGCACGAACCGTTCCAACGCCCTGGACAGATTTTCAACTCATTGATAGCAAATAAGTTGCCTGGATTGCACAAAAACCTGTTCAAAATGGGGGAAACCGATACAAGACCTGGATTTCCGTCGTCGGAACCCCGGGTTTCCAACAAGGTTTTCCACAGATCTTGTGGAGATCGGGGAAGCGCTCAATCCGTGAGCAGGTGCTGCGCAGTCAGTGCGCTACGGCGGCAGGGCGCGGCACGATAGAACCGGCGGGACGTCCCTTGGGACGCCGCCGCTGGTGGGACATGTATCGCATCCCATACCGGCTTGCGGATGTCGACGAGACCCCAGGCGACCGGCCAGGGAAGGCGTCGGAAGACCGGTAGGGAGAGCGACTGGCTGGGATCGGTATCGATGTCCAGCGTCACTTTCTGAGTCTCCCCGCGCCCCTCCGCCGTGGTAGGGGTGCAGCATGCTGCGCCCAACTGTCGCGGGCCGGCTTCCGCGGGCGCAGCATGCTGCGCCCCTACGGGAAACGGCGGAATTTGCGCGAGGAAGGCCTGTTTCCATCCTGCATCCACTTCTGGCCAGGCGCGCACGATCCCGAGCGTCTCGGCCAGCCGCTGGGGGTTTCGTTCCCAGAAGACCGCCGCGGCCAGCCGGGGCTCGTTCAGCAGAGCTTGCGCGCCTCGGCTGGCGGCCTCCGGGGCCTGACGGTTCACCAACAGGCCATAGAAGGGTGGGAAGGGATCGAACGGGTCGAGGAAACAAGCGTTCTCCAGAGCGGCGGCGCTCCAAGTCTGTTTCGCCGAATATCCGAGGACTCCAGCGACCAGCCACAAAGACGGGATGGCGCGCCCTCCTTCCGCCGCCCTTAGGGCGAGGCCAGGGGCAGAGCTCGCTCCCGACGCCGTCCGAGCCCGAAGCAGTGCCAGCTGCATCGCGTACAGCGGAAACCGGGGATCGAGCCGTACCGCCGCCCCCAACTCCGCTTCGGCGATCTCGGGGCGGCCGGCGAGCCGCGCGCGATCGTAATGCCAGCGCGCCAGCTCCAAGGGAGCGAGGGCCACGAGCGCCACGAGCGCGTAAATCCGTGCCGGCCGCCGCGAGTCCGCCGCTTTGCCCCGGCCACTGCCGGCCAGGGTGGCGCCGGCGGCCACCGCGGCGGCCAGCGGCAGGGCGGTCACCGCGATCGCCCCGCTGGCGAGCGCGGCGACGGCGCCGCCGAAGAGGCCGAGAAGCCCGGCCAGCAGCAGCCCGGGGTCCCGCCCTTCCTCCCGCTCGGCGAAACGCCGCACGAAGAAGAGCAGGACCAGCCCCGCCACCAGCAGCAGGCCCGTCGCTCCCAGCTCGTAGCCGAGCTGGACCGGCAGGGAGTGGAGCTCTCCCACCGACTCTCCCCAGGGGTTCGCGCGTGGCACCGGATCGAGAAAGGCCGCCGCCGTCCACGGCACCGACCCCGGCCCCCAGCCGAGCATCGGGCGCGCCGCGAACCCTTCCCGTCCCGCCTTCAGATAGGCCAGCCGGGCCTGGGCGGAGACGTCGGTGCCGGCGGCGATCCCCGAGATTCGCGGGCTCTGGAGGAAGGCGACGAGCGCCGCGGCCACCAGCAACGCGCCCCAGGCCCAGCGCCGCCGCGAACGGCCGGCCCGGAAGGCGACGGACAGGAGCGCCGCCGCCGCCAGCGCCACGCATCCGGCGAGCGAGCGGCTAGCCAGGATCGCCGCCGTCGCGAGGACTCCAGCGCCGTAGCCCGCGAAGCGCCACGCTCCCGCTTCCCGCGCCGGCAGCACGGACAGCGGCAGCAGGATCACCAGCCAGGCGGCGAGCAGGTTGTGATGGCCGAGCGGCATCGCCGGCCGCGGCGAGCCCAGCGCCAGCCAGTCGATCAGCGACCAGAGGGCGATTCCGGCCACCGTCACCGCCAGCGTCCGCAGGCCCCGGCGGCGGTCCTCCTCGCGCCGCCAGCAGCGCTCGACCACGCCGGGCACCATCAGGAATGCCGGCAGGAGGATCAGCGTCACCCACCCCGCCCGCGGCACCGGCGAGGCCCAGGCGCTGGCCGCCACCGCGATCCAGAGCATCCACGGGAATAGGCGACCGGTTGTACCTAGACGAAGGGGGTCGCGCCAGGAGGGGGCGATCCAGAACAGCGCGCCGAGGAGAGCCAGCGCCGCCGTCGCGCTCGCCGCCGAGGAGGGCCCCCAGGCGAAGGTCCCGCACCAGGCGCCGAAGAGGGCGACGAGCAGGGGAGGCAGCAGGCCGGACATCGTGAGGCATTGTAGGCGATGAGGTATCGCCCCCTCCCACCGCAGGCCTGTCGGGAGAATGGCGAGTGTTATCCTGTCCTTCCCCACCATGCACCTTCCAGGAGAAATCCGATGACCGTACTGACCGATAGCAAGACGGATCGCAGCGTTGCCAAGCTCCTCGAATCCCTGGGGATCGAGGCCGAGAACCCCGGCGCCTTCGACGGCTCCTGGATCCAGACCCACGGCGAGCGGATCGAGTCGCTCAACCCCACCACCGGCGAGGTCCTGGCGGCCGTCAACATGGCCACGATCGAGGACTACGAGCGGGTCGCCGCCGTCACCGTCGAGGCGTTCCGCGAGTGGCGCACCTGGACGGCGCCGCGCCGCGGCGAGGTCGTCCGCCAGCTCGGCGAGGAGCTGCGCCGCCACAAGGACGAGCTCGGCCGGCTGGTGACGCTGGAGATGGGCAAGATCCTCTCCGAGGGGCTCGGCGAGGTGCAGGAGATGATCGACATGGCGGACCTCGCGGTCGGCATGTCGCGCCAGCTCTACGGCCTCGCCATGCACTCCGAGCGGCCGCAGCACCGGATGTACGAGCAGTGGCATCCGCTCGGGCCGGTCGGCATCATCACCGCCTTCAACTTCCCCGTCGCCGTCTGGGCCTGGAACGCGATGGTGGCCGCCATCTGCGGCGATTCGATGATCTGGAAGCCCTCGCACCAGACGCCGCTCACCGCGCTCGCCGTCACCCGCATCGCCGACCGCGTGCTCAAGGCCAACGGCGCGCCGCCGATCTTCAACCTGGTCGTGGCCGGCCGCACCGGCGTCTCCGAGCGCCTGGTCGCCGACCGCCGCTTCCCGCTGATCTCCGCCACCGGCTCCGGCCGCATGGGCCGCGAGGTCGGCAAGGTGGTCGCCGACCGCGTCGGCCGCACGCTGCTGGAGCTCGGCGGCAACAACGGCATCCTGGTGATGGACGACGCCGACCTCGACCTCGCCTTCCGCGCCGTGCTCTTCGGCGCCGTCGGCACCGCCGGCCAGCGCTGCACCACCACCCGCCGCCTCTTCCTCCAGAAGGGGATCGCCGCCGAGATGAAGCGCCGGCTGGTCCAGGCCTACGGCTCGGTCCGCATCGGCGACCCCTCGGAGCCCGGCACCCTGATGGGACCGCTGGTCGACCAGCACGCGGTGGACAACATGATGAAGGCGCTCGAGCGCGTGAAGGACGAAGGGGGCAAGGTGCTCTACGGCGGCAAGCCGCTCGACCGCCCGGGCTTCTACGTCGAGCCCACCCTGGTCGAGGTGCCGCGCCAGCTCGCCATCACCTGCGAGGAGACCTTCGCGCCGATCCTCTACCTCCTGGAGTTCGACGACCTCGACGAGGCGATCCGCATCCACAACGAGGTGCCGCAGGGGCTGTCGTCCTCGATCTTCACGCTGAACATGCGCTCGGCCGAGCGCTTCCTGGCCGCCACCGGCAGCGACTGCGGCATCGCCAACGTCAACATCGGCACCTCGGGAGCCGAGATCGGCGGCGCCTTCGGCGGCGAGAAGGAGACCGGCGGCGGCCGCGAGGCCGGCTCCGACTCCTGGAAGGCCTACATGCGCCGCCAGACCTGCACGATCAACTGGGGAACCGAGCTGCCGCTGGCGCAGGGCGTGGAATTCACGGTCTGAGCCCTGCTCTGAAGCCATCCGCCTGCGGTATTTCGCGTTCGGCCGGAGCCGGCTCGCCGGCAAATGGCTCTGATACACCGACAAACGAGACCATTTGACCGTGAGCCCGTCCCAGCAAGCCGTCAGATGGCCACTCTTGTCCGCAAGCTGGAGCCGGTGCGCGAGCAAGCGACCGCTTTTGTCCGCATGTTGGCCTTAGCTTGCGGACAAAGGCTCCGGTTTGTCAGCAAGCAGGGAGCGGTATGCGGGCAAAAGGTCCCGACTCGCCGGCGTCCTCATACGGCGGGTGCAAAGCAAGGACCAAAAGGACTGCAAGGACCGTAAGGACGATGACAGGGGCTGTGAGGATCTGAAGACCGGTGCCGAATGCGGTCTTTTTTGTTGTCCTTGCAGTCGTTGCAGTCCTTTTGGTCCTTGCTTTGGTTCTGCCGCGCAGGCTCCCAGGCCGCCGTCACCCTAGAAATGGTGGATTTGTAGGGGCGGCCCTATGTGGCCGCCCTGGGAGGGGG
>DATBAW010000448.1:0-26842 GCA_036271335.1 Thermoanaerobaculia bacterium
TCAAACGTCGCCCTTTCAGGGCTCAAGGGCCCCCACCCCATGAAGAACCGCCCCGTCCGCCACCGTCTCGAATACGGCTTCTACCTGGCGCTCAAGGGCGTTCTGCGGGCGTTGCCGCATGCGGGGGCGCGGGCGTTCGGCCGGGGGATCGGGGCGCTGGGCCATGCGCTCGACCGCCGGCATCGCGAGATCGCGCTGCGCAACATGGCCCTGGCGCTGCCGGAGACGACCGAGGCCGGGCGGCGGCGGCTGGTCGCGGAGTGCTTCCGCCACTTCGGCGGCGCCCTCTGCGACGCCATCTCCGCCACCCGCTTCGACGCCCGCGACTTCTGCCATCGCTTCACGCTCGAAGGATGGGAGCACCTCGACGAGGCCGAGCGGCGGGGCAAGGGGATGTTCCTGCTCACCGCCCACCTCGGCCTCTGGGAGCTCTCGCCGCCGCTGATCGGCCTCACCCGCGGCCCGATGAGCTTCGTGGTACGGCCGGCGGACAACCCGTATCTCGACCGCGAGCTGCGCGCCATGCGCGAGCGCTTCGGCAACACCGTGATCCCCAAGCACGGCGCCGCGCGGCGGATGCTGGAGGTGATGCGCGACCGCGGCCGCCTCGGCATCCTGATCGACCAGCGGGTACAGGAGCGCGAGGGGATCGCCGTGCCTTTCTTCGGCCGTCCCGCCCTGACCAGCCCGATCCTGGCGCGCCTCTCGTTGCGCACCGGCGCGCCGGTGGTCCCGCTCACCGTCTACCCCGAGCCGGGAGGGCGCTATCGCGTGGTCGTGCGCGAGCCGGTTTTTCCGAAGGAAGGCGATCGGAGCGACCAGGCGGTCGAGGCCCTCACCCGCCGCTACCTGGAAATCGCCGAGGAGGACATCCGCCAGCACCCCGCCCTCTGGCTCTGGATGCATCGGCGGTGGGACGAGCGCGGCAAGAAGAGGTAGACGTTTCTCACCCCTCCTGGGACCGCCGGCGTTCCCAGGGGGCTGTCCGCCCAGTCAAGTGGGCTGGCTGTCATCGGCGATCGGGGCTACCCCCAAACCCTCGGCCAGCGCCCTAACCAAGCATTCGAAGTTTCTCTCCGCAGGTCCTTCGCGTCAAGTCGCGACGGACCTGCCAGGTCTCTACCCCTGCCCGTCGCACAGGCGGAAATGCCCCAGAAACTCCTGGAGCGCCGCCGGGTCCGCGTTGGTGCCGGTGAAGTCGATCTGGTTGAGGGGCTTGGCCGCGCTGTCGGCCGGAGCGGGGCCGATCCAGATGCCGAAGCGGAGGCGGTCGTCGCCGCACTCGGGGAGCACCATGGTGACGACGGCCTCGTGAGTGTTCCCTTTGTGCGAGATGTCGCCGCGGCTCGCCTGGTAGAGCACCGTCTTGCCGCCGAGCTCCAGCTGTCCCCGCTTGACCACTTCCCGAGTGTGGAAATTGACGTTGGACTGGTTCAGCCCGGTGTCCGAGGGGGCGCCGGCTTCGCCGCGCAGGTAGCGCTCCATCTTCTCCTTGTTGTCGCGGAGATGGCGCATGTTCATGTAGACGAAGCTGTGCTCGTGGAAGTTCCCCTGGTCCGGGCCCTGGCCGGCGGCGGGCTCCTCGTCGGTCAGCACGGCGAAATCCATCAGGAAGGGGATCGACATGGCGCCGCCTGGGTAGTACCCCGCCGGCAGGGCGGTGTAGGGGAGCACCTGGCGCGTCTTCGCCTCGCGCGTCTTCGGGTCCTTGAAGCCCGACGCCATCTCCTTGCCCTGGCGGTAGGCGAGGTAGGTGAAGCCGACGATGGCGATCAGGGCGAACAGCACGGCGAGGCCGCAGCCGAGGCCGACGTAGGCCCACGGCGAGGTCTTCTTCGCTACCGGACGGCCGCTATAGGGATCCATGTCACATCTTCTCCGGGACGGGAATTCCCAGGAGCTCGCCCAGGCTCTCGAGGCCGCGGCGGAAGATCTGCACCGTCGCCAGGCGCGCGGCGCGCACCTGCGGGTCACTCTCCTTGAGAATGGATTGGCGATGATAGAGGGCGTTGAAGCGCTGCGCGAGGTCGAGCGCGTGGCGGGCGACGAGCGACAGCTCGAGGCTCTCCACCGCCTTCTCGACCGTCTCGCCGGTCTGCGCGACCTCCAGGATCAGGTCCCAGAGGTCCTCGCTCCAGAGCTCCTCGGGGAGGGCGGCGATCTCCTCGGTCGAGACGTCCGCGGCGATCCCCTCCTGCTGCAAGCGGCGGCGGATGTTCTTCGCCCGCACCAGCGCGTATTGGAGATAGGGGCCGGACTCCCCCTCGAAGCTGAGCGCCTCGTCGAAGTCGAAGGCGATCACCCGGTTGGTGGTCGCCTTGACCATGAAGAAGCGGAGGGCGGCGATGGCGATCTCGTGGGCGAGCCCGTCGAGCTCGGCGTCCACCAGGTCGCGGTTGCGCTTGGTGATCTCCTCGCGCGCCTTGATCTCCAGCTGGTCGATGAGGTCGTCGGCCTTGACGCCGATCCCCTTGCGGCCGCTCATCTCCAGCATCTTCTCGTCCCCCTCGGTCTCGTCGAGGAAGCCGAGCTGGCGGGCGGTGGCGGGCGACAGGGCGACCATCTCGTAGGCGAAGTGCACCGAGCGCTCGGCCTCGGCCGTGTAGCCGAGCGACTGGAGGCCGGCGCGGACGATCTTCTGGAGGTAGCTCTGGCGGACGTCGATGACGTTGAACACCCGCCAGGCGCCGCCGAACAGCGGATGCCCCTCGACGCCGTCGCGGGTGGTCTCCCAGACGCCCTCTTCCCGCCAGAAGCGGTAGCCGAAGTCGCGGCCGAGCAGGCCGAACTTCCAGAGCTGATAGGCGATGTCCTTGCCGACGTAGGTGACGGTGCCGTCCGAGCGCACGATCACCTTGTCGGGGTCCTCGAGGCCGGCGAACTCCTCGGCCTGCGACAGCGGCATCACCCAGCAGCCGAGGTTCTTCCCCTCGGTCTCCAGGTGCACGGCGCCGCTCTCCTTCAGGCGGGCGAAGGCCTGCTCGAAGAAGTTGAGCCCCAGGATGTCGCTCTCGCGGGTGAGCAGGTCGTAGGAGACGTCCATCCGCCGCATGGTGGCGAGGTGGCGCGAAACGATCCGGCGCGCCACCAGGCGGCCGATCTCGGCGCGCGGCCCGCTGCCGCTCTCCAGCTCGTGGAGCGTCGCGCGGCGGAGAGCCTTGCGCTCGGGGTCTCCCTCGAACCAGCGGCCGGCCTCGCTGTAGAGGTCCCAGCAGTAGAAGTCGAAGGGCTCGGGGATGGCCGCGACGTCGGCGGCGGTCATGCCGCGCAGGTCGACGAAGCCGACCACGACGTCGGCGAGCTGCACGCCGGTGTCGTCGATGTAGTTCTGGATCTCCACCGGATAGCCGAGGCTCTTCAGCGAGCGGCCGAGGACGTCGCCGAGCACGGCGTTGCGCAGGTGGCCGATATGGGCCGCCTTGTTGGGATTGATGTTGGTGTGCTCGATCACCACCTTGGCGCCGCGCACGCGGCCGCTGTCGAGCAGCGCGGCGTCCATCATCGCGGCGACGAAGGCGCGGCGGTCGAGGAAGAAATTGAGGAAGCCGGCGCCCTGGATCTGGACGTCGCGCACGCCCTCCCGCTTCGGCAGCGCGCCGGCCAGCTCCTCGGCGATCGCCTTCGGATTGCGCTTCAGCACGCGGGCGAGCTGCATGGCGGCGGGGGAGGAGAGGTCGCCCAGCTCGCGGCGCGGCGGCACCTCCAGGACCGGCTCGTGGACGACGCCGAAACGCTCCTGGATCACCCTGGCGAGGTCGGCCGCCAGCCCCTTTTTCAGCTCGCTCCACATGGCGGCGAGGAGTCTACACTATTGAGAAAGAAGGGCTGAGGAAAAAGGATTGAAGGTGCCGGGGCTGGTATGATTGCAGGGGAGGGCTTGAGTTCCGAGATGGCCGACAAGATGACCGAACCCAAGACGGACAGCAAGGTCACCGTGACGTTCGACGGCACCCAGCTCGAGCTGGTCGAGGCGGACATCACCGAGCTGGACGTCGACGCCATCGTCAACCCCGCCAACGAGCAGCTCCAGCTCGGCACCGGCGTCGCCGGGGCGATCCGCGCCAAGGGGGGCGCCTCGATCCAGGAGGAGTGCAACCGGATCGGCGGCACGCCGGTGGGCACCGCGGTGATGACCGGCGCCGGCAATCTCAAGGCCAAGCAGGTGATCCACGCCGTCGGCCCGCAGATGGGCGAGGGGGACGAGGACAAGAAGCTCGCCGCCGCCGTGCGCGCCGCCCTCGCGCTCGCCGACCGCCGGGGAATGAAGTCGATCGCCCTGCCGGCGATCTCCACCGGCAACTTCGGCTTTCCCCTCGACCGCGCCGCGCGGATCACGCTCACCGAGGTCCACCGCTTCCTCCAGGGGGGGACGAAGCTCGACAAGGTCGTCCTCTGCCTGCACGGCGAGGAAGCCTTCGCCACCTTCAAGCGCGAGCTGCGCCGCGGATTCCGGTAGGCAGCACGGACTCACGGACGAACACGGACTTACAAGGACGTACACGGACGATGAAAAAGGCTGGAGACCGCTCCCTGTTGTCCCTCTGTCCGTGCTCGTCCGTGCTCGTCCGTGTTCGTCCGTGCTCCTGCTTTTCTTTCGCCGGAGTCTCCGCATGACCCGTCTCCCTCCCGCCGTCGTCCTGGTGCGTCCGCGCGAGGAGGGGAACGTCGGCTCGGCGGCGCGGGCGATGGCCAACATGGGGCTCGACCGGCTGATCCTGGTGGAACCGGCGGCGGTGATCGGCAAGATCGGCAACGCCTTCGCCGTCGGCGCCCGGCCGATCCTGGACAACGCCGAACGCGCCGCCGGCGGCCTCGCCGCCGCGCTGGCGCCGTTCCGCCGGGTGATCGGCACCACCTCCACCCGCGACCGCCGCCTCGGCATCGCCCACCTGACGCCGCGCGAGCTCCCCGCTTGGCTGGAGCGCGACGCGCCCGACACCCCGACCGCCCTCGTCTTCGGCCCCGAGGTCGGCGGCCTGACCAACGAGGAGCTGGCGCTGGCGAGCGCCGTGGTCAGCATCCCCTGCTCGCCGGTGCAGCCGACGCTCAACCTCGCCCAGGCCGTGCTGATCCTCGCCTACGAGCTCTTCCTCGGCCGCGGCGACGAGACCGCGCCGATCGCCCCGCCCGAGCCGCCGGCCAGCGCCGAGGAGATCGACGGCCTCCTCGGCCACGCCGCCAGCGTCCTCCAGCAGGTCGGCTTCGACCGCGACGACTCCTTCACCGGCGTCCTCCGCGACCTCCGCCGCCTCGCCGCCAGAGCGGCGCCGGACAGCCGGGACGTGCGGATCCTGCGCGGCATGTGCCGGCGGATGGAAGGGGCGTTGGGGAAGCGGGAGACTTCAGGAGGATAAGCTTTTCCCTGGGACCGCCGGCGTCCCCGCCGGCTCTAACTTCGCTTTTGGTTTGTTCGAGTTAGAGCCGGCGAGGACGCCGGCGGTCCCAGGAAGGAATCGCTGGCCTCCAGATTCGTGGAGAAGCCAGGGCGGCCACGTAGGGCCGCCCCTACCGGCCGCGCCTAACTGACCTCTTCCTTCTCCTCTTCCTCGGTCTCCGTCGCGGCCACCTTGGTGAAGCCGCGGGCGACCATCTGGTAGGTG
This sequence comes from Thermoanaerobaculia bacterium, assembly GCA_036271335.1. Classification (GTDB taxonomy): domain Bacteria; phylum Acidobacteriota; class Thermoanaerobaculia; order Multivoradales; family UBA5704; genus DATARR01. The sequence continues at coordinate 5,601 of DATBAW010000448.1, forward strand.
AGGGCGGCCATGCAGCGGCGGGCGACCTTGCGGACGCTCGACGGGTGGTAGCCCATGCGCTCGGCGACCTCGGTGGAGTCGAAGCCGAGGCCGTAGCGCAGGCGGAGGAGCTTGCGGCAGCGGGCCGGAAGCTCGTCGAGGAGATTGTTGAGGTCCCAGAGCAGCTCGGCCTTCTCCTGCGGCGCCGCGACGGGCTCGGAGAGGAGCTCGAGGATGGCGGTGTCGACCGAGTTGTAAAGGCTGTTGCGGCGCTTGCGCCAATAGACGACGCAGCGGTTGCGCAGGGTCACGAGCAGCCAGGCTTCGGGGTCCTGGATGACGTCCCATTTCTGGATCGTCGAGATCAGCGCCTCCTGGACCAGATCCTCGGCGTCGTGCACCGGAATCCTATACCGGCCAAGGACTTGCTTCAGCCGCGGCCGAAGCCGCCGCAGGAGCTGATCCAGCGACTCTCTTCCTACCGGTTGGTCAGACACTGCCATTTGCCGTTCGTTCCGCTGAGAAACGTACCCTCCGCAAGTGCGACGGGCAATGATACCTCGGAAGCCCCAGGTTTCCCACCCGGAAGCTGGATTCCACGCTCGATCTTGGATGATAGACTCCCCGGCGCCATGGCTACCACCCTCCAGATTCGAGACTCCGTTGCTCTGAGTGTGCGCCGCGCGCCGATCGTCGGCGTGGTGCGCACCGCCTCGCGCGACGAGGCGGCGATACAGGCCCGGACGCTCGCGGCGTGCGGCGTCGAGCTGGTCGAGATCACCTTCACTGTTCCCGGCGCCTCGGGGCTGGTCCGCGAGCTGCTCGCGGGCCGCGCCACCGACGGGCCGCCCTGGTTCGGCATGGGCACCGTGACGACCGCCGCCCGCGCCCGTGAAGCCATCGCCGCCGGCGCCGAGTTCCTGGTGACCCCCAACGTCAGCGCCGAGGTCGCCCGGGAGGCCCGCAACGCCGGGACCTTCCTGGTGATGGGCGCCCTGACGCCGACCGAGATCGTCGCCGCCGTCGAGCTGGGCGCCGACCTCGTCAAGGTCTATCCGCTGCCGCCCGTGGGCGGGCCGGCCTACCTCTCCGTCATCCGCGGGCCGCTGGGCGACGTCCCCATGCTGGCCGCCGGCGGCTTCGGCGTCGAGGAGATCCCCGCCTATCAAAAGGCCGGCGCGATCGCCTTCGGTCTCGCCGCGCCCCTGCTCGGCGTCGAACCCGCGGGATCGGATCAGACCGAGGCCCGCCGCCGCATCGCCCGCGCCCTTTTTCTGGCCGGTGGCCTGGCCCGGGGCGCCGCTTCCATCGAGGAGAAGAGATGACCGCTATCACCCCTACCCCTCCGCGGCAGGTGGTCTTCGACCCCACGCCAGAGATCTTCGCCACCGACACCGCCGGCTCGTTCACCTTCCCGCTGCTGGTGGCCGGCAAGGCGTTCCTCGGTACCAGCGCCTACGACGAGGTGCGGTTCGTCTTCTCCATCTGGCACCCGTCCGGCCAGCGCACCATCGATCTCGACCGCGCCTACGTCGAGCTGCGCGCCTCGTTCGATCCCGACGAGGATCACTGGACCAAGATCGCCGAGATCGAGCCGGTCGTGCCGCCCTACGCCGGCGGCGAGAGCTTCGACGGCTGGATCGTGCTGCCGATCCTGGGCAGCACCAGCGCCTTCGCGGTCGTCGGCAGCGGCTTCGAGCCGCGCGCTCGCCTGCAGATTCGCGCCAGTGCTTATTTTGTGGCGTGAGAACGGAAAAAGGGGACAATCGCTTGAGCTCGAGACCGGTACGCGCCTATCTGATCTTCATGGGGAGCGGGACGATCCTGATCCTCTCGACCTATCCCAAGCTGACCGACGAGCGGCTGGTGGCCAAGCTGCGCTACAAGGGGATCGACAAGTTCATCGCCTACGAGGTCGACCTCGCCGCCGTCCGCGACCGCTACGCCGACTCCTTCGACAACATCTCCCACGATCTCGGCGCGGTGGAGGACATGCGGGTCCTCGACTTCAACGGCCACCAGATCATGGCCAACTTCTCGCTCGACGCCCTCGGCGATCCGATCAAGTTCGGGTAGCTCCCGAAGAAGCTTGGGTCGTGAGGCGCCAAGCTTGGACCGGCTGAGGCAAGTTTCCCACGCAGCCCGGCGAGCTTGCCGCGGCCGAGCCAGGCTTGCCTCGGCATGCCGCAAGCTCGGTTCGTGACCATCCAGGCTTGGCGCCGGCTGGCCGAGCTTGGCGCGTCACACGGCAAGCTTGCGTCGATCGCGGCAAGCTTGGCGCGCGGGCCGTCAAGTCTGGATCGTCCGGATCAAGCTTGCCGCGGTAGTCCTCAAGCTTGGTTCGTGACGACGCACCGTTGGCTGGCGCCGCTCAAGTCTGACGGGTGACGCGGCAAGCTTGCGCCGGGCGGATCGAGCTTGACGCGAGGCGCCGCAAGCTTGCCGCGGCAGGAATCGCGGCTGATCGAAGGGCTTCTTTATCTTCTTTGTAGAGACGTTCCCAGCCCGTCCACGACAACCTGTGCAGGCCACGGGGACGGCGGGACGTCTCCGCCGGAGAGGAACCCTTTCCTTCTTCCACCGCCTGTGAGAACACTACCGCGATGCCCGCTTTGTTCGAGCGTTGGTTTTGCCCAGAAGACGTTTTGCCGCCGGCGCCGGCCATCCCTCCGCCGGAGACGTCCCGCCGTCCCCGTGGTCTGCACAGGTTGTCGTGGACGGGCTGGGAACGTCTCTACAAAAAAACAAAAAACTTGGGACGGCGAATTTTCTGGCGCTTTATCGGAAATCCAGCAATTCGTACCCCATCTCGCGAACCAGCCGCGAAGTGAGCGGCAGCGGCAGCCCCACCACGTTCGTATAATTCCCGAAGATCTCCTCCACGAACAGCGCCCCGATCCCCTGGACGGCGTAAGAGCCGGCCTTGTCCAGCGGCTCGCCGGTGGCGACATAGTCGGCGATCTGATCGGAGGTGAGCGCCGCCATGCGGACCCGCGTCGAGGCGACTTCCGAGATCCGCCGGTCATGGTCCGGCTCCTCGAGCGCCACGCCGGTCAGCACGATGTGCTCGCGGCCGGCGATGCGGGCGAGCATGCGGCGGGCATCCTCGGGATCGCGCGGCTTGCCGAGCAGCTCGCCGTCGATCACCACGACGGTATCCGCCGCCAGCACCAGCTCTCCGGAGTGGGCCTGCGCCGCCGCCTTCTCCTGGGCCAGACGGAGCACGGTCGCCGCCGGATCTTCTCCCGGCCGTGGCGTCTCGTCGATGTCGGCTGAGCGGATGGTGAAGCGGAGGCCGAGGCCTCCCAGCAGCTCGCGGCGGCGGGGGGAGGCGGAGGCCAGGATCAGGGAGGGTCGTCTGACGGAAGGTAAATTCAGGGGTAATACCCCCGCACCGTCTTCGCCTCCAGGCCCGGCTTCGTCATCTTCACCTCGACAGAACGGAACCTGTCGGGGTCGCCCCCCTCCTTCGAGGACTGATAGGCCAGGAGGTACTGCGAGCGCAGCTCCTTCTGGATCGAGTCGTAGATGCCGTCGAGCTCCCTCGCCTTCTCGATGAAGAAGTAGCGGCCGCCGGTCTCGTCGGCGAGGCGGCTGAGCTTCAGCCGGGTGTCCGTGTTCTGCGACGTCAGGCCGATCCCGACCGTGTAGATGGCGACGCCGCTGCGGCGGGCGTATTCGAGGACGTCGGGGTAGGTGTAATGGCTCCCCTCGTCCTGGCCGTCCGAGAGCAGGATGATCGCCCGCTTCCCCTTCACGCCGCCGAAGTAGTACAGGGCGTAGATCAGGCTGTCGTAGAGCGAGGTGTTGCCCGAGGCGGTCAGCCCGGCGAGGCCGCCGGCGAGCAGCTGCTGCTGGTTCGTGAAGCGCACCGCCAGGTTGGGGTGGTCGGCGAAGGTGATCACCGCCGCGCGGTCCTTGGGGGTGATCACCTTGTCCAGGAACCTCATCGCGCCCTGCACCGCCTCGTCGAGCCGGTTCTCCTTGCTCATCGAGGACGAGGTGTCGAGCAGGATGCCGGCGTAGATGGAGACGTCGTCGACCCGCTCGAAGCGCCGGACCTGCTGCTCCGCGCCGTCCTCGAAGACCTTGAAGTCGCCCTTGGCGAGACCCTCGACCGGCCGGCCGCGGCCGTCGACGACCGAGGTGAAGAGCTCGACGAACTGGACGTCGAGCTTCTGATTGAAGCCGGGCGAGTTGACCAGCACCAGGTCCTCGGTCGCGCCGCCCCCCTCGAGATAGGCGACGGCGCGCACGTAGGTGACCTCCTTCCCCTTGGGGAGGAGGAGGGCCTGCGTGAAGGGGGGCTGGTAGAGCGTCGCCAGCTTGTCGTCGTTCAGGTAGAGCTCGACGCGGTCGAGACGCTCGCCCTCCGGCACGTCGACCTGGGCTTCGGCGCGCAGGCTCTCCTGATAGGCCTTGCCCGCCTGCGGCTCGGTCAGCCGGACGGCGAAGCGGTGGGGTCCGACGTTGAGCGGGATCTCGTCCTCGGCGAGCCGGTTGCCGTGCTCGTCCAGCGCCAGCGCCCGCACGCGATGGATGCGCGGCTGGATGCCGAGGTTCAGCTCGACGCTGAACGGCGGCCGGACCTTGGTGAGCACCGGCTTGCCGTCGAGCTCGAAGCGGACCTTGGCGACGCCGGGCCCTGTCGTCAGCGCCTCCATGCGCAGCTTGCCGGTGACCAGCCCGGCGGGAGGCGAGAGGAGGCGGATCGTCTGATCGCCCGAGGTGAGGGCGGCGTTGGCCTCGGTGAGCGCCGCCTGTGTCGCGACCGTCGAACGGGGCGCCGCGTCGGGGACCGTCGCCGCGACGGCCACGGGGGGCGCCGCCGGATTGACCGCCGGATTGACCACCGAATCCACCGTCGGCACCTCGATCTCGCGCTGCTCGCGGAAGTAGCTCTTGCCCGCCGTGTCCTCGATCTTGAGGATCAGCCCGTAGGAGCCCGGCCGCAGGTTGCGCTGGAAGACGACGGGGATCTCCTGCGTCGTGGCCTCGCTGACGGGGAGGGTGAAGCGGTAGCGGAAGTGCTCGAAGAGCTCGTCCTTGAGCAGCACCTCGCCGTCCACCAGGAAGCTGTAGAAGGCCTCGGGCGCGCCGGCGAGCTTCTCGGGGACGGCGGCGGCGCGCGGCACCGAGACCAGCCCCTGGACCACGGTGCGGCTGCCGGAGCGGGCGGGAAACGAGATGTCGAGGCGCGCCGGGAAGGTCGGGGCGCCCTCGGGCACGTCGGTCGAGTAGGAGGCGAAGGTCGAGAGCCACTCCTCGCTGGGATGGGGCACGAGGTGCGCGGTGGTCTCCACGCGGTGCCAGTCGAGCGCCTCGCCGAGCCGCGCCGCGATGTCCTCGCCGCGCGGGCAAAGCTCGGCGATGGCGGCGAGGCCACGCTCCGTATCCTGGATGCGCGCCCGCAGGTCGAGCGAGAGGATGGTCTCGATGCCGTCGGCGGGCGACCAGAGGCGGTAGGGCCCCTGCGGCGAGCCGCTCTTCGAAACGAAGGCGAGGGTGAAGGTGCCGTGGATCGGCTCGGTCTCCGAGAAGGTCCAGAGCTCGACCGGCAGCAGCACGTTGCAAGAGCTGCGCACGACCTCCTTGGGCTCGCCGTTGAACAGGATCATGTGGGCGCGGTCGTCCGACAGGTTGCCGAAGCGCTCGCGGGCAATCGCGGCGCGCTCTTCCCAGCGCACCCTGAGCTCGTTGACCGGCGTCTGCGGGAACGGATCGCGGACGTCCCAGAACCGCCGGATGAAAGCGTCGCGCTGGTAGTCCTTCTGCAACCCCGCGAACGCCGCCTTCTCCTGCGGATTGATCAGCAGCGCCACCTCGTCGAGCCAGGACAGATAGCGCGGCGCCAGACCCTCCGGCATCGCGACCTCCTGGGGCTTCGGGGGAGCGGCGGCGAACGCGGGGATCGCCAGGCAGAGGACGAGCAGGGCGAGCAGGAGAAGACGGAGGGAGGAGGACATTGGAGAGATCCTATCTTTTCCAGGGTGTCGGTCGATGGGGCACAGGCATGTAGCCTGGGGCGTGAGCCCCAGGTCGAGCCGGTCCAATGAATTCAACAGCCCCGAAGGGGCGAAGGCAGCCGTCGCCCCTTCGGGGCTCAGGGATGATGGGGTGCCCTCCCGACCTGGGGCTTACGCCCCAGGCTACATGCCGCCGCCCCTTCGGGGCGTCCCCCTCTTCTCCCGGTGAGGGAGGGTGGGAGGGGACGGGAGAAGAGGGCCGGGGTGATGAGGGTTTTCTCACGGGTAATACCCCCGCACCGTCTTCGCCTCCAGCCCCGGCCGGTTGACCTTGAGATCGACGACGCGGAAGCCGGGGTCGGTGCGGGCGCCGGTCGACTGGTAGGCGATCAGCACCTGCGAGCGGAGCTCGGCTTCGATACCGGCGTAGATGGCGGCCAGCTCCCCGGGCTTGTGGGGGAAGAAGGCGCGGCCGCCGGTCTCCTCGGCGATCCGCGCCAGCTTCCGCTTGTCCACGTCGTCGCCGAGGCCGATCGAGTAGACGGTGACCCCGGCGCGGCGGGCGAAGTCGAGCGCCTCCTCGAAGCCGAAGCGGCTCCCCTCGTCCTTGCCGTCGGAGAGCAGCAGCAGGGCGCGGCGACCTTTGAGCCCATTGAAGGTGTAGAAGGAGAAGATCAGGCTGTCGTAGAGCGAGGTGGCGCGCTCGGCCTTGAGCCCGGAGAGGCCGCTGGCCAGCGCCTTGAGGTCGCGGGTGAACCTGACCACCTGCGCGGGGTGGTCGTTGAAGGTGATCACCTCGGCGCGGTCCTTGGAGCGCACCAGGCCCTGGAGGAACTGGAGGGCGGCGTTCTGCGCCGCCTCCAGGTTGGGCTCCATCGAGGCCGAGATGTCGATCGCCACGGCGGCGTGGATCGGCAGGTCGGTCACCGGCTCGCAGCGGGCGATCTGCTGCTTCGCGCCGTCCTCGCTCACCGCGAAGTCGTGGGTGCCGAGAGTACCAGCCACCAGCGGGGTCACCGGGTGCCCCTGGCGGTCGAGCACGGTGGCGTAGAGCTCGACGAAGTCGACGTTCACCTGCGTCATCTCGTCCGGCGCGTTGACGAACACCAGGCTCTCCGTCGAGCTGCCGTCGGCGAGGTAGGCGACCGCCCGCACGTAGGCGAGCCCCGCGCCCTTGGGGAGCACGACCGGCTGCACCCAGGGGGGCTGGAAGAGCGTCGCCACCTTCGCCTCGTCGAGATAGATCTCCACTCGTTCGAGCGTCTCCTCGTCGGGGACGTCGACCTCGGCGCGCGCCAGCAGGCTGCTGGCGTAGCGCTTCCCCTTCTGCGGCTCGACGAGATGGACGCGGAAGCGGTTGCCGGTGGCGTTGATCTGGATCTCGTCGGAGGAGAGGATGTTCCCCTGCGCGTCGTAGGCGGCGACGGCGAGGGTGCGGGTGCGCGGGACGTTGCCGAGGTCGAGCTCGACGCTGAAGGGGAGGGACCGCTTGGTCAGCACCGGCTTGCCGTCGAGCGCGAAGGTCACCCGGTCGATGCCGGGACCGGTGGTGAGGGTGTCGAAGCGCTGCATGCCGGAAGGGAGCTCGCCGACGGGGGGCACGAGCTTGATCGTGGCCTCGGTCGCGCGCAGGGCGGCATCGGCCTCGGCGAGCACGCGGGCGCTCTCCGCTTCCTCCGGCGTGCGGGGAGCGGCCGTCACCGGCGCGGCGGCAACCATCAGCGGCACGCTCAGCGGGCGCTCCTCGCGATAGACCTTGCCGGAATTGACGTCCTCCAGCTTGACGATCAGCGTGTAGTCGCCGGGGCGCAGGGGGCGCTCGAAGGCGAGGGGGATCGCTTCGGGCGCGTTTTCCGGCGCCGGCGCGGCGAGGTCGAACTTGTAGCGGAAGCTGTCGAGCAGCTCGCCGTTGGCCAGCACCTCGCCGTTGAGCAGCAGGTTGTAGGAGCGGGCCTCGCCGAGACGCGCCTGGCCGGCGGCGCCCGGCGGCACCGTGACCACCCCCTGCACCACCGCGCGCCCTTGCAGGCGGCCGGGGAAGGCGAGGTCGAGCTTCGCCGCCAGCGGCGCGGCGCCGGCGGGGACGTCGGTCGAGTAGGAGTTGAACGCCGACACCCACTCGCCGCCGGGGGGCTTCGGCGGCTCGTCGATCAGCGGCTCGATGTAGACCCAGTCGCGGGCCTGCGAGAGCGCCCAGCCGATGCCGGCGGCGATCTTGCGGGCGTGCTCGTCGGCGCCACAGCCGATCGAGCCGGCGCTGGCGATCTCGCCGAGCGAGTGCTCAGCGCCCAGCGGACCGCTCTCGCCGGTGAACAGCACGTCGATCCCCTCGTTGGGATCCCAGAGGCGGAACGGCCCGGCGCCCCACTTGCGGTAGAGCACGAGCGCGAACGGCTCGCGAAAGTGCTGGGTCGGCTCGTAGAACCAGACCTCGGTGGGGACGAGGACGAGAGAGCAGTTGGATTCGACCCGCTCGTCGGGAGGCCCGTTGAGCAGAATGGCGCGAGTACGGCCGTCCTTGACGCCGCCGAACTCGCTCTTCGCCATCTGAAGGCTGGCCTCCCAGGCGTCGCGGAACTCGTTGCGGGCCGTGCGCTTGACGGGATCGCGGACCGCCCAGAACTTCTGGATGAAGGCATCCCGCTGATAGTCCTTGGCGAGCGCCAGGAACGTCGCCCGCTCGGCGTCGGTGAGGATCAGCTCGACCTCTTCCAGCCACGCCTGGTAGGTGGCGGGGAGCGCGGCGATGGCCGCCTGCTGGGCCGGGGTGGGCGGGGCGGCGGCGGCGAGGTGGGGCGAGACGAGGAAAAAGAGGACGATGAGGATCAGCCGGAGAAGAATCCCGTTTTCGCCCTGGAAGGGCGACTTTTGAATAGCCTGGGGTTTCAACCCCAGGCGGCGCCCGGACGCGGTCGAGCTTTGTGGGCATACCTGGGGCCCGAAGGGTTTCTCGCAATGATGATCTGCCGTCGCCCCTTCGGGGCTTTGGCTACGGTGGCGGCCATTCCTGGGGCTCGCGCCCCAGGCTACATGCCTTTGCCCCTTCCGGGGCAAGACAAGGTGGCCAACACAAGATGTGGAGGAGAGGGTGGTGGATCTCAACCCCGGCAGACGGCGCACGGACACGATCGCGCCGCGCGTCCCCGCCTGGGGTTGAAACCCCAGGCTCTTCAAAAGTCGCCCCTTCAGGGCGAAAACGGGGTTCGCCTTACGGGTAATACCCACGGATCGTCTTCGCCTCCAGCCCCGGCTTGTTGACCTTCAGGTCGATCGCGCGGAAGACGTTGCCGCCGCTCGTCGTGTTGGAGGACTGGTAGGCGATCAGGTACTGCGAGCGGAGCTCGGTCTCGATCGTCGAGTAGATGCCGGCCAGCTCGTCGACGTTCTTGAGGAAGAAGGCGCGGCCGCCGGTCTCCTCGGCGATCTTCTGGAGCTTGTGGTGCTCGGCGTCGTCGCCGAGGCCGATGGCATAGATCGTCACGCCGGCGCGGCGGGCGTATTCGAGCGCGTCCTCGAAGGAGAAGCGGCTCCCCTCGTCCTTGCCGTCGGTGAGCAGCAGCATCGCCCGCTGGCCTTTGACGCCGGTGAAGTAATAGAGGGTGAAGATGATGCTGTCGTAGAGAGCGGTGCCGCGCTCGGCCTTCAGCCCGGCGAGGCCGCCGGCGAGGGTGGGGATGTCGTTGGTGAACTTCACGGTCAGGTTGGGGTGGTCGTTGAAGGTCACCACCGCCGCGCGGTCCTTGGGCTGGATCGTGCCCTGGAGGAACTGGACGGCGGCCGTGCGCGCCTTGTCGAGGTTCTTCTCCATCGAGGCCGAGACGTCGATCGTCACCGCGGCGTGGATCGGCAGGTTGGTCACCCGGTCGAAGCGGGCGATCTCCTGCTTGGTCCCGTCCTCGGTCACCGCGAAGTCCTTCTGCTCGAGGCCGGGGACGGGGTGCTTCTGCTTGTCGAGCACGCTGGCGTAGAGCTCGACGAAGTTGACCTCGACCTCGGCCATGTTCTCCGGAGCGTTGACGAACACCAGGTTCTCGGTCGAGTTGCCGTCCGGCAGATAGGCGACGGCGCGCACGTAGGCGAGCTCCTCCCCCTTGTTTAGCACGATCGGCTGCTGATAGGGGGGCTGGAAGACGGTGGCGACCAGCGTTTCGTTGAGGTAGAACTCGACGCGCTGGATCTCCTGGCCGTCCGGCACCGCCACCTCGGCGCGCGCCAGCAGGCTGTTCTCGTACCGCTTCCCCCGCTGCGGCTCGGCCAGCCGCACCTGGAAGCGGTTGGCGGCGGAGTTGACGATCAGCTCGTCGGAGGCCAGCTCATTGCCCGCCGGATCGTAGGCGGTGGCGGTGAGCTTGCGCGGCCGGGGGAGGGCGCCGAGGTCGAGCTCGACGCTGAAGGGGGGATTCTTCTTGGTCAGCACCGGCTTGCCGTCGAGGGCGAAGGTGACCTTGGCGAAATCCCCCTTGGAGAGGGTGTCGAAGCGCTGCATGCCGGTCTGGAGCTCGCCGAACGGGCGCACCAGCTTCAGCGTGGTGTCGCCGGTCAGCAGGGCGGAATTGGCCTCCTGGAGGATGCGCGAGCTGGCGGAGTCCGGATCGGACGTCAACGGCGCCGCGGCGATCTTCTCGGAGGTGGGGACGGTGATCGTCCGCTCCTCGCGGAAGGCCTTGTTGGAGTTGATGTCCACCACCTTGACGATCAGCGTGTAGTCGCCCGGCCGCACGAAGCGCTGGAAGACCAGCGGCAGGTTGGCCGCGGTGCCGCCGGCGCCGGCGACGCTGGCGGCGGGAAGGTCGAACTTGTAGCGGAAGCTGTCGAACAGCTTGCCGTTCTGCAACAGCTCGCCGTTGAGCAGCAGGTCGAACGTGTGGGCGCCGGCGAGCGACGACTGCGTGGCCCCCGCCGTCGGCACGCTGACCACCCCTTCCATCACCGTGCGGTTCTGGTAGCGGCCGGGAAACTCGTAGCTGAGCTTGGCGGGGAGCAGCACGGTCCCCGCGCCGAGGTCGGTCGAGTAGGTGTTGAACGAGGAGACCCACTCGCCCTTCTGATCGGTCGGTTTCTCCAGCATGCGCTGCTCGAGCAGGGAGTACTCCATCCCCTGGGCGCTGACGAAGCCGAGCGCGCCGGCGATCTTGTCGCCGTCCCGGCAGCCGCTGGAGATCGCCTGCAGGGTGTGGCTGCCGAGGCTGTCCGCGACGCCGTTGGTGAACAGCGCCTCCAGGCCGTCGCCGGAATCCCAGATGCGGAACGGGCCGGCGCCCCAGTGGCGATAGAAGACGACCACGAACTCGGAGTGGATGCGCTCGCCGCTGACGTAGTACCAGATCTCGAGCGGCCAGAGGATGCTCGCGCAGTGCGTCTCCAGCCGGCTCTCCGGCGCGCCGTTGAGCAGCAGGATCCGCGCGCGGTCGTCGGTCAGCGAGCCGAACTCGGCCCGCGCCTCGGCGACCTTCTGCTCCCAGCGCTCCTGGAAGGTGTTGGTGGTGGCGTGATAGGGGTTGCGGGTGTCCCAGAATTTCTGGATGAAGGCGTCGCGCTGGTAGTCCTTGTCGAGGGTGAGGAAGGTCGCCAGCTCCTGGTCCGTGATCAGCAGCTCCACCGTCTCCAGCCACTCGCGGTACTGTGGAGGGAGCTTCTGGATCGCCTCCTTCTCGGCCTTGCGCTCCGCCCGCGTCGGCTTGGGGTCCGCGGCCGCGGACCCCACCCGGGGAGCCAGGAGGGCGAGGACGAGGAGAGAGAGGAGCGTCAGACGTCGCCGTGCGCGCATGCGTTTTTTCCTGCCATAGGCTGCCAGAAAAGGACCCGGTTCAATCGTGGCCATGCAATCGAGCAATCCGGATCGTGTTTCAACTCCCGTGCCGGGCCGGTTCCGGCGCTCAGGCTACAATACGTTGGCCATGATCTATCTGGACCACAACGCCACCACTCCCCTGCACCCGCGGGCGCGGGAGGCCATGCTGCCCTGGCTCGGCGGTGGGTCGCACGGCAACCCCTCGTCGGTTCACCGCTTCGGGCAGGCCGCCCGCGAGGCCGTCGAGACGGCGCGCGAGCAGGTGGCGGCGCTGATCGGCGGCCGGCCGCTGGAGGTGGTCTTCACCGCTTCCGGCACCGAGGCCAACAACGCGGTTATGTTCGATGCCGGCCGCCATGCCGGCCGCCACGCCGGCGGCGGGCACGTGGTGATCTCGGCCATCGAGCACCCGTCGATCCGCGAGGCGGCGGCGCGGCTCGGCGAGGAGGGGGTGGAGGTCACGAAAGTGTCCCCCCGCGAGGACGGCGTGGTGCCTGCGGAGGACGTCGTGAGCGCCCTGCGGCCGGACACGCGGCTGGTCGCCCTGATGCTCGCCAACAACGAGCTGGGCACCCTGCAGCCGGTGGCGGCGGTGGCCGCTGAGTGCCGGCGACAGGGGATTCCGGTGCTCTGCGACGCCGTGCAGGCGGTGGGGAAGATCGCGGTGGACGCGCCGGCGCTCGGCGTCGACTATCTCGTGCTCGGCGCCCACAAGTTCTATGGGCCGCTGGGCGCCGCGGCGCTCTGGGTGCGCAAGGGCGCGGAGCTGTCGCCCTACCTCGTCGGCGGCAGCCAGGAGCGGCGGCGCCGGGCGGGGACCGAGAACGTGCCCGCGATCGTCGGCCTGGGCGCCGCCGCCGTCGCCGCCCGCGAGGAAGGGGAGCAGCGCACCGCGCATCTCGCCGCCCTGCGCGACCGCTTCGAGGCGGCGCTCCCCGGCCGCGTCGACGGCGCGATCCTCCACTGCCAGGCGTCGCCGCGGCTCCCCAACACCACGCACATCGCGATCTCCGGCACCGAGGGCGAATCGTTGCTGATCCGCCTCGACCTCGCCGGCTTCGCGGTCTCCACCGGCTCGGCCTGCTCGTCCGGGAGCGTCGAGCCGAGCAAGACGCTGCTGGCCGCCGGGATCTCGCGGGAAGAGGCGCTCTCCTCGCTGCGCGTGAGCTTCGGCATCGGCAACACGGCCGCCGACGTCGACGCCTTCCTCGCCGCCCTGGAGCGCGAGGTGGCCGAGCTGCGGAGGGCGGTGGCGTGAGAGAAGTGTGGCTCAGAGGAGTCGGGGCGCGGCCCCGCCCGGGCCTGAAGGCCCGGGCTACTGCCGAAACGAAAAGCCGGCTGAAGCCGGCTCGAAAGGCAGCCGGAGGAGCCTGGAGCCTTCTTCAGGAGGCTTTTCGTTTGAAGCGTAGCCCGGGCCTTGAGGCCCGGGCGTCGGAGGCCTCTTGAGCCAGACCGAGACGACACCGGCGCAGGAGAACGACCTCATCGCGGTCGCCATGAGCGGCGGCCTCGACTCGTCGGTCACCGCCTGGAAGCTGGCGCGCGAGGGGCGCCCGGTGGTCGGCCTCTCCATGCTCCTCTGGGACCAGTCGGGCGTCGAGGCGCACGGCCGCTGCTGCGGCGCGCTCGACCTCGGCGACGCCCGGCGGGTGGCGCAACAGGCGGGCATCCCGCACTACACGCTGCGCCTCGACCGCGAGTTCCGCGACAAGGTGGTCGACCCCTTCGTCGACGACTACCTCGCCGGCCGCACGCCGAGCCCCTGCGTGCGCTGCAACACCTGGATCAAGTTCGACCTCCTGCTCGAGCGCGCCCGCCGGCTGGGCGCGTCCCGCGTGGCGACCGGCCACTACGCCCGCATCCTCGAGGGTCCCGAGGGTCCCGAGCTCCACACCGCCGTGGACGCCGGCAAGGATCAGAGCTACTACCTCTTCGAGCTGACCGCCGGGCAGCTCGCCGCCTCCCTGTTTCCGCTGGGCGAGCTGACCAAGCCCGAGGTGCGGGAGATGGCGCGCGCGGCGGGCCTGGTGGTGGCGGAGAAGGGGGAGAGCATGGAAGTCTGCTTCGTGGCCGGCGGCATCCGCGAGTTCGTGGAGACGGAGGTCGCGGCCAACCCCGAGCGCTTCGCGCGGCCCGCCCTGCCGGCGCTCGCCGAGCCGGCGGTGCTGGTCGACTCCGCGGGGGAAGAGCTGGGAGCGGGGCAGCCGTTCTATCGCTACACTGTCGGGCAGCGCAAGGGACTCGGGATCGCCGCGCCGAGCCCGCTCTACGTCCTCAAGATCGAGCCCGAGGAGAACCGGGTGGTGGTCGGCGAGGAGGCCGAGCTGATGGCGCCGGGGCTGACGGGCGAGCGGCTGCACTGGATCGGCCCGCCGCCCGCGGAGCTCGCGGCGGCCGGCGAGGTCGAGGTCACGGTGAAGATCCGCTCCCGCCATTCCGGGGTCGCCGCGCGCGTCCGGCCCCTCGGCGGGGGGCGTGCCGAAGTCGGCTTCGCGGTGCCCCAGCGCGGCGTCACCCCGGGCCAGGCCGCCGTCTTCTATCAGGGCACGCGAGTGCTGGGCGGCTGCTGGATCACGGGGCGGCTCTGAAAAATTCCCGAATTTGAATCCAATCTTCACCTCACCTCCGTACAATACTGAGGTTTCTCCCGACTCCGCCGGAAACACTCGTAAAGTCAACAGTTAAAAGAACTTGCCTTGTCCCCCTTCGTTCCGGGACGCGCACCATCATTCGTGTGGGCGCATCGGTTCTCGGCGATTATTGGGTCGGTGTCTCCGATTTCCCCAGGATCCTTCTCGTTCGGACCGGTCACGGATGGCTTGAGATATGAGAGACGACAACACACGGCAGGACATCTATGACGTGATCGGGATCGGGTTCGGTCCCGCCAATCTGGCTCTCGGCGTGGCGCTGGAGGAGATGGGGGTGGACGGCGCGGAGGGCCCGCCCTTGCGCCGTCTCTTCCTGGAGTCCAAAGCCAAGGCGATCTGGCATCCGGGCATGCTGATCGAGGATTCCCAGATTCAGATCTCCGTGCTCAAGGACCTGGCGACCATCCGCAACCCGCAGAGCCGGTTCACCTTCCTGAACTATCTGAAGATCCGGGGGCGGCTCTTCGAGTTCCTGAACCTGCGCGATCTGTTCCCGTCGCGCATCGAGTTCAACGACTACCTGAGCTGGGTGGCCGGGGAGCTGAAGGACTCCGTGCGCTACGGCAAGGAGGTCCTCTCCGTGCTGCCGGTCGAGGACGCGGGGGAGGTTCAGCTGCTGCGCGTGCGGGCCCGCGACGTCGCCACCGGCGACGTCGACGAGCTGCTGACCCGCAACATCGTGCTGGCGACCGGCGGCATTCCGAAGGCGCCGGACGGGATCCAGCTGCAGCCCGGCGGCCGCGCCTTCCATTCGCACGAGTCGATGCTGCGGATGAAGCGCGACTTCCCCGACCGCGAGGCGCCGTACCGCTTCGTGGTGGTGGGCTCCGGGCAGAGCGCCGCCGAGCTCTTCTATTACCTGATGTGCAATTACCCCAACGCGGACGTCACCGGGTCGATCCGCCGTTTCGCCTACAAGCCGGTCGACGACAGCGACTTCACCAACGAGATCTTCTTCCCCGAGATGGTCGACTTCCTCTACGGCCTGCCGGAGGAGAAGCGCCGGATGGTGCTCGACGACTGCCGGGACGTCAACTACGCGGTGGTCGACCTGGCGTTGATCCGGCGGATCTACAAGGCGCTCTACCAGGAGAAGGTGCTGGGCCGGAACCGCGCCCGCGTCCGCTCCTTCCTGCAGCTCCAGGGCCTGCTCGAGACCGGCGGCGCGGTGATCGCCCAGTTCCGCGACCTGCTGCGGGACGAGGACGTGACGCTGGAGGCGGACGGGATGATCATCTGCACCGGCTACACCTGGCGCAAGCAGCATCCGCTGCTCGCGGACGTCGGGCCCTTCCTCCACAAGAACGCCAGCGATGCCTACCACATCGAGCGCGACTACCGGCTGGCGGCCGGGCCGGCGCTGACCGCCGGCGTCTTCCTCCAGGGCTTCGCCGAGGAGACGCACGGCGCCAGCGAGACGGTGCTGTCGCTGCTGGCGATCCGGGCCGAGCACATCGTCAACAACCTGCTCGCCACGCGCGCGGCGCGCCAGGCGGTCGAGAACTACGCGCTCTGAGGGGAGCGATCCTCCGCAGCGGATCGAGGAGAGTCGAAAGCATGCACATCCAGAGGCTGGATCCCGAGAAGCTCTTCGAGGCGTACGGGATCCAGATCCAGTTGCTCTATCCCTGGCAGGACGTGGTCGAGCCGCCATTCGGCGCGGCCTGGGCGGTCGTGCCGCCCGGCGGCAGCACCAAGCATCACGCCCACCAGGAGGGAGAGACCTTCTTCTTCGTCAAGGGCAGCGGCACGATGCGGATCGGCGACGAGTCGGTCGAGGTCGGACCGGGGAGCGTCTGCTTCCACGACCCCTTCGACCATCACACGCTGACCAACGGCTCCGACACCGAAGAGCTGGTCTTCCTCACCGTCTGGTGGGAGGACCTCCGCCTGTGGGCCGGCAAGGGTGAAGCGGCCGCTCCGTCCGCGCGTCCGCGGCGGACGATGGTCAGCGCGGCGCCGCCGACGCCGAACGGCGACCTGCACGTCGGCCACCTCTCCGGCCCCTACCTGGCGGGCGACATCCACGCCCGCTACCTGCGCAGCCGCGGGGTGGACGCCGGCTACATCTTCGGCACCGACGACAACCAGAGCTACACGAAGACCAACGCCGCCCGCCTCGGCCTGAGCGCCCAGGAGGGGGGCGATCGGATGGCGGCGGACATTCAGGCCACGCTGGAAGCGGCCGGGATCGACCTCGTCGAATTCGTCCGCCCGAACGCCTCGCCGCACCACGCGCGGATGACGCGGGAGTTCGTCCAGAAGCTTCACGCCGACGGCCACCTGGTCGCCAAAGAGACCCTCTCGCCCTATTGCGAGCCATGCGGGCGCTACCTCTACGAGGCGTACATCCGCGGCCGCTGCCCGCACTGCGGCTCGCCCTCGGGGGGCAACCTGTGCGAGGACTGCGGCCGGCCGAACGACTGCATCGACCTCCTGGACGCCGTCTGCACCCAGTGCGGCACGCCGCCGGCGCGGCGCGCCTTCACCCGCCTCTTCTTCCCCATCAGCCGCTGGGAGAGCGAGCTGCGGGAGTTCCACCGCACGGTGAAGATGAACCCCAGCCTGCGCTCGCTCTGCGAGCAGGTGCTCGACGCCGGCGCCCCCGACATGGCGGTGACGCACGTGAGCGACTGGGGGATCCCGGTGCCGGTCGACGGCTTCGAGGCGCAGCGGATCTTCGTCTGGTGCGAGATGGCGCCCCGCTACTTCTCCTATGCCCAGCACCTCGCCGGCCCCAAGGGGAGCTGGGAGGACTACTGGAAGAGCGACGACGCCGAGTTCGTGCACTGCTTCGGCTTCGACAACGGTTTCTACTACGCCGTCTTCCTGCCGGCGATGTGGATGGCCTACGACCGGTCCTTGAAGCTGCCGGCGGCGTTCCTGATGAACGAGTTCTACCGCCTCGACGGCCTCAAGTTCTCGACCTCCCGGCGCCACGCCATCTGGGGGCGCGAGCTGCTGGCCGACGTGCCGGCGGACGTGATGCGCTTCTACCTCGCCTGGACCTGCCCGGAGACCGAGGGGACCAACTTCACCCTCGACGACTTCGAGGCGACCTGCGACCGCGAGCTCGGCGGCTGGCGGGAGTGGCTCGCCGGGCTCGGCGAAAAAGTGCGCGGGAGCTTCGCCGGCAAGGCGCCGTCGACCGGCGACTGGACCGTGGAGCAGCGCCGCTTCTTCGACCGGCTGGAGGCCCTGGCGGCCGAGGCCGCGCGGGCCTATGAAGCGGCGACCTTCTCGCCGCAGCAGGCGGCCCGGGCGCTCTCGGATCTGGTGCGCGAGGCGCGCCGCTTCGGCAAGGCCGAGGAAAAATGGGGCCGCGTGCCTTCGCGCGGCGAGGAGCGGCGCACCGCCGCGGCGCTCGAGCTGCTGGCGGCCAAGACGCTGGCGATCCTGGCGGCGCCGATCCTGCCGGACTTCGCCGCGCGCCTCTGGCGCGACCTGGGGTTCACGGCGGCGCCTCGCTGGGAGGAGCGTCTCGCCTGGGTACCGTCCGGCCAGGTGATCGGCGATCTGAGCGCGCCCTATTTCCCCAACGTCCAGGAATCCTTGCAAACCAGGAAGCAGCCGGCGGCGTGACCGCGCGGCGCGATGCCTATACCTTTATTGGAGACGGAGACCACCATGATCGAAACGATGACTCAGACCGATCCCTGTTGTAGCCAGACCGAGCAGACCTCCTGGGGTTTCCAACTCGTCCTCGACTGCTTCGGCTGCGATGAGGAAGCCTGCTGCGATCTCGACCGCGGCTATGAGTTCCTCGACAAGATCTGCATCCATCTCAAGATGACGAAGCAGACCCAGCCCTACATCTTCAAGACCTGCGAGACCACGTTCCCCGGCAAGCCGGGCTACAGCGGCTGGGTGCCGATCATCGAGAGCGGCATTCAGATCCACACCTCGTCGAACAACCACTTCATCAGCATCGACGTCTACTCCTGCAAGACGTTCAAGGAGGAGGAGGTGATCGATTTCGTGCAGCGCTGGTTCCAGCCCAAGCACATCGACACCTGCCTGATCCATCGCGGCAAGGACATCATGGAAAAGCGGTTCAAGGCCGAGTCGGCGGCCTAGCTTCCAGGCCATGAAAAAACGGGATCCTGCCGTCGGCAGGATCCCGCAAGGAGGCTGGAGAGAGACCGTTCTCTTAACCGGGCAGAAGGACGCTGTCCACCACGTGGATGACGCCGTTGCTCTGGTAGACGTCGGCGGTGGTCACCTTGGCGGTGCCCCCCTTGGCGTCGGTGATGATCACGTCGCTGCCGTCCATCGACACCGTCAGCTTGCCGCCCTCGACCGTCTTGAGGGTGGCTTTGCCGTGGCCGGCCTTGACCTTCTTGGCCAGCGCCGCGGAGTCGAGGTTGCCGGCGACCACGTGATAGGTCAGCACCTGGGTGAGCTTCTTCTTGTTCTCGGGCTTGAGCAGAGTGTCCACCGTGCCGGCCGGGAGCTTGTTGAAGGCGTCGTTGGTCGGCGCGAAAACGGTGAACGGACCCTTGCCCTTCAGGGTGTCGACCAGGCCCGCGGCCTTGACGGCGGCCACCAGCGTGGTGTGATCCTTCGAATTGACGGCGTTGTCGACGATGTCCTTGTTGGCATACATCGGCGCGCCACCCACCATGGGATCCTCCTTCATCATCCCATGGTGATCCATCTTCTTGTCCATGCTGCCCTGCGACATGGAATCCTGAGCCATCACCGCCATCGGAATCGCCAACCCCGCGACGATCGCCAGGGTGCCCAACGTTTTCTTTGCGTTCATGGAGTTTTCCTTTTCTTTAGTGGCCCGGCAGTCCGGAAAGGACGTCCGGGGTTTCATCTTGAGTACGCCCGTCATGCGGTTCCGGATGAATCGAAGGAGAAATCAGATCTGAGCGGAGATTCGGGAAGGAAATAAAATGAAAAATGCGGCGGCCCGAAGCTCCGGGTCGCCGCATTCGCGCGGCACTCCTGTAAGAGATGCGTCAGTCCGCGATCACTTGATGTTGCCGTTGAGCTTGTCGGGGAAGAAGCCGAAATTCCCGCTGGCGCCGCCGAGATAGACGATCTTGAGCACCTGCGCCGTCGTGCGGCTGAAGGCGAGCCCGTTGGAGTCGGTCGGAACGATGTTGGCGTGCCCCTGGAGACGGATCGGCTGATCGAGGTCGCCCTTGCCGTCGAGCGCGTCGCGGGCGTCGGAGATCGCCTTGGTCTGCGCGAAGGCTCCCGCCTGGTACAGCACCGTGCGGATCTCGCTGGCGTGATAGGCCTCGACGGCGAGGATGCCGGCCGCCGCCGCGAGGATCTGCTTGCTCTTGATGAGCGGCGCGGCGCCATGGTACGCGGTCACGCCGACGTCCTCGAAGATGAAGGCGCCGAGCAGGAAGCTGGTCTGGTCGGCGAAGGGGTCGAACGTCTCGCCCGCGCTGATCAGCCCGGCCGCCATGGCGGCGGTGGTGAAGCTCTGCTGGAGATCGATGGTCGGCTCGGCCACCGCGGCCGAGCCCAGCGCGCTGCGCAGGAACTCGACGTGCGCCTTTTCGTCGTTCGCGATCTCCATCGCGTAGTCGGCGATCACGCTGGAGGTGAAGGGAACCGCGGAGCCGCCCGTCACCGTGCCCTGGGTGCCGGTGCCGGTGGTGTCGGAGCTGGAAAGCCCCGAGCCGGTGACCGCCCGCAGGTAATACTCAGCCTCCAGATACTCGAGGTTGAGGGCGAAATTCAGAATGTCGATGTCGTTCTGCGTCACGCCGGCCTTCTCGGTCAGCGTTCCCAGCGGGCCTTCCAGGGCGCCTAGCTTCGATGCGCCGAAGGCGCCGAGCGTGCCCAGGCCCGCGTAGGTGAGGAAACGGCGGCGATTGGAGAGGCCCGACAGGCTCTCCCCCAGGTTCGCACCCTCGTCGGTCTTCTTCGTCATGGTGAGCTCCTTTTGTGTGAGTAAGACCGCCCTTGGGGCAGTCGACCGTCCAAAAGGTCTACGAGACCAGACCGGGATTGGATGAACTGAAGATTTCACCGCGGACGGCGTCGCGAAGATCGGCGCCGGATCTACATCGTCTCGGCGGCCGCGGCGTTCATCCGCGCCACCTGCCAGCGCGCGCCGATCCCCAGGAATGGCTGCGGCGGCAGAGGGGTGGGAGCCGGCAGGCCGAGCATCGCCTCCAGCCGTGCCGAGCCCTCGCCCAGCGCGAGGTCGGCGAGCAGGAGGCCGGCCGTGGTCCCCATGGCGATGCCGGCGCCGGTGTAGCCCGCCGCGGCGAACAGTCCGGCGTCGAGCTCGCCGAAGCTGTGGCCACGGTTCGGCGAGGCGCCCAGGATGCCGCCCCAGGTGTAGTCGAAGCCGACGTGACGCAGGGCCGGGAAGCGCGCCTGGAACGCGAGCCGGTGGAGCGCCTGGGCATCCAGCCGGAGGGCGTCGTCCACGGCGAGGCGCGGCGTGTAATGAGCGCTGTTGCGGATCAGGATGCGCTGGTCGCGCGTGCGCCGCACGGTCGAGCCCATGGCGTCCTCGGCGAGCAGCCCCCATTCTCTCTCGCCGCCCAGCGCCTCCTGCTCGCCGGGGCTCAGCGGGCGGGTGAGGCTGCCGAAGGTGAACAGCGGGAAGACCCTGCGCCGCAGGAACCCCAGCGCCGGCGTACAGCCGTTGGCGGCGAGGAACAGACGGTCGGCCTCGACGGTGCCGCCGCCCTCCCCTTCGACGCCGAGACGGAAGCGGTCGCCGCGATCGATCGACCGCACCGGCGACTCCTCGAACAGCTCGACGTTGGCGGGCAGGGAAGCCGCAAGGCCGCGGGCCAGGGCCGCCGCCTGCACCAGCACGCTGCCCGGGAGCCGGATCCCGGCCCGATAGTGCGCCGTGCCCGTGATGCGCGC
>DATBAW010000449.1:0-16717 GCA_036271335.1 Thermoanaerobaculia bacterium
CCGCGAGGCCCCGTCCTTCCGCACCCGTCCAGGCGGGATCGCCGACGAGGAAACGGGCCGGGCCGCCGAGCGCCCCGGCGAGCGCCGCCGCGTAGGTGCCCACCCCCTCGAAAGGAGGGGGCAGATGGGGGACGATCTGGACGAGCTTCACTCGTCATTATCCGGCGGCCGCCGCTTCCACGGCTGCCAGTGCTGCGAGCAGTGTGGCCGAGACGTGGCGCACCTGCTCCCTCGTCATGCCGACCCAGGTCGGCAGGCTGAGGCCGCGCGCGCCCAGCCACTCGGCTTCGGGGCACGCCCCCGGCCGTCCGGTCTGATAGGGGGGGAGGACATGGCAGGGGTAGAAGAAGGGCCGGCTGTCGACGCCGGCCTGCCGTAGCCGCGCCATCACCTCGTCGCGGGCGGCGCCCGGATGGCCGGCGAGGACTCCGCTGAACAGCCAGCAGATGCTGCGCTCGCCATCGTCCCGGGCCTGCAGCGTGATCTCCTCATGGCCCGCCAGCTCCTGCCGGTACCAGCCGTCGATCTCGTCGCGGGCCGCCAGGTGGTCGTCGATCCGCTCGAGCTGCGCCAGTCCGAGAGCCGCCTGGATGTTGGTCATGCGGTAGTTGTAACCCACGACCGGAAACCAGTAACGCCGTTCGAAGTCCTGCCCCTGCCCCTTGAGCTGGCGGATCTTGCGCCCCAGGGCCGGGTCGTCCGTCAGCACCATGCCCCCTTCGCCGCAGGTGATGACCTTATTGCCGAAAAAACTGAACGCGGCGACGTCGCCCAGCGATCCGGCGGGCCGGCCACCGTAGGTGGCGCCGATGGCCTCGGCCACATCCTCGACGACGGCGAGGCCGCGGGAGCGGGCGATGGCCAGGATCTCCGCCATGGGAGCCGGCTTGCCGTAGAGATGCACGGCCATGACGGCCCGGGTCCGGGGAGTGATCTTGCGCTCCAGGTCGGCGGGGTCGAGGTTCCAGGTCCGGCGGTCGCTGTCGACGAACACCGGCTCGGCGCCACAGTAGCGCACGGCATTGGCCGAAGCGACATAGGTGAGGGAGGGGACCAGCACCTCGTCGCCCGGGCCGATGCCGAGCCCGAGCAGGGCGAGGTGGAGCGCCACCGTGCCGTTCATGCAGCTCACCGCGTGGCCGGTCTGGCAATAGGCGGCGACGCGGCGCTCGAACTCCTCGATGAAGGCGCCGATCGACGAGACCCAGGTCGAAGCCAGGCACTCGTTGACGTATCGCGTCTCGTTTCCCAGGAAGGCCGGAGAGGAGACCGGAATGAAGGCAGTCATCAGATCCTTTCTGGCGTCCGGCCCTGGCGGTGGAGGGGCCGCGCGGGGTTGCCGGCCACGATGGCGTCGGGGGGCACGTCCTGGATCACGACGGAGCCGGAGCCCACCACGGCCCGGGCGCCGATGCGCAACGGTCGTCCGCGGCCGACCACCGAGCCGACGCCGATCAGGGCGCCGTCCTCCACGGTCACGTAGCCGGCGATCCGGCAGCCGGGCGCCACGTGCACGGTCCGGCCGATCCGGCAGTCGTGGTCCACCGAGGCGGCGGTGTTGATGATGGCATTGTCGAGGACCACCGAGCCAGCGTTGAGCACGGCATTGGCCATGATGGCGAGGCCTCTTCCCAGGATGGCGGAGGGAGAGAGCCGGGCCGAAGGGTGGATGGCGCTGGCAAGCTCGAAGCCCAGCTCCTCGGCCCGCCGTGCCAGCCGGGCGCGCAGGGCGTTGTCGCCCACGGCGACGATGGCGGAGCGGACGCTCCTCGCCAAAGAGGACAGCGCGCCGTCGTCCCCCAGGCAGGGGATGCCGCCGAACAGGGTCCCGGTTCCCGCCGGATCGGTATAGCCGGCCACCCGCAGGCCGGCCGCCAGGAGCGTTTCGATGACGACCCGGGCGTGCCCGCCACCGCCCACCACGACGATGCTCTCCTCCCGGCTCATCGCGCGTAGGCGTCCAGGCAGCGCTGAGCCACCTGGTCCCAGGTGAAGAGATCCCTGATCCGGCGGCAGGCGGCTTCGCCCATCCGTCGGGCGAGCTCCGGATCGGTGAGCAGTCGCCGCAGGCGATCCCGCAAGGCTGATGGATCGCTGGGCGGCACCAGGTACCCGGTGGTGCCGTCGTCCACCACGTGGTGCATGCCGCCGACCCGGCTGACCACCACCGGCGTGGCGCAGGCCATCGCCTCCATGGCCGTGAAGCCCAGCAGCTCGGGGAGAGCCGTCTCGTCGCCATAGATCGTGCGGTTCACCGACGGGAGGACCGAGACGGCCGCGGAGCGGTAATAGCGGAGGATCTGCTCGTCGGTGGCGTCGGTGTCGAAGGTCACGTTCTTGCCCGCGGCCAGTCTGCGCAGCAGCGCGAAATAGTCGTCGTGATAGCGCCGTCCCACGACCCGCAGCGGCGTCTCCGGGTCCATGGCCTCGATCAGCACGTCCACCCCCTTGTGGGGAAGCAGGCGGCCCACGAAGAGCACGCCCTCGCGCGGGCTCGCTTCATCCGGCCGGAAGCGGTCGGTGTCGATCCCCGCGAAGAGGATGCTCCAGCGGTCCCGATGAGCGAGGAACTGCGCCCCTCCCTCCTCGGCGATCAGCAGGAAGCGGTCGACCCAGCGGGCGATGGGCAGCCAGCGTACCAGCGTCAGGCTGGCGCCGCCGCCGATGTCGGTGACCATCGCCTTGCGCCCCGTCGCCCGGGCGAAGAGCACCGACAGGTCGGTGACCAGGGTGTTCCAGGCCATGCAATGGACCACGTCCACATCGGCGAGGTCCCGCAGGAAGTTCACCGAGAAAGGGTTGTGCCGCATCCCGTGCACCCAGCGCAAGGGCTCGTGAATGGAGATCTCGAGCGGCCCCGCGAATTCCCGGCGAGGGCGCGAGCCGAAGCTGACCAGACGCGTCGGCGTCCGTCGCGCCAGGGCCAGTGCCAGCTCATGAGCGTAGCGCTCTCCGCCGCCGAAGATGCCGTCCTCGCCGAACGGCGTGGGATAGACGACGGCGACCCGGGGCGAGGGCGACCTTTCCGGCATGGATGGGACGTCGGGAGTCATGGTGCGACGAAGCCGCCCGGAGGTCAAGGCCAGTACACCCAGCGCGGGCGCGTAAAGCCGGCGAGGGCCGTCAGGAGCTGGAGGCCGAGGGCCAGGCCGGCGCTGAGGGCGTTGAACCGTAGCACATTGAAGGTGTTCGACAGCGGCAGCAGCCCGACCAGGACGGCCTGCGTCGAGATCTGGACGGCGAGGGCCGCCCCCTGCCACCGGGTCCAGGAACGAGCCAGGTTGACGTTGACGGCGTAGCCGTCCAGGAGGCTCAGTCCCGAGGCGGTCACGACCAGCAGCAGCTCCGGTCCCAGCCCCGTGTATCGCGGCCCCAGCAGCCAGAGGAACGGTCGGGGAGCGGCTGCCGCGAGCAGCGTCAGGCCGCCGGCGACGGCGGCGAGCAAGCCTCCGAACTGCAGATACCGCCGCCGGTAGTGCCGATCGTCGACCACGTAGGCCAGCCGGGGGAGGAAGACCGTGCCGGTGAGCCCGGCGAACATGCCCACCACCAGGCCGAGCCTTCCCAGGGCCCCCACCTCGGCGATGGTGCGCGTCGAGCCGAAGGTCGCCGACAGCCAGACGACCAGCGGCCCCTGGACCGAATAGTAGAGCGCCGCGGGGAGCGTCGGCAGCAGGTAGCGGAGCACCCGCCGCCGGTAGAGCCCGAGCTCTTCCGGAGGAGCGGCCGTCGCCGGTGACGGGTCCGGCCGGGCCAGGCGGGCCGTCAGCGCCGCACCGAGGGCCGAGGCCAGAACGCCGAGCCAGGCCTGCAGCCAGGAGGTGAGCACCATCACACCGGCAAGGCCGAGGCGCAGGACCGCCCCCGCCATCTCGGCCCGGTAGGAGCGGAGCAACGCCGAGCGCAGCCGGAGCACCAGGACCCGCAGGGAGACGCGGATCTGGAACCAGACGCAGAGCAGGATCCCGGCCATGCAAAGGACGATGTCCCGCCGCTCGAACCCCTGGCGGGCCGCCACCGCCGGAAACGCCGCGACGACGGCCACCGCTCCCAGCAGAAATCCGCCGCGGCGCAGCGAGAGCACGGCGTCGTAATAGGGCTGGAACGTCTCGCCATCGCGGACGGCGCGGTGGAAGAAATGCAGCAGGGAGGTGGTGCTCCCGAGGTCGGAGACGAAATTGAAGAAGGTGACCACTGAAAACGCCAGGCTGTAGAGCGCGAACTCCCGCACCGGCAGGGAGCGGACGAGCAGCAGGCCGGCCGCGATCCCCAGGAGCTGGGTGAGCGTCTGGGCGGTGAAGTAGGCGGCGAGGATCTTCGCCCAGCGGCGGGCGCGGTCCCGGAAGAGGGCCCTCGCCCGGCCCTCCTCTCCCGTCCCCTCGCCCCCTCCCTCACCGGGAGAGGAGGGGGCCTTGCCGCGAGAAGCCGAGGCGTCCGAGGCACCCCCTCCCAGGAGATCACCGGTGTCCGGGTCCGTCGTGCTCCCCTCTCCCTGCGAGGGGAGGGGAGAGGGGCCGGGGGTGAGGGTCCGGGCGGGGGCGCTCATCGGAGCTCCTCCAGCACCCGCAGGGCCAGCCAGCGCGACCGCTCCCCCGGCCGCTTCGCCGCCAGCTCCGGCCGCATCCACTCGGCGACCGGGATGTAGAACCCGGTCTTCGGCCGCGCCAGCACCGCCTCCGGCAGCTCGGGGGCGGCCCGGCGGACCAGCGCCGCCTTGCCCTCGCCGCGGGCGGGCTCGAAGCCACCGGCGGCGAGCCGGGCGCGCAGCCAGGCGTCCACCAGCGGCACCCGCAGCTCGACCGACCAGGCCATCGAGGCCCAGTCGGCGTCGCGCAGCAGCTGGTTGCGCATGTAGCGGGCGGTCTCCAGGACGTGCACGGCCGTCCAGCCGTCGACGACTTGGCCGTTCCCCTCGGCGAGCGCGCGGGCGGCGTCCGCCACCGGATCGTAGCGCCGCAGCCCCTCCTCGGCGGCGTCGCGCCCCATCAGCGCCGGCAGCTCCTCGGGGAGGAACAGCCCGCGGCGGAGGAAGTAGGCGCCGGCGAGCGTCCGGCCGTAGCGGAGCACGCCGGCGAGCTTCGGACGGTCCGGCGACAGCGCGCGGGCGGCGGCGGGCCAGAGGGCGCCGAGGCCGGGGAGATGCCCGGCTCGCCGCGCCGCGCGCTCCAGGCGGGGCACGCCGGCGAACGAGGGGTAGCTGCCGAACAGCTCGTCGCCGCCGAGCCCGGAGAGCACCACCTTGAGGCCAGCCTCGTGGGCCGCCCGGCTCACCACGTAGGTGTTGAAGCCGTCGAGGCTCGGCTGGTCCATGGCGGCGAGCGCGCCCGGCCAGAGGTCCGCGAAGTCGGCGCGGCCCACCCGCCGCTCGACGTGCCGGGTCCCCAGCCGCCGCGCCACCTCGGCGGCGAGCGGCGCCTCGTCCTCCGGGCGCCCCGCCAACTCGTCGAAGCGGAGGGTGAAGGTCGTGGGGGGCTCGGCCAGGTGCCGGCGGGCGAGGGCGGCGAGCAGCCCTGAGTCGAGCCCCGCCGAGAGGAACACCGCCACCGGCACGTCCGCGACCAGGTGCGCCCGCACCGAGTCCTCGACGGCGGCGGCCGGCTCCATCGCCGCCGGTGCGGGACGCGCGATCGCCACCGGCTCCCCGACCACCCCGTCGCGGACGAGCACGGAGTGACCGGCGGGGAGCGCCCGCACCGCCCGGCGGAGGGTCAGCGGCTCGGGGACCGATCCCCAGAGCAGGAAGCCGGCGACGCCGGCGGGATCGGTCTCCCGGGATACCGCGCCGCCGGCCTCCAGCGCCTTCACCTGCGAGGCGAAGCGGAGGCACCCCCCCACGGTCGCGAGGTAGAGCGGCTTGATGCCGAGGGGGTCGCGGGCGAGGAGCAGCGTCTTCTCCCGGTCGTCCCAGATCGCCAAGCCGTACATCCCCCGCAGCCGGGGGAGCATGGCCGCGCCGTCGCGGGCATAGAGGGCGAGCACGACTTCCGTGTCGCCGCGGGAGCGGAAGCGCACCCCCTCGCCCTCCAGCTCCCGGCGCAGCTCCGCGAAGTTGTAGATCTCGCCGTTGATCACGATCCGGAAGCGGCCCTCCCCGGAGGCCATCGGCTGCGCTCCCGCCTCCGAAAGGTCGAGGATCGCCAGCCGCCGGCTCGCCAGGGCCACCCGGCCGTCGTCCGCGATCCAGGCGCCGGCGCCGTCCGGCCCGCGGGCGGCCATGGCGTCACGGGTGCGGAGGAGCTCGTCGCGGTCGATCGCGGGAGCGGCGGCGGAGAGGCGGAGGATGCCGTTGATGCCACACATCAGCTCACCAGCCTCGCCAGGAGCGGCGCCAACCGCTCGCGGAAACGCTCGCCGCCGTACTCCTGCCGCCAGCGCTCGAACCCCGCCTCGCCCATCCTCCGGGTCTCCCCGGGGTGATCGAGCAGGCGGCAGAGGGCGCCCCGGAGCTCCTCGCGGTCGTCGGGGTCGACCAGCAGGCCGGTCCGCCCCTCGACCACGATCTCTTCGGCTGCGCTGCCACGGGCGGCGAGCACCGGCTTGCCGGCCCGCATCGCCTCCAGGTAGACGAGGCCGAAGCCCTCCCCCCGGCTGGGCATCGCGAATGCCGCGCAGCGCCGGTAGAGCTCGGCGAGGGTGGCCTCGCTGGCGAAGCCGGTGAAGGCGACCCGGTCGGACATCCCGAGGCCCGCAGCCTTCGCCTCCAGCCGGGCGCGGTCGTCGCCGTCGCCCGCCACCACCAGCCGCGCCTCGGGGATCCCGCGCAGCGCTTCCAGGAGCTGATCGTGCCCCTTGTAGCGCTCGCGGGCGTCCATCCGCCCCACGATCAGGAAGAAGCCCCGGCCAAGGCGGCCGAGGAGCCGGGCGTCCACCGCGCCTTCCGGCTTGCGCTCCTCCAGCGCCAGCGGCAGGACGCCGGCGCCGCCGAGGTCCGGGGTGAACGGCCGCGCCCGCTCCAGGGTGTGGGCGGAGATGGCGAACAGCACGGTGGCCCGGGCGAGCGCCCGGCGGCGGTCCCAGGCGAGCGGGTGCCAGACCTCGATCCCGTAGAGGGGGATGAGATAGGGGGCGCGGAGCGGCGCGGGCAAGTAACTCTGCGTCCGCGCCACTCCCAGGAGGTCGAAGACGTAGGCGGACTCACGGTTCCGCCATTGCCGCTTCCAGACCGCGAGCGCCAGCGCCCGCTGGTTGCCGGCGAAACCGCGGGCGGAGCCGCCGCCGTCCGGCAGCCCCGAGCCGTCGAGCGTCAGGAGCTCGAAGCCCATCCCCCGCTCGCCGGCGAAGCCGGCGCAGCCGGCGGCCAGGAGGCGGCCGGCCGCGGCGCGCCCGCCGCCGTCCAGGCCCAGGCCGGCGGAGACGAACACGAGATCGCGTCGGGGCTTCTTCATGAGGGCCCGGCCGGCGGCGGCTCGAAGGGAGATGGGAAAAGGGGATCGACTTCGCGCTTCGGGATCGGCACGTCGGGCTTGCTGCAACTCCAGGCTCGGGCGGTTCGCGGTCAGGACGCTCGGCGAATTGTTGCAGAAGAGAGGGTCGGAGGCAAGGAAAGGAGGGCGGAACGGCGCCGGATCCAGCCGTCCCGCTTACCGCCCGCCGCGAGGCCGTCAGGCCCCGCTCCGCGTCAATCCAGGATGACCTCCGGGTAGCCTTCGGAGTCCAGGGCCATGGCGGTGCCGTCCGGCAGGCTGTGCAGCATGTGGATCTCCCAGTGGCCGCCGCCCGGGCGCATCTGGAGGAAGCGTCCGTCGCCGTTGGGCGTCTCCACGTAGAACGTCACGCCGCCCTCGGGATCGGCCTGCATGCGGATCGAGGGGAGGCTGCTGGAAGTGATGTAGCAAACGGTCGTGAACGTCGCCTGGGCCGGTGAGCCCGACAGGAAGGCAAGGATCAGAGTGGAGGCGGAAATGAGAACGAGATAGCGGCGGAAATTTGACATAGCCAGCTCCCTTAAAAAGGGTTCCCGCCAACGTAGCGGTGAACCCAGAAAAAAATCATTGCCATCAAAGGAAAGCAGCAGGGTGCCTTCATTATAGAAGTACGAAGTCACCGCGAAAATGGATTGCTCGGGCGTGAAGAATCTCGACATCGGCCGACGGAATCGTGCCGATCGAAAGCCGGATCTCGGGGACCGCTGAGAGATCTACGGACGCGCCGGTCTGGCGGCTTTCTTGCCCGACATCGCCGCCCGCGCCCGCAGCAGGGCCGGCATGTTCTCGCCGATCCAGCGCTCGGCGCGGGTGAGGTTGCGGTACAGGCGCTCCCGGCGGCGGAACTCGGGGGTGTGGAAGAAGCGCTTGCCACCCTGGATCACGGGGGGCATGTCGGCGTGCAGCATCTCGTGGTAGACCACCGCCTCGATCACGTAGCGCGGCACGTCGGGGTGGTCGAGCACGCGGTGGAGGCGGATCAGGCGGTCTTCATAGGAGTAGCTGCCGAGCTGGAGGCTGGCGCTCCGCCGCCGGCCGCAGCGCGAGCTGATCGTCGACTTCCCCCAGGTGATGGCGGGGGTCAGCCGCCCCTCGAAGTAGCGCTCGTTCAGCTCGGCGAAGACGTCGCGCAGGTCGAGGGTGGCCCCCACCGGCTGGAGGACCAGCTTGCGGATGCGGGCGGCCTGGCGATGGCCGGAGAAGTGCTCGCGGATCAGCGTCAGCGCCTGCCGGGACTGGTCGCTCCCCCGCTTGCTCTCGACGAACACGGCGACCGCCTGGAGGACCTCTTCCGGCGCGGCCGTGAACGAGTGATGGATGCGCAGCTCGAGCGGCGCGCGGCTGCCGGCCCGCCCGGCGCGGACGCTCAGGATGGTGCGGCGGTTGTCGGTCAGCTCCAGGGAGCGGAGGCGGCCGCCGGTCAGCCGGTTGAGCTGGCGCAGGAGGTGGAAGCGCTGGGTGTTGGGATCGGCCGGCGCCGGTTCGACCGGGGGGGGCGCCGGGGCCGGAACGGGCCGGAGGCCGAACAGCTCCAGCTGGACCGGACGGCTCCCGCGGCTCTTTTCGGGCGCGGAATGCCCGCCGTCTCGCGGAAGTCGTCGCGGAAGTCGCTGCGCCGAGGATCTCACCGTGCCCATGCCGTACCCTGAGGCCCACCCGAAGCTGACGGGGGTGCCCGACTGTACCACAGGGGCCGGCCCAGGCCGGAGATCGTCCGGCCCACGTCCGGGCCCGCTGCGTCCCTTCGGGGGATCGTCGGGCCCGGTCCGGGGATCGCCGGACCCTGGCCGGTGACCGGTCGGCCCGGTCGCGGGATCGTCGGACCCGGAGCGGGGGTCGTCCGGTCCGGTCGCGGGACCGCCGGGACCGGAACGGGGATCTCCCGGCCCGGTCGTGGGACCGTCCGACCCGGGCCGGTGACCGGTCGGCCCGGGAGGGGGCGCAGCGGGCTCCTTCGCGCGTTCTGCCGGTCCGGCCGGGCTGGCGGTCAGGGCGTCGGGCCGATCGTCCAGCGCTCTCCCACCGCCATCGTCCGCACCCGCGTCCGGTCGGCGCCCCGCCGTTCGAGGACCTGCTCCAGGACCTTGGGGGGGAGGTCCACCGGCTCGTCGGTCAGGTCGAAGCACCCCCAGTGCATGGGGATCATCGCACGGGCGCCGAGGTCGAGAAACGCCTGGTAGGCCTCCTCGGGGTCGGCGTGCTGCGGGCGCATGAACCAGCGCGGCTCGTAGGCGCCGATCGGCAGGAAGGCGACGTCGATCGGGGCCAGCTTCCGGCCGATCTCGGCGAAGCCGCTGAAATAGCCGGAATCGCCGGCGAAATAGTAGCGCCGGGTGCCCGAATCGAGAAGCCAGGAGCACCAGAGGCTGGCGTTGCGGGCGACGCCGAAGCGGTTCGACCAGTGCTGGGCGGGGAGGCAGGTGAGGGTCCACCGGCCATGGCGGACGCTCTGCCACCAGTCGAGCTCCACCGCCTGCCGCCCCCGCTCGCGGAGGAATCCGGCGAGCCCGAGGGGGACGAACCAGGGCATCGACGCCGGCAGGTGCTCGACGCTCCAGGCGTCCAGATGGTCGTAGTGGTTGTGGGAGAGGACGGCGAAGGCGTCCGGCGGCACCGCCGCGAGGGGGATGCCGGGCGGGCTCTTCCGCTTGGGGAGCAGCGCCCGCTGGCCGAAGTGGGGGTCGGTGAGGAACACCTCCCCGCCGTCCTGGACCGCGAACGCCGAATGCCCCACCCAGGTCACGGAGTCCGGCGCCCCCCGATCCTTCAGATACGCGCCGTCGTTCGCCACCACGGGAACCCGGGGTGGCGCGCTCTTGTCGTAGGGGTTCTTGCCGCCGAATTTCCAGCGGAGCAGATCGGTGATCCGGCTCTCGAAGGGCGGCGCCCAGGGGTTGAAGAAACGACCCGTCTCGCCGTGGGGGGCGTAGAGGAGGTCGGTGTCCGCGGCCGGCGGAGCTTCAGGCGGCGTATCGGAGGATTTCGAGCTCTGCCCGTCCATCGGCGCCCTCCAGGATCGCGTCCACGCGTTGGAGGACCGGATCTTCCAACAAATACTCGCCGCAGCCCTCGCACTGCAGGACGGGGAGCGCCTTGACGATGACGATCGTGGTCTCGCTGACTTTGAACGGCAGGTCGGTTTGGACCCGCGTCATCTCCGATCCGCAAACATGGCACTTCAAGATTCTTACCTCCGCTTCCTCAAATCGGCCGACCACTCCTGTGGATTTGGCCGGTAGCTGTCACGACCCGGACATTGTGCCCCGGAACGTCGGCGGCGAAAAGCACGTGGCAGACAGAGCCCTGGACCTGGGCGTAAACCAGGTAGCTGGGAAGGTACTTGTCGTCAGGATAGCTCTCGATGAGCTCAAAGGTTTCCACGGCGTCGAGGATCGACCCGCGCGGGATGTGTCTTTTCGCAAGCCGCATGTTCACGTGATAGGTCCAGAGCAGATCCCTCCGTCTCACGCATCGACGGATGAATTCCAGCGGATTCTCTGGGAGCAGTCTTTCGCCGCTCATTCGCTTGGCCAGATCCGTCAGGGAGCCCCGAAGATCTCCTTCAACCGCTTTTCCCGGTACGCGAAGATCTGCCGCACGTCCCGCGCCACCATCAGCCGGTTGGCCAGGGCGCCGAAGGGCACGGCGTATCGCACGTGATCGCCGCAGAGGGTGCCGTCGCCGTCCTCCTCGAAGGTGTGCTCGTGGAGCCAGAGGCGGTACGGGCCCTTGAGCTGCTGGTCGGCGAAGCGGTGGGGAGGCTCCCAGGCGGTGATCTCGGTGCGCCAGCGGAGGGGGATGAAGCGGAGGTGGATGCGGTAGTCGATCAGGGCCCCAGGGCGCATCTCGACCGGCGCCGGGGTGAGCATCTCGAAGCGGAGCCAGGGGGGCGTCAGCTTCTCCAGGTTCGCGGCGTCGGCGAAGAAGGCGAAGACCTCCGGGCGCGGCCGCGGGACGCGGGTCTGGGCGCGGAATTCGAAGATCTTCATCGTGGCCGCATTGTAGGCCGCTTCGCGGCGCTCCTGCTCTATCATCTGCGCTTCGGCTGGAAGGAGAGGGAACGACATGCTGACGCTGGACGCCCTGATGCTGGACGACAAAACGCGGGGCGAGCTCTGGAGTCGCCTGGTGGAGGCGATCGAGTCCTATCTGAACGGGGTGGGGGAGGCGCGGGTGGCGCCGCCGCTGGACGTCGAGGCGATCCGGGGGGCGCTCGCGCCCTTCGACTTCGAGCGGCCGGTCGCTCCCGTGGCGGCGCTCGACTTCGCGGTCGAGAGCCTCTGGCGCTGGCAGGTCCACGCCCCGCATCCGCGCTATTTCGGGCTGTTCAACCCGGCGCCGGCGACGATGGGCATCGCCGGCGACGCCCTGGTGGCCGCCTTCAATCCGCAGCTGGCGGCCTGGAGCCACAGCCCGATGGCGGCGGAGATCGAGCAGCATCTGATCCGCGCCCTCGGGGGGCGGTTCGGCTTCGATCCGGCGCGGCTGGAGGGCACGTTCACCTCCGGGGGCGCGGAGGCGAACCATACCGCCCTGCTGACGGCGCTCACCCGCGCCTTCCCCGAGATCGGCCGCCGGGGCCTGCGCGCCCTGCGCAGCCAGCCGGTCTTCTACGTCTCGCCGGAGGCCCATCACTCCTTCCTCAAGGCGGCCCGCCTCTGCGGGCTCGGCACCGAGGCGGTGCGCGAGGTGCGGGTGGACGCCGCGCTGCGGATGATCCCGGAGGAGCTCGCCGCCCGCATCGCCGAGGACCGCGCGGCGGGGTGCGCACCCTTCCTCGTCGTCGCCACCGCCGGCTCGACCAGCGCCGGCGCCGTCGATCCGATCGCCGGGATCGCCCAGGTGGTGGAGGACGTGGGAGGGCTCTGGCTGCACGTCGACGCGGCGTGGGGCGGGGCGGCGGCCCTGGTGCCGGAGCTGCGGCCGGTCCTCGCCGGCGTCGACCGCGCCGACTCGATTACCTTCGACGCCCACAAGTGGCTCTCGGTGCCGATGGGCGCGGGGATGTACCTCACCCGTCATCCCGGCATCCTCGAGCGCACCTTCCGGGTCACGGCGGGGTACATGCCGCGAGAGGGGACCGTCCTGCCGGTGGCCGACCCCTACGCGCACTCGATGCAGTGGTCGCGCCGGTTCATCGGCCTCAAGCTCTTCCTGTCGCTGGCGGTCGCCGGCTGGGCAGG
The DNA here is from genome assembly GCA_036271335.1 of Thermoanaerobaculia bacterium. GTDB lineage: Bacteria > Acidobacteriota > Thermoanaerobaculia > Multivoradales > UBA5704 > DATARR01. The sequence continues at coordinate 12,608 of DATBAW010000449.1, forward strand.
CTACGAGGAGGCGATCCGCCGGCAGACGGCGATGGGGGACCGTCTCCGCGAGCGGCTGACCGCGGCGGGGTGGACGATCGTCAACGACACGCCCTTGCCGGTGGTCTGCTTCGTCGATCCCGCGCACGAGGGCCGGGAGGGGAGGTCGGCGGCGTTCCTCGAGGCGGTAGCGGCGGACGTCGTGGCGTCGGGGGAGGCCTGGATCAGCACGGTGGCGCTGGGGGAGGCGGGCCCGGCCCTGCGCGCCTGCGTCACCAACTACCGGACGGGTCCGGAGGACGTCGACGCCCTCGTCGCGGCCCTCGACCGAGCGCGGGCGCGGCAGGCCGAGGGCTGATACGGAGAGGTGATACGATGATGGACCCTCGGAATGTCCCGCCTGGGGCGTTTTCGGCACTTAAGAGAGGGAACGGGTCCAGCCCGTGGGCGCGAATCCCGGCCCGCCGGGCCAGGAGACCAACGAAACCAGAGGAGATCCACCCGATGAGTTGGGAAGACAGAGAAGACACCACGATCTACAAAGTGGTGGTGAATCACGAAGAGCAGTACTCGATCTGGGCGGCCCACCGCGAGAACCCTCTCGGTTGGAGCGACGTCGGCAAGTCGGGCCTCAAGCAGGAGTGCCTCGACTACATCAAGGAAGTCTGGACCGACATGCGTCCCCTGTCCCTGCGCAAGAAGATGGAAGAGATGGAGCGGGCACGGCAGGCGGGTACCGAAGCCAACTAGACCGCCGCGCTCTCGCGAGAGGGCGCGCGGCTCCCCGCGGCCGGCCGCGGCGGGGCTGACCTGGAGTCGATCGACCATTGAGACCGAGTAGCAACCCTCCGGAGCGGTGGCTCGCCTACCGCGAAGTGAATCCACGCGCGAGACTGCGCATGTTCTGCTTTCCCTACGCGGGAGGCGGCGCCTCGATCTACCGCGGCTGGGGAGCGTCCCTGCCCGCCGATCTCGAGGTCTGTCCGGTGCAGATCCCCGGCCGCGAGAGCCGGCTGCGCGAGCCCGCCTACGCCGAGCCTGGGCCGATGATCCAGGCGATCGCCGACGCCCTCGATCCGTACCTGACGGGCCTGCCGTTCGTCTTCTTCGGCCACAGCATGGGCGCCATGATCTCCTTCGAGCTGGCGCGGGAGCTGCGCCGGCGGGGGCGCACCCAGCCGCAGCACCTCTTCGTCTCCGGCCGCCGTGCGCCGCAGCTGCCGGCCCGCGAGGAGCCGATCCACGCCCTCCCCGAGCCCGAGTTCATCGAGAAGCTGCGGGAGCTCAACGGCACGCCGGAGGAAGTGCTCCAGCACGCGGAGCTGATGAAGCTGATCACCCCCATCCTGCGCGCCGACTTCTCCGTCAACGAGACCTACGAGTACACCGAGGAGGCGCCGCTCGACGCCGGGATCTCCGCCTTCGGCGGCCTGGGCGACGAGGACGTCACGCGGGAGGACGTGGAGGCCTGGAAGGATCACACCACCGGCCGGTTCCGCATGCGGATGCTGCCGGGAGATCACTTCTTCATCAACAGCGGCAAGGATCTCGTCCTCGAGTCGGTCTCGCGCGATCTGGCCGAGATCGCCGCCGCGCCGGCTCCCCGCGCCTCGTCCTGGTGACCGGCGGGTGACCGGCTTCCCCCCCCGCTCGCTGGAGGCCGGTCTCGCGCTGGGCCTGAGCGAGATCCACGTCTGGGCGATCCCGCTCGATCCGCCGCCGGCCGAGGTCGAGCGGCTGGGGCGCTGCCTCGCCGCCGACGAGTGGGAGCGCGCGAACCGTTTCCGTTTCGACAAGCACCGGCGGCAGTACGTGGTGGGGCGCGGCGCCCTGCGGACCCTGCTCGGCGCCTATCTCGGCCGGCGGCCGGAGACGATCCGGTTCCGCTACGGCCCCCGCGGCAAGCCCTTCCTGGAGGCGCCGCTCGACGCCGGCGGGCTCGAGTTCAATCTCTCGAACTCCGACGAGCTGGCCCTGGCGGCCTTTGTGATGGGCCGCGAGATCGGCGTGGACGTCGAATTCCTCCGTCCGATGCCCGACTGCGAGCAGATCTCCGAGCGCTTCTTCTCGGCCAGTGAACGCGAGGTTCTGCGCGGGATTCCCGGCCCCCGTAAGGAGGAGACCTTCTTCAACTGCTGGACGCGGAAGGAGGCCTACCTCAAGGCGGTGGGGGAGGGGCTGGCGGCGCCGCTCGACTCCTTCGACGTCACTCTGGCGCCGGGGGATCCGCCGCGCATGCTCACCCTCGAGGGCGACGCCAAACGCGCCGCCCGCTGGTTCTTCCACCACCTCCTGCCGGCGGAACACTACGTCGGCGCCGTCGCCATCGAAGGGGGGGCGTGGGAGGTGAAGACGTGGGAATTCACCCCGTGATCAAGACGACCCCTTCCTGGGACCGCCGGCGTCCCGCCGGCTCTCACTCCGTTTTTAGTTAGTTTTGGTTAGAGCCGGCGGGACGCCGGCGGTCCCAGGAAGTCAGGTGTGTCTCAGCTCTTTCCTCCCAGCCAGGCTTCCAGGTGCGCCTTCTGGTCCGGCGTGGCGTCGGGGCGGACCTCCAGCTTCCAGGAATCCCGGGGCTTCTCGCCGAAGGTGACGGGCAGGCGGACCAGGAGATCGCGCCGGGCCACCAGGAGCGCCGCCTTGGCGCCCGGACGGTAGAATTTGAGCCTCCCGTCCAGCCCCGCGGGGGGCACCCGGTAGTCGTCGATGGCGAGGATCTCGTCGCCGACGTTGACGCCGGCGTCGTAGGCGGGGGTGCCGCGCTTCACGGCGGTCACGGTGAGGCGGCCGTCCTGCACGGCGGCGTCCATCCCCAGCCAGCCGGCGGGGAGCTCCTTCGGCTCGCCCCCCTCCTTCTTCTCGGGCTCCGTTTTTCCCTGATCACTGGCGAAGCGCAGGCCGTACCAGTCGAGCGCCTCCCGGTAGTCGAGCTCGGCCGTGGTGTCCACGGCGTCGTGCAGCCAGCCGCCGAGGTCGGTCCCCGCCACCTCCGCGAAGACCTTCCGGAGCTCCTCGGAGGTGTAGCCGCGCTCCCCGGAGTAGCGCTGGAAGGCGAGGCGCATGGCGTCGTCCAGGCTCTTGCGGCCGCCGGTGGCGCGGCGGATCCGGGCGTCGAGCAGGAAGGCGACGACCTCCCCCTTGGTGTAATAGCTGATGCCGGAGTTGTTCGAGTTCTCGTCCCGCCGGTAGGCCTTGATCCAGGCGTCGAAGGAGGACTCGTCGAGCGGCTGGACCAGCCGCCCCGGCGTGGTCTGCAGGGCGTCGATCGACTTGCTCAACCCCTTCAGATACTCCTTGGCGGTGGAGAAGCCCGCCCGGTGGACCAGCAGCTCGCCGTAGTAAGAGGTGAACCCCTCGGCCACCCAGAGGTCGCGGGTGTAGACCTCCTGCTCGTAGTCGAAGGGGCCGAGCGCGACGGGGCGCAGCCGCTTGCCGTTCCAGGCGTGGAAGACCTCGTGGCTCACCAGCCCCAGCCAGTCGAGATACCCCTCGCGGGTGCGCTCCCGCCAGCGGCTGCTCATCAGGGTGCAGGCGTTCTTGTGCTCCAGGCCGCCGCCGGACTCGGTGAGCAGGTTGAAGATGACGTAGCGGGGGTAGGGCGCGACGCCCCAGAAGTCGACCAGCGTCCGCACGATCGTCTCGGCGTCGGCCGCCGAGCGGGGGCCGTCCCACACCGCGTCCTCCCCCTCGTTGACCAGGAGGTGGGACTTGCCCGCGACGTCGAAGGGGTGGACGGCGGCGTTGCCGGCGTAGATCGGCGAATCGATCAGGGTGTCGAAGTCGTCGGCCCGGTAGGCGTGGTCGCCGGCGCCCGGGAGCGGCGCCAGCGGGCTCGCCGAGATCCGCCAGCCGGCCGGCATCTCCAGCCGGACCTCGAAGGGGTGGGCCGGCGAGCCCTCCAGGGTCATGAACGTCGCGGCGCCGACGATCAGCGCGAAGCCGGAGTCGACGAAGTTGGTCCGCACCGACATCTCGCGCGAGTAGACGCGGTAGCGGACGACCACCTGGGAACCCTGCTTGGTGTCGATCCGCCAGTGGTTCTTGGTCGTCTTCTCGACCTTCAGCGCCTCGCCCCCCTCGGTGCTGGCGGTGACGTCCTCGACGTTGCGGGCGTACTCGCGCACCAGATAG
>DATBAW010000450.1:0-15178 GCA_036271335.1 Thermoanaerobaculia bacterium
GGCTCGATGTCGAACTCGCCCAGGCCGTAGACCGGGCTGAGCGCCGCCAGCGGCCCCACCATCCAGGTGGAGAGCAGGAGCCCGATCAGCCCGCCAGCCACCGCGAGCACCACGCTGTAGACGAGGAACTGCCGGATCAGCCGGACGCGGCCGGCGCCGAGTGCCGTGCGGATGGCCACCTCGGCGCGCTGGTTGAGACTCTGGGCGAGCAGGAGGTTCGAGATATTGGCGGCCGCGATCAGCAGGACGAACGCGGCCGCCGCGGAGAGCAGGTAGAGCAGGCGGGCGAGATGGCCGATCATCTCGCCGCGCAGAGGGCTGAGGCCGGCGCCTTTGGGCGTGGTCGGGCGCGGGTCCTCTTGGGCGATGCGCCGCGCCAGGGCGTTCATCTCGTCACGGGCGCGCTCCAGGGTGATCCCCGGCTTCAGGCGCGCCGGCGCGTAAAACTCCTGTGCGGTGGCATCCTCACGGAACCCCAGCGGCACCCAGAGGTCCGCCTCATAGGGATGGCGCAGGCCACGCGGCATGACGCCGATCACGGCGTGCGAGGTGCCGTTGAGCGTCAATGCGCGACCCAGGATCTTCGGATTACCGCCGAAGCGGCGCTGCCAGAGGCCATAGCCGATCAGGACGGTGTCCTCGCGGCCCGGCTGGTCCTCCTGGGCGCTGAAGATACGGCCAAGGACGGGCTTGATGCCGAGGACGGGAAAGAAGCTCGCCGATACGCGAGCGCCCGAGATGCGCTCCGCCCCGCCCTCGCCGGTCAGGGTCAGGCTGGTTCCGGTGGCGGCGGCCATCCCGGAGAAGACGCTGTTCTCGCGCTGCCAGCGGCCGAAGCTCGCCGCGCTCAGGCTCCGGAGGTCGGGCTGGTGCCCCGGCAGCGCCAGGTTCTCGCGCACCCGCACCACCCGATCGATGTCCTGGATCGCCAGCGGGCGCAGCAGGAAAGCATTGACCACGCTGAAGACGGCGGTGTTGGCGCCGATCGCCAGGCCCGCCGACAGCGCCACGACGGACGTCAGGCCAGGATTTCGGCGCATCGTGCGCAGGGCGGAGCGGAGGTCCTGAGCGAGGGATTCCATCGCGCTCCATCCTATACACTCCTTCCTATCGAGGAGGGCGGTATGACGATCAGCTCGAGGGAGGACCTCGCCGGGATGACTCGGGTGGGGCGGCTGGTGGGCGAGGCGATCCAGTTGATGAAGGAGGCGGTGCGGCCGGGGATGACCACGGCGGAGCTCGATCAGGTCGGCGCCGACTTCCTGCGCGGCCATGGGGCGCGGTCGGCGCCGCAGCTCACCTACAAGTTCCCGGGGTTCAACCTGATCAGCGTCAACGAGCAGATCGTGCACGGCGTGCCCGGGCCGCGCCGCCTGGAGCCGGGCGACGTGGTCAAGATCGACGTCACCGCCGAGCTGGGGGGCTACATCGCGGATTCCGCCACGACGGTGCTGCTGCCGCCGGTGTCGCCCGCCGCCCGCAAGCTCAGGAAGTGCGCCAAGGCCGCCTTCGAGAAGGCGCTGGAGGTGGCGCGGGTGGGCGGTCAGGTCAGCGACATCGGCCGGGCGGTCGAGAACGAGGTGCGGCGGCACGGCTTCAGCATCCTGCGCAACCTCTGCGGCCACGGCGTCGGCCGCACGATCCACGAGGCGCCCGAGGTGCCCAACTACTACGATCCGCGGTCGCGGATACCCTTGACCGACGGGCTGGTGCTCGCCGTCGAGCCGATGATTTCGGTCCAGCCGGCGCAGCTCGTCACCGAGCCGGACGGCTGGACGATCCGCACCAGCAACCGCTCCCTCACCGCCCACTACGAGCACACGATCGTCATCCGCCGCGGCGAGCCGCTGGTGCTGACCGCGCTGGCCGCGGCCTAGAGCCGAAGAGGTACCGCGTGGACCTCTCGGCCGTCCTCCGCCTGCTCTACCGCGGCCCCCGCGGCGGCACGGCGAGCGTGGCCGGCGTGGTGAATCCTTATCGCGAGGCTTTCGCGGAGCTCGACGGTCCGGCGGCGGCGCGGCGGCGGCGGGCGAACCTGGAGGCCTATCTCGACCGCGTGGGGACGCCCCGGGTGGTGCTGCTGGGGGAGGCGCTCGGCTATCGCGGCGGCCGGTTCTCCGGCATCGCCTTCACCAGCGAGCGCCAGCTCCTCGGGCCGGCTGACCGGCGGCTCCCCTGGGGCGGCGCGCCGTTCCAGGCGACCAGCCGCAACCCCGACCTCTGGCTGGAGCCCTCGGGGAGCATCGTCTGGGACGCCCTGGGCGGCGACGCGCGCGGCGTCCTGGTCTGGAACGCGTTCCCCTGGCACCCCTACTGCGCCGCCGGCCCTTTGAGCAACCGCACGCCGGAGCGCGGCTTGGTCGCCGCCAATCTGCACGTCCTGGAGCGGCTCCTCGCCGAGCTGCCGGGGCCCCAGGTGCTCGCCGTCGGCCGTACCTCCCAGGGAGCGCTGGCGGAGCTGGGCGTCGACGCTCCCGCCCTCCGCCACCCGGCGCATGGGGGCGCGGTGCTGTTCCGTGAGCAGCTCCGGGAGCAGATGCTCGCCCGGGCATAAATGCCCGGGCCCGTGCTAAGCTACGCATAGCTATCAATGCGGCTGGTCGCCGCAGGAGGTTTTCCCATGTCGCGTTCCCTGTCTCGTGTCGGGCCCGTGCTGGTCGTCCTGGCGCTCTTCGCCATGCCGGCGCTGGCGGACGTCTACTACGTGACCCTGACCAACGGCACCGTGATCGAGACCGCGCGCCAGCCGCAGCAGGCGAGCTGGGATCCGAACATGGTCCTCCTGCTGACCGAGGTGGGCAACTGGGTCGGCTTCCCGAAGGAGGACGTCAAGAGCGTCCGCGCGGAGGACCCGACGCAGGGCTTCGGGATCAAGATCAGCGACAAGGCGATCGCCCTCGGCCGCGCCCCGAACGACCTGCCGGGTGAGAAGACCAAGGCGGAGGAGGCCCAGGATCGCGCCCTCGACTACGCCAACCGGGTGCTCGACATCATGGAGCAGAACCAGCACTACTCGGTGCAGCAGTTCGCCGAGCCGAACCAGGCGGGGGGCGTGCCGATCGGCGCTGCTTTCGGCGGCGGCTCGGGTGCCTCCTTCGGCGGCCTCGGTGGCGGTTTTGGAGCGAACACCAACGTTCCGTCGAACGCGGACGGGGCGAACACCGGCGTGCCGTTCGGCGGTCTTTCCGGCGCGGGCTCGCCGCCGCAGCAGTAGAGCCGCTTCGAGTCGTTTCGCTTTGATGCAACCGGCCTCCCGCCGTGGGAGGCTTCTTTGACAAACCAGACGGTGCGGTGACATCAGGGCCTCCTCGCAAGGGGAGGCGCTCGTGTCTTGAGAGGGAAGCCGGTGAGAGACCGGCGCGGCCCCCGCCACTGTAACCGGGTACGAAACCGGACGTGCCACTGCACGGGAGAGATCCAGATTGGGTCGCCCGCGTGGGAAGGCCCGGGAGTAGGACGATCCGGAAGCCAGGAGACCTGCCGCCCGTCCACAACGCCTCCCCCGGGGTGCGGGCGAGGGATTGCGCGCGCATTTCGTGCTCTCTTTCGGCCCCCATTCGACTGCATAGCGGCGGTGGGGCGTTGATTCCGAAAGGAGCGCACGATGCGCCAGATCGTCCCGATTTTGATCGCGGGAGCCCTCGGGGGCGGACTCCCGGCCGCGGCCCAGAGCCAGAGCCCGACCCCGGTCCCCTCCTTCAGCGACGCCGTCGTCGTCACCGCCACCCTCGACGGCGAAGACCGCCGGCAGACCCCCGCGTCGACCACCGTCCTCGATCAGCGCGAGATCGCCGCCCGCCAGGCCAACGATCTCTCCACCCTGCTCGGCACCGTTCCCGGCCTCACCCTCATCCAGGCCGGCCCCGCCGGGCAGCAGACGTCGCTGTTCACCCGCGGCACCAACTCGAACCAGACGCTGCTGCTCTGGAACGGCATCCAGCTCAACGACCCTTACTTCGGCGGCGCCAACTGGCAGTTCGTGCCGCTCGACGGCGTCGAGCGCGTCGAGGTGGTCCGCGGTCCGTTCAGCGCTCTCTACGGCAGCAACGCCCTGGGCGGCGTGGTGCAGGTGCTCACCGGCACCCATCAGGGGGGGACGCTCAACGTCGAGGGTGGCGAGTACGGCTACAAGCGCGGCGGCCTCGCCGCCGGCGCCGACGCCGGCCCGATCCGTTTCGACCTCACCGGCAACCTCCGGCGGGGAGGCAACGAGTTCGTCAACGACGACTTCGACAGCGACGAAGGGGTGGCGCGGGCGCTCTGGTCGATCAACCCGGCCACCAGCCTGGGCGTGCTGGTGCGGGGGAACAATTCGCAGACCGGCATCCCCTTCTCCGACGGCGAGGTGTCGCCGCACCGGGAGATCTCCTGGCACGAGCGCGAGGTGGCCGTCCCCTTCCAGCTCACGCAAGGGTCCTGGCAGGTGGAGGCGCAGGCCTCGCGGACCGACTTCGACAACGCCTTCCGCGATCCGGACGATCCCTTCTCCCAGCGGTCGGACACTTCCTCGTATGCCGAGCGGGGCCGGGCCGTGGTCTCCTGGCACGACGACGACAATCTGCGGCTGGCCTTCGGCTCCGAGGTCGAGCGGTTGAACGTGACCGCCTCCTCCGACGGCTTCACCAACCTCGACGCCGCCCACCAGCGCACCTGGGCGGCGTTCGGCGAGGGGAGCTGGGGAGCGGGTCCGGTGCGGCTGGACCTCGGGCTGCGGCGCGACGACAACGACGTCTATGGCGGCAAGACCAGCCTGCGCGCCGGCACGGTGCTGAAGCTGGCCGAGGGCACGCTGCTGCGGGCGAGCTACGGCGAGGCCTTCCGCGCTCCCTCGCTCGGCGAGCTCTTCTTCCCCGGCAGCGCCAACCCCGATCTCAAGCCCGAGGACAGCCGGAGCTACGAGGTCGGGATCTCGCAGGTGACCGGCGGCTGGCGGCTCAACGTCACCGGCTTCGAGAACCGCCTGCACAACCTGATCGACTTCGATCTTGCGACCTTCACGGAGGCCAACATCGGGCGCGCCCGCACCCGCGGCGTCGAGGCCGAGACCGGCTATCGGAAGGGAATCTTCGACGCGGAGCTGAACGCGACCTTCCTCAATACCGAGGATCAGGACACCGGCCTCGAGCTGCTCCGGCGCCCCAAGCGGAGCGCCAACCTGATCCTGACGGCGCGGCCGGGCGCCTTCACCCTGAACGCCGTCGAGCGCTACGTCGGCAACCGCGCCGATGCCGACCCCATCACTTTCGCCCGCACCACCAATCCGGGCTACACGCGGCTCGACCTCGCCGCCCGCTGGCGGGCGCGGACGTGGCTCTCGCCCTATGCCCGGGTCGAGAACGTCGCCGATCGGCGATACAGTGAGGCGCTGGGCTTTCCCAGCACCGGGAGGACCGTGATCGGTGGAGTTTCGTTCAATTTCTAGGCGGCTGCTGAGGAACCGTAGGGGCGCCCCTGCGTGGGCGCCCTGGGCGGGGGTCTTCGATTCAGGGCGGCCACATAGGGCCGCCCCTACGATCGTCTGTCTCCTGCTTCTCCTGCTCGCCGCGTGCGGCGGGCGGGTGGGAATTTTCGACGTGTCGATCGGACGCGTTCGGGAGGCACCGCAGCGGATCGTCGCGCTGACACCCAGCCTGACCGAGACCCTCTTCGCGCTCGGTCTCGGCGACCGCGTGGTCGGCGTCGGCGACTACACCTACTGGCCGGACGCGGCGGTGCGCAAGCCGCACCTCGGCGGCTTGTTCAATCCCAACCTCGAGCGCCTCGTCTCGCTCCACCCCGATCTCGCCGTCCTCGGCCCCAGCGAGCGCGACCTGATCGCCAAGCTCAAGCCGTTGAAGATCGACGTGCTGATCGTGCCTAACGAGTCGCTGGCCGACGTCGAGCGCTCCTTCCACACCATCGCTCAGGCGTGCGGCGTCTCGGCGGCCGGCGACAAGCTGGCGGCCGAATGGCGCGCCGGCCTCGCGCCAAGCCCGCTGCCCGGCCGGCCGCTCAAGGTGATCCTCTCGGTCGGCCGCGCGCCCGGCCGTCTCGGCGACATCACGGTCGCCGGCCACGGCACCTTCCTCGACGAGCTCCTCGGCCGGCTCGGCGCGGTGAACGCCTTCGCCGACGCGCCGACCCTGTACCCGCAGATCGGCGTCGAGGAGATCGTGGCCCGCAAGCCGGACGTGATCCTGGAGCTGCGGTCGGACCCGCTGACGCCCACGCAGATGGCGGCCATCGTCCAGGACTGGCAGCCGCTCGCCAGGGTGCCGGCCGTCCGCGACCACGCCGTGGAGGTCGTCGCCGGCAGCTTCGTGCTGATCCCGGGACCCCGCCTGCCGCAGCTCTACCGCGAGATGCGCGCGGCGCTCGCGCGAGCCAGGAAGCCGGGGTGACCCCGCCGGTCCTGCTCAGCGCCCGCGGGCTCGAATGGCGCTCCGGCGCCAGGACGATCCTGGGGCCCCTCGACCTCGACGTCGTCCGCGGCGAGTGCCTGGTGCTGGTGGGCCCCAACGGCGCCGGCAAGACGACGCTCCTGCGCTGCCTTACCGGCCTGCTGACGCCCTCCGCCGGCGAGATCGCCTACACCGGCCACTCCTTCGCCCGCCTCTCCCGCCGCGAGATCGCCCGCCGCATCGCCTACGTACCGCAGATCCGCCCCGACCGGGTGCCGCTGAAGGTCGAGGAGATCGTGCTCCTCGGCCGCTATCCACATCTCTCGACGTTTCAGCTGGCGCCGCGGCGGGAGGACTTCGCGGCGGTGGACGAGGCGCTGAGAGTCGTCGGGATCGAGGAGCTGCGCGGGCGGCCGGTCGACGAGCTCTCGGGGGGCGAGCGGCAGGCCGTGTTCATCGCCGCCGCGCTCGCCCAGGAGGCGGAGCTGCTGGTGCTCGACGAGCCGACCCTGCATCTCGACGCGCGCCACCAGCGCGACCTCGCCGGTCTGCTGCACCGGCTGACCACCGGCACCGATCACACCGTCGTTCTCGCCACCCACGACCTCAACCTCGCCTCGCTGCTCGGCGACCGGCTGCTGGCGCTCGCGGGCGGCAAGGTGCTCGCCACCGGCGCGCCCGCCGAGATCCTCCGGCAGGACGTGCTCGACCGCCTCTTCCGCGCCCGTTTCGAGATCGTCCGCGGTGGCGAACGGCCGGTCACCGTCCTGGATATTGGGCAGGACGCTAGCTCGTGAAGCCGCGGACCGCTCTCCTGCTCCTGCTGGCGATCTGGATCGCCACGCTGGTCGCGACGCCGCTGGTGGGGAGCCAGCGGCTCTCGCTCGCCGGCATCGTGCATGGCGATCCTTCCACGCAGCTGATCTTCTGGCAGATCCGGCTGCCGCGCATTCTGCTGTCGCTGCTCGGCGGCGCGGCGCTCGCGGTGTCCGGCCTGGGGTTTCAGACGCTCTTCCGCAATCCGCTGGCGGAGCCTTACACGCTGGGGGTGTCGAGCGGCGCGGCGCTCGGAGCGGTGCTCGCCCTGCGCTTCGAGGGGGGGACGTTCCTCGGGCTGTCGCTGGTGGGGATCGCGAGCTTCGCCGGCGCGCTCGGCGCTACCGCCCTGATCGTGGGGCTGGCGCTGCGCCGGCAGGGGGTCGAGACCTCGACGCTGCTGCTCGCCGGGGTCGCCGTGTCGCTCTCCTGCTCGGCGATCATTCTCTTCCTGCAGTACCTGGCGGATTCCACGCAGACCTTCCGCATGGTGCGCTGGATGATGGGCGGGCTGTCGGTGGTGGGCTACGGCGAGGTGCTCTGGCTGCTCCCCTGGGTGATCGCCGGCAGCGCGGCGCTGTTCGCCCTGCGCTGGGAGCTGAACCTCCTGCTCACCGGCGAGGAGCTGGCGGCGAGCCGCGGCGTGGACCTCGCCCGGCTGCGCCGGCTGGTGCTCCTCGCCACCTCGCTGATGATCGGCGCCCTGGTGGCGGTGGCGGGGCCGATCGGCTTCGTGGGCCTGATCGTGCCGCACATGCTGCGCCGGCTGGTGGGGCACGACCACCTGTTCCTGCTGCCGGCCTGCATCCTGGGGGGCGGAGCGTTCCTGACGCTTTGCGACGCCGTGGGGCGCACGGTGATGGCCCCGGCCGAGCTGCCGGTGGGCATCCTCACCGCGCTGCTGGGTGGGCCGTTCTTTCTCTGGCTGCTGGTCTGGCGGCGGCGGGAATAGCCCGGCGGAAATAGCTGGGAGAAGAAGAGTTGGCTTTGGTGGAGGTGGTGGGAGTCGAACCCACGTCCGAGAAACGCGTGACAGGCACGTCTACGTGTGTATCCCTCTATTCTAAGTCTCGCCGCCGTGCTCTGGAAGAAGGCCAACCTGGCACGGCTGCCAGCCTTGCTTTGTATCCTGGTGCGTCGCAAGGCCTCCGCACCCATTGATCCGCTTTAGCGTCGTTCCGGTGGGCGCCGCGAATCAAGGCCCACCATCGGAACGTCACGAGCCCTTTTTAGGCCGCGAGGGCGAAGTTATCGTTCGCAGTTATTTTTCCAGTGTTACGAGCGGAAGCTCGACACGCAACACCTGCCCCGCTTTGTTCCCCGTCGAAACCGGTACACCCCCAAGTTGCCAAAGAACCGTACTGCCTGCGGGGAGTATAACTCAGGCGGGGGGAAGGGCATTCCCCGGGGGATTTGGACTCAGGTCGTCCCGGCCCACACCGCCCTCGTGCGCCGTCACCGCCATCAGGAACTCGTCCGGGCCGCTGGTGCGCAGCCGCGAGATCACCAGGAACCAGCCGCCGAGGGCGACCAGGGCGCCGAAGGGGGCGATCGACAGCAGCCGGGGGAAGAAGGGCCACACGAGCGTGAGCAGGCCGCCGGCGGTGGCGAGGAGGAGGATCATCACCGCCTGGGTCTGCACGTGGTACACCGTCGACTCCGGCCGGAAGACCAGCCGCGAGCCCTCCCGGGTCGGCAGGATCTCGACCGGGCCGCTGACCAGTCCGCGGCGGAGGCCGGCGAGCACGGGGATGTGGAGCTTCCAGCCGTAGCCCTCGGCCTGGAGCTCGGCGCCCAGGTCTTCCGCCGTCTGCCGGAGAGCCGCCAGCGCCGCCGCCGGCGGGAGGTCCAGATCGATCGCGTGCTCCACGCCCGCCATTTCCACCATCAGGCGGCTTGCTCTTCGACCAGGATCTCGCCCATGAACTCCTCGACGATCACCAGGAAGGTCGGGACGTCGGGGATCGTGTTGATCGCCTGACGGAGCTTGCGGCCGTTGGGGAGGCCGTGGGTGTACCAGCCGGTGAACTTCCGCAGCTTGTGGAGGGCGAAGAGGGAGTTCTCGCGCTCGGCCACCATGCGGAAGTGGTCGAGGATCAGGTCGCGGCGGTCGGCCAGGGTCGCCTCGCCCAGCTGGCTGCCGGCAAGGCGCGCGGCGATCTGCCGGAAGATCCAGGGGTTGCGGGTGGCGCCGCGGCCGATCATCACGCCGTCGCAGCCTGTCTCGGCCAGCATGCGCAGGCCGTCCTCGGGCTCGGTGACGTCGCCGTTGCCGATCACCGGAATGGCGAGCGCCTCCTTGAGGCGAGCGAGATGGCTCCAGTCGGCCTCGCCGGAGAACATCTGGCGGGCGGTGCGGCAGTGCAGGGCCACGGCGGCGACGCCGTTGGCCTCGCAGATCCGCCCCAGCTCGAGGTAGTTGCGGCGGCTGTCGTCGAGCCCCAGCCGGAACTTGACGGTCAGCGGGATCTTGATCGCCTCGCGCACGGTGCGGACGATCGTTTCGGCCAGGTCGAGGTCGCCCATCAGGGCCGCGCCGGCGCACCCCTTGAGCACTTTATTGGCTGGGCACCCCATGTTGATGTCGCAGATGTCGGCACCGAGCTCCTCGACGACCAGGGCGGCCTCGCGCATGGTGGCGGCGTCCGAGCCGTAGATCTGGATGGCGAGCGGCCGCTCCTCGGCGCTGAAATGCATCATCTCGCGCGTCCGCTTGTTGCCGCTGACGATCGCCCGCGAGGAGACGAACTCCATCGACACCACGCCGATGCCGCCGATCCGCCGCACGATCAGGCGGAAGTCGCGGTCGGTCACTCCGGCCATGGGGGCGAGCCAGAGCGGCGGGTCGATGCGGAGAGGGCCGATCGGAATCATGGAAGGATTGTAACCCGAGGGGGCTGAAGGAGAATTCCGTGGCCTGCGACCTCACCCTCGATCCCTCTCCTAAAGGAGAGGGAGGGCCCGGCTGCGGCCGCATCGCAATTGTCCCCCTTCTCCTTCAGGAGAAGGGGTCAGGGGATGAGGTCGCAGGCCACGAACGCCAAGCCTACATCGACGGCTTCGCCGCCACCGTCTCGCGAAGCGCGACCTTCTTCTCCAGCTGGCCACCCTTCAGGCTGTCGAAGTGGACGGTGACCTCGCCGTCCCCCTTGACGAGGAAGAAGAGCATGCGGGTGGAGAGGCCGTCGACGCCGGGGACCATGAGGCGGTCAGGACGGTGCTCCTGGACCTCGATCTTGTCGAGATAGGGGTCGTCGACGAGGCCGCTGGCGATCACTCTCACGCCGGTACCGCCGGTGACCGAGGCGACGTCCTCGCGGTGGAGCTTGTTCTGCGCCGCCATCGCGGTCATCGAGGGGATCGCCCGGTCGTTGAGCACCGGCACCTCGATCTTCCACAGGTGGTCGCCCGCCTTCTTCACCGTCGCCTCGCCGATCGACAGCCGCGGCAGGTGGTAGGCGTTGAGCAGGGCGAAGGCGTTGTTGCGGTGCGTCTCGTCCTCCAGCGCCCAGCCCTCGGGCACGCGGCCGACGTCGCGCTTGAAGCCGCCGATCTCGATCCAGCCGTACTGCGGGTGGTTGTACGGGTGCCAGTCGACGAACTGGCGGCCGAGGGTGAGCTCGTCGTTGAACTTCATCAGCTCGGTGTCGGTCACCTCGCCGTTCTTGTCGAAGTCGGCCGGCGGGTTGTACATCTCGTTGGTAAAGGCGAGCACGCCCATCAGGCCGTAGAAGTGGTCGGTGGTGGCGCCGTGGACGGTGTAGAGGTCCTTCCAGGAGATGAAGTAGTGGTAGCCCGGCAGCAGCTTCTCCCCCTCCTTGCCGATCAGGTCGTAGACCTTGAGGTCCTGCGGCGGATAGGGGCGGTCGTTCTTGGCGCCGGGGCCGCGCAGGATCATCTGGCCGTTGTTGTGGTAGCTCTGCACGGCGCCGATGTTGGGGTGCTGCATCGCCCAGAGCGCGATCGCGCGGGTCTCGGGGATCGACAGCGGGTAGTCGCCGGCGCCGGACTGCACGTACTCGGGCTCCCAGGAGTAGCCCCAGGTGCGGTTGGGATCGACGTAGCCGACCGGGTCCTCGTTGATGCGGCCGTCGCCGTCGTTGTCGATCCCCTCCTCGCCGAGCATGAGGTAGTCGCCGAGCTCGCCGGGCCCCACGGGGACCAGCAGGCGCGAGTCCTTGGGATCGAGCTTGTGGGTACCCTGGCCCATCGGCACCTTCTTGCGCATGGTGGTGATGAAGCCGTCGCCGTCGAGATCGTCGGGGCCGTCCTCGTCCACCTTGCCGTCGCGGTCGTCGTCGCGGGGCACCATCACGGTGCGCGGGTAGTCGGCGTTCGACGGCCCGCCGAACCAGAGCGCGCGGCCGTCCGGGTTGACCACCGGCAGGACGTAGAAGACCGAGCGGTCGAGCATCTCGGTGACGCGCGGCAGCTTGCCGTAGTTCTTGAGCAGGAAATCGACGGTATAGAGGGCGGTCTCGCCCCCCTGCACCTCGTTGGCGTGGGTGTTGCCGTCGATGTACATGGCGGGCTTCGAGAGCTCTGGGCCGGTGGCGGGATTGGTGAGCGTGATCATCCAGAGGTCGCGCCCCTGGATGCTCTTGCCGATGCTCTCCAGCCGGGTCCACTTCGGATAGGCCGCGGCGTACGCCTTGAGGAGCTCGACCATCTCCTCATAGGTGTGCAGCTTGTTGAAGGTGGCGAGGGGGGCCGTGCCGTGAGGCACGAGCGGAGTTGCCGCCGATGTAGACGATGCCGGGGCGGCATGGAGCGCGGCGGAGGCCGCGACGAGCGCTACGGCCGCGAGAGCGGATCTCAAGGCGTTTGGTTTGAGAAGAGTCGGTCGCATGACGTTCAGGCTCCCTTCCCGACGGTGAGGGTCTTCTGGTCGCGGCCGGCGTTGTCGGTGGCCACGTCGACGACGATCTTCGCGCCGGGCTTGGCCTTGACCAGCCACTCGCCCGCGAAGGTCCCGGTGGTTCCCTCCAGGCGCTCGGTGACGGCGAAGTTGTAGCCGTCCACGAGGTCGACCCCCTGGCCGGTCTGGAGGGTCATCCGCACCGGCAGATGGACCTTGGCGCGCACGGCCTGCGAGGTGTGCGAGGCGAGATAGCCGCGGTTGCCGGCGATCGCCTTGACGCGGTAGACGCCGTCGCCGAGATCGGTGACGTGGAGGGACAGGATCTCCACCTTTGGCAGCTTGGCCGCCAGGTCGAGCACCGTCTCGGTGTGGACGGCGATCGCCGGCTTGAGGATCGCCATCGGCGGATTCATCTCGATGAAGGGATCGAGCCCGCCGACCTCGACCTTGGTGCCGTCCGGCAGGGTAACCGGCGTCCAGGGCGTGAAGGCGCCGGGCGCGTTGGCGTCCACCCAGGCGAGCACCTCGCGCTCGCGGGCGCCGGCCTCACTCCCCTTGCCGTCCTTGCCACCGCCGCCGGCAGCGGCACCGCCGCCGCCCATCTGCTTCATGCGGTCGACCATCCCCTTGGGCGTGATCTGCCCCCCCTTCACGGCGCCGATCGCCATCTTGGCGCTGAACTGCGCCGGCACCTTGTTGGCCTTGAAGAAGGCGTCGACCTTGTCCTCGCCGAGGGCCACGAACTCGTCGGGGCTCATGGCGGCCACCTTGTCCTGGGTCAGCTCGTCGCCGCTGCCGGCAGTCGCCGCCGCTTTCTTCTCGGCCTTGGGAACACCCCAGACGTCGAGCTCCAGCGCCATCGCGCCGTATTGGTAGTAGAGCCAGGGAGTGAAGCCCCCCTTGCCGTACTGGGCGCCGGGGCGGTCGGCGGAGAGGCCGGCCTTCTTCAGGCGCTCCTTGTAGCTCTCCGCGAACTTGTCGAGATAGGCCTGGTCGTCGGCGGCCACCTTGGTGGCGGCGCCGGCGCCGAGGAACTGCTGGAGCTGGTCCTTGGTGATGCCGTTCTGACGCACGAAGGGGAGGTTCTGGGCGTACTCCCAGACCTCGTCGATGGTGTACTCCTTGTCCTCCTCGAGGCCCATGAACTTGGCGACGCGCGGCGGCACCTTGAACTTCTGGGTACCGAGATCGCCGCCGCCGCCGAGGCTCTGCGGCGCCGCCAGCAGGTTGTTGGCCGGCCCGTAGGTGACCGCCAGGGCGACGTTGCGCCGCTTGAGAAGGAAGTCCATCACCGCCTTGGTCTCGGGGGCGAGGCTCGACCAGAGGCCGGCTTCGGGCGTCGAGTAGGGGAAGGCGTGGGGGAAGTTCTTGTCGGGCCAGATGCCGTCGGCGGCGTCCTCGTTGTACTGGCCGTCGCCGTCGTCGTCCTTGCCCTCGATCTCCACCCGGTAGGCGCCGGCCCGCTGCTCCATGGCGTCGGCCTTGACCAGCACGCGGGGATCGGTGGCGTCGACCAGCCAGTCGCCGCCGGCGTCGGGGATCCGCATGCGCGTGATCACGCCGTCGCCGTCGAGGTCGTCCGGCGGGTCCTCGCCCATCAGGCCGTCGACGTCGTGGTCGATCTTCATGTCGTTGCCGCCGCGGCGGACGCGGGGCTTGGCGAAGATCCCGTCGTGGGCGTCCGGATTGAGCGCCGGCGCCACGTAGAAGGTGGTGGTGGCGAGGAGCTTCGCCGCCGGGCTGCCGGCCGGCGCCTCGACCAGGCCGCGGAGGAGGTCGAGGGCCGCCTCGGTGCCGGCATTGTGGAAGCCGGCGATGTTGGCGCCCACGAAGACGGCCGGCCGGAGGTCCGGATCGCCCCCACCGGGCGCGGCGACGCGGGCGACCCAGAGCGTCCTGCCGCCGGCCGACTTGCCGATCGCGATCAGCTTCATCTCGCCCGGATGCGCGTGGCTCCAGTCCTGCATCTGCCGCTCGACGGCGGCGAAAGAGTGGTACTCCTGATAGCTGACGGCCGCCTGGGCCGGGCCGCTCGAGGCCAGCAGGCCGAGGGCGCCGGCCGCCACGACAGCGCGCCAGCCGGGAAACGTGATTTTCACGGGCACCTCCTCCGAACGACGACAAGGGGAATCGACCGGCGAGATGCCGGGCGGAAACTATACGCCGGGGACGATGGAAGGTTGCGCGGAGGGGAAAAAATGCACGAGCTGATTCGATTTCACCCACGGAGCGCTCTCCCGCTCTTCCTCACGATTCTGGCGCTCGCCGGCTGCGTCCCGATGCGGCCGGAGACCGTGCCGCTGCGCACGGTGAGCTACCCAGGTACCGGTTCGCCGCGAACCCTGGTCGTGCTCCTCCCCGGGCAGCGGGACGATCCCGAGGACTTCGGCCGCCGGAGCTTCCCGGAGATCGCCGCGCGGGCGGGAGCCAAGGTCGACATGATCGCCGTGGACGCCCACATGGCCTACTACTACGACCACTCGATCGTCGACCGCCTGCGCGCCGACGTGATCGCCCCGGCCCGCAAGAAGTACGACCACGTCTGGCTGGTCGGCATCTCGATCGGCGGCACCGGCGCTCTCCTCTACGTCTCGCAGCATCCCGAGGACGTCGACGGCCTCATCCTGCTCGCTCCCTACCTCGGTGACGAGGAGGTGCTGGCGGAGGTCCGGGCCGCCGGGGGCCCCAGGAGCTGGAAGCCACCGGAGACGCTGGCGCCGGACGACTTCCAGCGCCAGATGTGGGCCTGGATCGCGCGCTACGCCGCGGGATCGCCCGACCACCCGCCGGTCTACGTGGGGTGCGGGCAGAGCGACTCCTTCGCCGATTCGAACGGGATGCTGGGCGAGGTCCTGCCTCCCGGCAGAATGTTCACCACGCCCGGAGGGCACAAGTGGAAGACCTGGCAGACTCTCTGGAAGCGGATCGCCGCCGCCGGCGCCCTGCCGGGCTGAATCAGGCCCTCGCGCGGCGGCGGGGGGCGGCGAGGGTGACGTAGGGGAGCTCGCGGTCCTCGCGCACGGCGCGCAGCATCATGCCCCCCCGCTGCATGTCGCCGGCGCCGGCGAAATCGCGCGGGAAGAGCAGGCGGTCGCCGAGGGCCGGGAGGAGGAGGTCCACG
>DATBAW010000451.1:0-6467 GCA_036271335.1 Thermoanaerobaculia bacterium
ATCCTCTGCTCGGAGGCGGACATCTCCTTCTCCCGCCTGCGCTCGAACCGCGTGTCCCAGAAGGAATGGACGCGGATCATCCAGACCGTGCGCGCGATCGGCGACGCGCCGCTCTACATCGACGACTCGCCCAATCCGACCCTGCTGGAGATCGCCTCGAAATCGCGGCGGCTCAAGGCGGAGCGGGGCCTGTCCCTGATCGTGCTCGACTACCTCCAGCTCATGCAGGCCGGCGGCCGCTACGAGAACCGCAACCTCGAGATCGCCGCCATCAGCCGCGGCATGAAGCAGCTCGCCAAGGAGCTGGAGATCCCGGTCATCGCCCTCTCCCAGCTTTCCCGCCAGACCGAGCGCCGGGGGAGCGACCATCGGCCACAGCTCTCCGACCTGAGGGAAAGCGGGTGTCTGGCGGGCGATACGCTGGTGACGCTGGCGGACTCCGGAGCCCGGGTCCCCATCCAGGAGCTCTCGGGACGCGACGGCTTCTCGATCTGGGCCTTGAATCCCGAGACGCTGAAGATCGAGCCTTCTCTGGTCTCCCGGGCTTTTTCGACGGGCCGCAAGCCGGTGTTTCGTTTGACGACGCGCCTCGGGCGGACCCTCCGCGCCACGGCCAACCACAAATTCCTGACCGTGGAGGGCTGGCGAAGGCTGGACGAGCTTCAGGTAGGCCAGCACCTGGCTCTCCCGCGGCGGGTTCCGGCGCCTGAAAAGCAAACTCTATCCAACGCCGAGCTGGCCCTGCTCGGGCATTTGATCGGGGATGGCTGTACCCTGCCTCGCCGCGCGATCCAATACACGACTCGGGAGGAGGATCTCGCTCAGGAGGTGGCCGGGCTGGCGGCAGCGGTGTTCGGCTCCGAGGTCGCGCCCAGGGTGCGGCGAGAGCGCACCTGGTTCCAGGTGTACTTGACTTCGACCCGACACCGTACTCACGGCACGCGGAGCGCGGTGGCGGAATGGCTCGACGGGCTTGGCATCTGGGGGCTGCGTTCATGGGAGAAGCTCGTCCCCAAAAAGGTCTTCGAGCAGCCGGATGCCGCCATCGGCAAGTTTCTGCGGCACCTCTGGTCGACCGACGGCTGCATCCGGGTCCCTCGGAACGGGCGGGGGTATCCGGCGATCTACTACGCCACGAGCAGCCGGCGTTTGGCGGTGGATGTGCAGTCTCTGCTGCTGAGGATCGGCATTCAGGCGCGGCTCGAGATCCATCCCCAGACGGGAAAGGGCCGGGACCAGCATCATGTGAGGGTCAGCGGGAGGTCGCAGGTGCTCAGGTTCGCCGAGGCGGTGGGAGCGGTGGGAGCCTACAAGAGCGCTTCCCTGGAAGAGGCACTCGCCTATCTCGCTTCGCGGCCGGAGAATACGAACCGGGACGTCATTCCGCGGGAAGTCTGGGACCTGCATGTCCGGCCCGCGATGAAGGCAAATGGCGTCACGCACCGCCAGCTCCATCTCGAGATCGAGACGGCCTATGCCGGATTGACGATCTTCAAGCAGAACCTCAGTCGCGCGCGTGCCCTGCGGGTCGCTGCTGCGGCGGGAGCGGAAGCTCTCCGGAGACTCGCCGACAGCGACATCTATTGGGACCAGATCGTCTCCATAGTCGAGGATGGAGTCGAGGAGGTTTTCGACCTGACGGTCCCAGGCCCGCACAATTTCGTGGCGGACGATCTTTTCGTCCACAACTCGATCGAGCAGGACGCCGACATGGTCGCCTTCATCTATCGCGACGAGGTCTACAACCAGACCGAGGAGAACAAGGGATTGGCGGAGCTGATCATCGCCAAGCATCGCAACGGCGAGACCGACACCGTCAACCTCGTCTTCCTCGGCGAGACCACCAGCTTCCGGAACCTCGACCGGCATGGCATCGAATCCTCCCCCGCCCCCTTCTGAGCCGTCGCCGGACGTCGAGGGCGCGCCGGGAGTCGAGGACCTCCAGGCCGCCCTGCGGCCCGCGTGGGTGGACGTCGACCTCGGCGCTCTGGAGCACAATCTGGCGCGCATCCGCGAGCGGCTCGCGGCCGCACCGGGGGAGAAGCCCGCGCAGACCATGGCGGTGGTGAAGGCGGACGCCTATGGCCACGGCGCCGTGGGGGTCTCGCGCGTGCTCGAAGGCGCGGGGGTGGACTGGCTCGGCGTCGCGCTGCTGGAGGAGGGGGCGGAGATCCGCCATGCCGGCGTGCGGCTGCCGATCCTCGTGCTCGGCACGGCCCGGCCGGAGAAAATCGCTCTCTATGGCCGCTACCGCCTCACCCCGACGCTCTCGTCGCTCGCCGAGCTGGCGCACTGGCGGGACTGGACGGCGGGGCGGCGCGAGCCCCAGGCGGTGCATCTCAAGGTGGACACCGGCATGGGGCGCCTCGGCGTGGCGGTCGACGAGGTGCCGCGGGCGCTGGAGATCCTGCGCGGCAGCGCCGGCCTGCGGCTCGCCGGCCTGCTCTCGCACTTCGGCGACGCCGACGATCCGGCGAGCCCGCGCAATCCGGCCCAGGAGGAGCGGTTCGCCGCCGTGCTCGCCCTGCTCACTGCCGACGAGCGCGCGGGAATCCTGATCCACATGTCCAACAGCGCCGCCGCCCTCCACCGCCCGGCGAGCCGCTTCGCCCTGGTGCGGATCGGTCTGGCGCTCTACGGGCTCGATCCCGTCGAGCGGCCGGATCATGCCGCGCCGGCCACCGGCCTGCGACCGGTCATGGCGGTGCGCGCGCGGATCGTCCAGCTCCGCGAGGTGCCGGCGGGCACGGCGCTCTCTTACGGCGGGCGCACGGTCACCCGGCGGCGCAGCCGGATCGCCGTCGTGCCGGTCGGCTACGCGGATGGTTATGCCTGGCGGCTCACCGGCAAGGCCGAGGCGCTGGTGCGGGGGTGTCGTGTTCCGGTGGCCGGTTCGGTTACGATGGACATGACTTTGCTCGACGTGACGGACACCGGGGCTGAGCTGGAAGAAGAAGTCGTGCTGCTCGGCCGCCAGGGCGCGGAGGAGATCAAGGCGACGGAGCTGGCGGCGCGCGCGGGGACGATCTCCTGGGAGATCCTCTGCCATCTCGGGCTCCGGCTGCCGCGCCGCTACATTCGGGAGGGGAAGGTGGAGGAGCTGATGTCGCGTTTTTCGCGGGAGGAGACTTGAAGCTGCCGTCGCTGCTGGAGCGCTACTTCGAGCAGATGGGACGCTTCATGCAGATGGTCGGGCGCGTCTTCGCCTGGACCCTGCGGCCGCCCTACGACTGGCGGGAGCTGTCGCGCCAGATGGTGAAGGTGGGGGTGAACTCGCTGCCGGTCGTGCTGCTGACCGCGCTGTTCACCGGCATGGTGCTGGCCCTCCAGACCTTCACCGTGCTGAGCCGCTTCAGCGCCGAGAGCTTCGTCGGCTCGCTGGTGGCCCTGTCGATGGTGCGCGAGCTCACCTCGGTCCTCTCGGGGCTGATCGTCGCCGGCCGCGCCGGCTCGGCCATGGGCGCCGAGCTGGGCACCATGCGCGTCACCGAGCAGATCGACGCCCTGGAGGTGATGGCGACCGATCCGGTCCACTACCTGGTGGTGCCGCGGGTCTGGGCGACCACGATCACCCTGCCGCTGCTCGTCGTCCTCGGCAACGCCATCGGCATCCTTGGCGGCTATCTGGTCGCCGTCGTGCTGATGGGGGCGAACCCGGTCTCCTATCTCAACCGCTCGTTCCAGTTCATGGAGCTGAACGACCTTTTCTCCGGCCTGATCAAGGCGAGCGTCTTCGGCTTCCTCCTCGCGATCATCGGCTGCCAGCAGGGGTTCTACACGACCGGCGGCGCGGAAGGCGTGGGGCGTTCCACGACCGCCGCCGTGGTGGTGGCGAGCATCGCCATCCTGATCTCGGACTTCTTCCTCACCCGGTTGCTCTTCTGATGGCGAACCCTCAACCCCCGGCCCCCTCTCCCGTCCCCTCCCGCTCTCCCTCACCGGGAGAGGGGGAGAAGGGAAGCGACAAAGTCCAGATCCGGATCAAGGATCTGCACAAGGCCTTCGGGTCCAAGGTGGTGCTCGACGGCGTCAGCATCGACGTCGCGCCGGCGGAATCGCTGGTCGTCATCGGTGGCTCGGGTACGGGCAAGAGCGTGCTGCTCAAGCACATCATCGGCCTGCTGAAGCCCGATTCCGGCACGGTCGAGGTGGATGGCGTCGCCGTCGCGACGCTCGGCAATCGCGAGATCACGGAGTTCCGGAGCCGCTTCGGCATGGCCTTCCAGGAGGGCGCGCTGTTCGACTCGATGACGGTCTGGCAGAACGTCGCGTTCCCCTTGCAGCGGCTGACCAAGATGTCCCACGGGGAGATCAACGATCGGGTGGAGGAGTGCCTGGAGCTCGTGCGGCTCGAAGGGGTGAGCGACAAGCTCCCTTCGCAGCTCTCAGGCGGCATGCGCCGCCGCGTCGGCTTCGCGCGCGCGATCGCCCACCAGCCGGAGATCCTCCTGTTCGACGAGCCGACCACCGGGCTCGATCCGGTGACCACGGCGCTGATCGGTGAGGTGATCCTCGACCTCTCGAACCGGTTGAAGACGACCACGATCACCATCACGCACGACATGGAGAGCGCGTTCCTGATCGGCGACCGGATCGCCATGCTCAATCGGGGTAAGATCATCGCCGAGGCGCCACCCGAGGAGTTCAAGCGGCTCGAAGATCCGCGGGTTCAGCAGTTCATCCACGGCAAGGCCGAGGGGCCTTTGACCGAGGACGTTTCGGCGCGTCCAGGCGGCGACTCGCAGGCCGACGCGAAGAGAGCGGAAAGCAGCGGAGGACCGAGCGGCCTCTGAAGGCGTTCGGGCGTAGGGGAGAGCTATGAAATCACTGGTCAAAATCGGAGTCTTCGCGACTCTGTGCCTCGTCGTTCTGGGCGTCCTGATCTGGAAGATCGAGGACATCAACCCCTTCGGCACCAAGGGGCAGCACTTCCGCGCCGTCTTCGATTCCGTCGCCGGGCTCGACGACAAGGCCTCGGTGCGCATCGCCGGCGTCCGCGTGGGCCACGTCGACGGCCTCGGCCTCCAGGGGACGCAGGCCCGGGTCAACATGGTGATGGAGAAGAAGGTCCCGCTCACCGTCGGCACCACGGCGCGGATCGCCAACCTCGGCCTGCTGGGCGAGAAGTACATCGAGCTGGTCCCCGGACCGCCGAACGGCGCGCCGCTGCCGGAGAACTCCGTGCTGATGGGCACGACGCCGCCGAGCCTGGACGACGCAATGGCGAAGATCAACGACATCGGCTCCTCGATCCAGAAGGTGACCAGCCAGCTCTCCAGCAACGACGTCGGCGGCGGCATCGCCCGCCTGCTGGCCGACATCCAGCTCACCAGCATGGAGATCCGGGCGCTGGTGGCCGAGAACCGCGCCAACGTCGCCTCCAGCGTGAACCACATCAACGACCTGACGGCGGTCCTGGCGCGCGAGCTGCCGCGGATCGCGGCCGAGACCAATCACACCCTCGACCAGATCTCCATGCTGGTGTCCGAGAACCGCGGCAACGTCTCGGGGAGCCTGGAGAACATCCGCGAGCTGACCACCAAGCTGCAGACCTCGGCCGACAATCTGAACAAGATCTCCGGCAAGATCGCCAGTGGCGAGGGAACCATCGGCAAGCTGGTCAACGACGACCAGGCCTACAACGGCGTGATCTCGACGCTCGACAGCATCAAGGGCGGAGTGGACACGCTGAGCAAGAGCTTCGGTGGCTTCAACAAGTTCAACATCGACCTCGATCTCCAGGCCTACTACCTGGAGCACCCGAGCGATTCGCAGACCACCTTCCACCTCGACATCGACCCGCAGGACAACAAGCACCTGTATCGGGTGGGAATCGTCAGCACTCCCGAGGGCCGGCGGACGGAGAAGACCCAGACCTACACCGTCACGCCGCAGAACGGCCCGCCGGAGACGACGACCATCCACACCATCACCGACGAGCGGACGTACTCCATCACCGGCATGTTCGGCTACAAGGGACCGTACAACACCAGCCTCTACGCCGGCATCATCGAGAATTCCGGCGGCGCGCAGATCGAGTACCCCTTGCCGATCCTCGATCGCCGGCTCATGCTCTCCTTCGAGGCGTTCGACTTCAACCGGCCGAACAACCAGAACGCGCACCTGCGCCTGCTCGGCCGCTACAAGTTCGCCCCGAACCTCTACCTGGTCGGCGGCTACGACGACCCGCTGGAGAAGAACAACCGTTCCTTCTTCCTCGGCGGCGCCATCCGCTGGAGCGACGACAACATCAAGTCGCTGCTGGGTCTGGCAGGCTCGGCGCTGAAGTAGAGCGCCGTTTCGTGGATCGTCCAAGACGCCTCTTGGATGATCCACGACGAATCTTGGGTCTCCCAGCCGATTCTTGGGTAAGCCAAGAATCGGCTTGAGTCATCCAAGCCAATTCCTGAGTTACCCAAGCCGATTCTTGCTTATCCCAGCCGATTCTTGAGTGATCCAAGAAACGT
>DATBAW010000452.1:0-1554 GCA_036271335.1 Thermoanaerobaculia bacterium
CCCCACCTGGTGCGCGACCTCCCCTTCGTGGTCCCCAACTACGACTGGTGGGAGGCCCCCTACTACGGCGCCGGCCTCAAGCTCTACGACCTGCTCGCCGGCCGCCTGGGGCTGAAGCCCTCCCATCACCTCTCCCGCGAGGAGACGCTCGAGCGGATCCCAACTCTCGAGCCGGAGGGGCTGCGCGGCGGTGTGGTCTATCAGGACGCCCAGTTCGACGACGCCCGCCTCGCCGCCACTCTCGCCCTCACCCTCGCCGATCTCGGCGGCGTGGCGGTCAACTACGTCGCCGCCGTCGGACTCATCAAGGAGGGGGAGCTGGTGCGCGGCGCGCGGCTGCGCGACGAGGAGACCGGCAACGAATCCGAGGTCCGTGCCCGGGTGGTGATCAACGCCACCGGCATCTTCGCCGACGAGCTGCGGCGGATGGACGATCCCACGAGCCCGCCGCTGCTGGCGCCGAGCCAGGGGGTGCACCTGGTGCTCGACCGCCGCTTCCAGCCCGGCGACAGCGCCATCCTCGTCCCCCACACCGACGACGGCCGCGTGCTCTTCGCCGTCCCCTGGCACGACCGGGTGGTGGTGGGCACGACCGACACCCCGGTGGCCGAGCCCTCCCTGGAGCCCCGCGCGCTCCCCGAGGAGATCGAGTTCCTCCTCCATCACGCGGCGCGCTACCTGACGCAACATCCGGAGCCCGCCGACGTCCTCTCCTGCTTCGCCGGCCTCCGGCCGCTGGTGCGCGGCAACCGGGCGGCGGCGAAGACGGCGGCCCTGTCGCGCGATCACACCCTGCTGGTCTCCCCCTCCGGCCTGGTCACCCTCGCCGGCGGCAAATGGACGACCTACCGCCGGATGGGCGAGGACACCATCGATCACGCCGCCATGGTGGCCGACCTCGACGAGCGCCCCTCCCCCACCGCCGACCTTCGCCTCCACGGCTGGGCCGAGGAGGAGTCCCGAGGTCACTGGGCGGGCTACGGCGCGGACACCGCCGCCGTCGAGGCCCTAGCCGCCGAGCATCCCGGCTGGGGCGATCCCCTCCACCCCAACCTCCCCTACCGTGCCTGCGAGGTCGTCTGGGCCGCGCGCCACGAGATGGCCCGCACCGTGGAGGACGCCCTCGCCCGCCGCACCCGCGCCCTCCTCCTCGACGCCCGCGCCAGCGCCGAGATCGCGCCGGCGGTGGCGTCGCTGATGGCCGCCGAGTTGGGACGAGATGAGGCGTGGCAGCGGCGGCAGGTGGAGGAGTACCGGGCGCTGGCGCGGGGATATTGGTTGGGGCCCTAGTAGCTCCTCACCACATCCTTGGGTGAGATCCCCCTGGGACCGCCGGCGTCCCGCCGGCTCTAACTCCGCTTTTGGTTAGTTTTAGTTAGCCCAACTTCCACGGCACTCCCCCCAAGAGGGCGGAATTCGGGGGCATTGCTCCTCTAAGTTACTGATTCTAGGAGAGCGGCCCTCTTGTCGGCGAATTTAGTGACGAAAACCACGGAGCGCGATTTCTGCTATGTAGGAACACATGGCGGTTCCAAGTTTGGCTATCGGTCCGAA
>DATBAW010000453.1:0-3830 GCA_036271335.1 Thermoanaerobaculia bacterium
GGCATGGTGTGGGTCAACCTGGAGACCAAGGTCTTCCACCGCGAGGGCGACCCCTGGTACGGCAAGACCAAGAAGGGCAAGTTCATGACCGAGGCCGACGCCACGAAGGCCGGCTACCGCGAGGCGAAGAAGGGCGGAAAGGCCAAGACTCCGGCCTGAGCCGCGGTCGTTCTGACGCCGGATTCCGTCCGTAGGGGCGCAGCATGCTGCGCCCTTTTTCGTCTCGGCAACGCTGGCGGGCGCAGCATGCTGCGCCCCTACGAGTCAGGACGCGAGTCGATCTGCCATAGAATCCTCTCAACTTCTTCCCGAAGAGGAGATCCTATGAAGAAAACCGTCCGCCTGTTCGCCATCCTGCTCGTTTTGCTGGCCGCCAGCGCCGCCCCCTCTCCGGCGATCATCGCCGTCTGCTCGGAGTTCTGTTCCTGTGAGGTCAGCTGCGACTGGGGTTGCTGGGACTATGCCGACAACACCCCCAAGAGCTGCGGCGACTGGGGTCGCTGCTCCGGCCTCTGTGCCGTCACCCCCTAGGCCTTGAAGCCGCGCCTGGAGGGGAAGGCCTGGCCGCCGCCCCTCCATCTAGCGCTCCTCCCCTGTCCAAGCCCTACATATGGAATTCCGCAAGCCCTCCCAGGGCGTGCGTAAATACGGCTGTGGAAATCCTGTCAGGAACGTGTGAATTGTAAGACCTTCCCTCGAGACCCCGCCAGTCCTTGGGGCCACGCTTGTGACAACCCACAACATCTTGTGGTTTTCCCCTTGACAGCGGACGGAGGCGGGCGTAGCTTTGGAGATGCGGGTCACGAATTTCAAATTCTATGTACGCCAGTGTCCAATCCCTTGCAGGCGAAGCCGAGCCCGGAATGTCGGACCGGAGGGCGGGAGCGGCCAGCCTGATCGTCTGGAGTCCTCCCCTGGGAGACCGTCGCACGGTCGAGTAGAGCGCGGAGTCGTCGGGTGGGCGCGCCCCCGCGTGCCCGCCGAAGGGTCAACGAGCAACAACTTCGAGGAGAGAGCATGGAGCCCCATTCCCCCCTGTACGCCGACGAGACGAGAGGCAGCCGAGCAGCGATCCGGAACCGGGCCGTGGAGAGCGGCGCCAGCGCTCCCCGGGAGGCCGCTCCCGAGCCGGCCCCGGCGCGGGGTCTTCACTTCGAGCGCTACTTCACCACGCCCGGAGTGGACCCCTTCGACACCGTCGAATGGGAGCTGCGCCATGCCCTGATCTCGAACGAGAAGGGGGAGAAGGTCTTCGAGCAGAAGGACGTCGAGATGCCGAAGTTCTGGTCGCAGACGGCGACCAACGTGGTGGTCTCGAAGTATTTCCGCGGCCACCTCGGCGCGCCGGACCGCGAGCGCAGCGTCCGCCAGCTGATCGGCCGGGTGGCGGACACCGTCACCGGCTGGGGGCGCTCCTGCGGCTACTTCGCCGCCGAGGAGGACGCCCAGACCTTCCACGCCGAGCTCAAGCACATCCTCCTCTACCAGTACGCCTGCTTCAACTCGCCGGTCTGGTTCAACGTCGGCATCGAGGAGAAGCCCCAGTGCTCGGCCTGCTTCATCAATGGCGCCGAGGACACCATGGACTCCATCCTCACTCTCGCCAAGACCGAGGGGATGCTCTTCAAGTACGGCTCCGGCACCGGCAGCAACCTCTCCAAGATCCGTTCCTCGCGCGAGCTCCTGGCCGGCGGCGGCACCGCCTCCGGGCCGGTCTCCTTCATGAAGGGGTTCGACGCCTTCGCCGGCGTCATCAAGAGCGGCGGCAAGACCCGCCGGGCGGCCAAGATGGTCATCCTCGACATCGACCACCCGGACATCGAGGACTTCGTGGTCTGCAAGGAGGTCGAGGAGAAGAAGGCCTGGGCGCTGATCGACGCCGGCTTCGAGGGGGGCTTCAACGTCCCCGGCGGCGCCTACGACTCGATCGCCTACCAGAACGCCAACCACTCCGTGCGGGTGACCGACGACTTCATGAACGCCGTGATCGCCGACGGCGAATGGCACACCCGGGCCCGCACCGGCGAGCACAAAGTCATGGGCACCTATCAGGCCCGCGACCTGATGAAGAAGATCGCCGGCGCCGCCTGGGTCTGCGGTGACCCCGGCATGCAGTACGACACCACGATCAACGACTGGCACACCTGCTCCAACACCGACCGCATCTACGCCAGCAACCCGTGCAGCGAATACATGTTCCTCGACGACACCGCCTGTAACCTGGCGTCGCTCAACCTGATGAAGTTCTTCGACGCCGACAAGGGGTTCGACGTCGACAGCTTCAAGCACACCTGCGAGGTGGTGATCTCCGGCATGGAGGTCATCGTCGGCAACGCCAGCTATCCGACCCCGAAGATCGGCGCCAACTCGCACAAGTTCCGGCCGCTGGGGATCGGCTACGCCAACCTCGGCGCCCTGCTGATGGCGCGCGGCCTCCCCTACGACTCCGACTCCGGCCGCGACTACGCGGGAGCCATCACCGCCGTGATGTCCGGCGCCTCCTACGCCCAGTCGGCGCGCATCGCCGCCGCCATGGGGCCGTTCGAGGAGTTCGAGACCAACCGTGAGCCGATGATGCGGGTGATGCGCAAGCACCGCGACGAGGTGAAGAAGATCAACGCCACCCATGTGCCGATGGACCTCCTCCAGGCCGCCAGAAAGTCGTGGGACGAGGTGGTCCTGCTCGGCGACCAGCACGGCCTGCGCAACAGCCAGATCTCCGTGCTCGCCCCCACCGGCACTATCGCCTTCATGATGGACTGCGACACCACCGGCGTCGAGCCCGACATCGCGCTCGTCAAGTACAAGAAGCTGGTCGGCGGCGGCATGATCAAGATCGTCAACAACACCGTCCCCGCCGCCTTGAAGCGGCTCGGCTACGACAAGGATGAGATCCGCGCCATCGTCGAGTTCATCGACGAGAGCGACACCATCGAGGGCGCGCCCTATCTGAAGGAAGAGCACCTGCCGGTCTTCGACTGCGCCTTCAAGCCGGCGCAGGGGAGCCGCTCCATCCACTACATGGGGCACCTCAAGATGCTGGCGGCGGCGCAGCCGTTCATCTCGGGAGCGATCAGCAAGACCATCAATATGCCCGAGGACTCGACCCCGGAGGAGATCCTCCAGGCCTACGTCGAGGGTTGGCAGATGGGCCTCAAGGCGGTCGCCATCTACCGCGACAACTGCAAGCGCAGCCAGCCGCTCTCCACCAAGAAGGACAAGAAGGAAGAGGTCGCCGCGGTGATCCCGCTCCAGGAGCGCCGGGCGGTGCGCCGCAAGCTTCCGGACGAGCGCCAGGCGATCACCCACAAGTTCTCGATCAACGAGTTCGAGGGCTACATCACCGTCGGCCTCTACGAGGACGGCACGCCGGGCGAGATCTTCCTGGTGATGGCCAAGCAGGGCTCGACGATCTCAGGGCTGATGGACTCGCTGGCGACGGCGATCTCGATCGCGCTCCAGTACGGGGTGCCGCTGCAGACGCTGGTCGACAAGTTCAGCCATACGCGCTTCGAGCCCTCCGGCTTCACCAAGCACCCGGAGATCCCGATCGCCAAGTCGATCACCGACTACATCTTCCGCTGGCTGGCCTCGAAGTTCCTCTCGCGAGAGGACAAGATCGCGGCGGGCGTGGTGCTGCGCGAGGATCTGGCGGGCGACCTCCCGATTTCCATGCCCCTCCTCGGCGGCGGCCGTCTCGAGACGGTGGCCCACGCCGTGAACGCCGAGATGATCCAGAAGCCCACCTTCCTCTACCAGCAGGACGCCCCGAGCTGCCACGACTGCGGCTCGATCATGGTCCGCAACGGCAGCTGCTACAAGTGCCTGAA
>DATBAW010000454.1:0-4935 GCA_036271335.1 Thermoanaerobaculia bacterium
GGAAACGGCATCACATCAAAGAGGGGGACCGCCTGGTCTGGCTGGATGACGGAGACATCATCCGCGTCATCCCTGTCCCCGTCGATCCCTTGAAGGCTCTTCGCGGGTCGGGGAAGGGAGAAGGGCTTTTGGATCGCCTGCTCCAACACCGTCAGGAGGACAGAGAGCGTGGCTCGTAAGAGATATGTTCTGGACACCTCGGCTCTGTTCACCTTGATCGAAGAGGAGGACGGTGCGGATCGAGTCGAGGAGATCGTCAGCACGGGAAATGCCTGCCTGCCCTCGCTGGCTCTGCTTGAGGTGCAATATGTGACGCGTCAGGAGCGCGGACAGGGAGAAGCGGACCACATGTCGGGGGAAGCCGGAGCGCCGGTGGTCACGATCCGGAGTCCAGCCGCATCAGCGTTCCCGTGGCGGGAGGGGATCAGGCAGGCCGCGCAGGATCTCCTGGGGATCCCGCGGCGCGGGGCCTTCGCCTTCGGGGTAGGTGCGCAGAGGGAAGCACCGGATGTAGTCCGGTAGGGACGCCATGTCGACCACGACGGTGTCTCGGAGCTCTACGGACCGATCGAGATACCGCAACGCCTCGCCGAGCACGTCGGCGGGCGGCTCGGCGCATGTCGTGTCCTGGAGGGCGACGGCGAGGAAGCCACGCAGCAGACCGGCGTCGGCCGCTGTCTCGATATTCTCTCGCAGGGTCGGCACCAGGTCGAGGGCGCGCTCCAGCGTGATCCCTTCCCAGCCGGACTGTACGATTTCGGCGCAGAGGCTTTCCGCCTCTGCTTCGTCTGGCTTGACGATCCCTGCCGTGCGATCTCCACCCGGCGCGTCCGCTCCCCAGGCAAGGGCGCTTCCGATCAGGATCAGCAGGCCGAGCGTTGCTGCTCGCAACACATTCGATCGCATCTCAAACCTCCCGCATTCTTACGGGCCGTCCTCTTCGGAAGACGGGCCCGTGAAAGCCTTCCCGTATAGAGCGCAAGAGGGATGCCAGGGTTGGCCCGGCGAATCAAAGCCTTTTAGGATAAGGGTTTTGATGAACGAGCAAGCTCGAGCGATCCATGAAAGTGGACGCCATGAATCCAGTGTTTTGAGGGCGAGCAAGAAAACCGATCGGTTCGTCCCGCGCAGGGGACGGAGGCGTCCTCGCTCCCTTCGCAGTGACGAGAAGGGTCCACGCGCTATACTCTGGTCATGAAATCTGTCGCGGACGAGCTTCGGCAACGGGATCGAGAGGCTGCGAAAAGCCTCTCTCCCGCGCAACGCCTGGAGCTCGCCCTCGCCATGGGCGACGAGGACATCGCAGCATTCTGCGCCGCGCGTGGAATCTCCCGAAAGGAGGGGATCCGCCTCCTCCAGCGCCAACGCCAGGCCGGCCGGACTCCCTCGAAATGCATCAGCGACCTGATCGGCTGAGTCTCGTCGGGCAGGTCGCCAAGGCCCTTCGAGCCACCGGGATTCCGTTCGCCAAGATCGGGGCGGCGGCAATGGCGATCCATGGCGTCATGCGCTCCACCGCCGACGAGGATCTTCTCGTCGTCGACGGTCGCTGCCTGCAATCCGAGATCTGGTCGCCGCTCCGCGCGGATGGAGCCGATGTCGACATCCGTAAGGGCGACGTTTTCGATCCACTCGCGGGAGTCGTGCGGATCTTCCAGGAAGGCCAGCGGCCGGTGGACGTGGTCGTCGGAAAGTTCGCCTGGCAGCGAGACATGCTCGAACGCGCGACGTCAGGTGTTTCGGACGAAACGCTGCCGGTGGTCCGGGTCGCCGATATCATCCTTCTGAAGCTCTATGCGGGAGGGCCGCAGGACGCCTGGGACATCCTCCAGCTCCTCGCGCTGGAGGGCCGGGATCGTCTGATCGCGCAGGTGGATCAGGAGCTGCCGCGCCTCCCCGCCGCCAGCGCCGTCTTCTGGAAAAAGATCCTCGACGGCTGAGCCGTCCTCGCCCTACCCCTTCGCCGCGGCGATCATCTCTTCCAACCGGTCCAGGCCGCTGCGGACCTCCTCGATCGCGGGTCCGAACGACAGCCGCACGTGCTGGTGGAAGCGCGAGAGGCGCTGGGCGCGGCGGTGGCCGGGGTTGACGTCGAAGAAGAGGCCGGGGACGCAGATGACCTGGTGCTCGAGGGCGGCGCGGAAGAAGGCCATGCCGTCCGAGATCGACTCCGGGAGGTCGCGCACGGAGACGAAGGCGTAGAAGGTGCCGGCGGGCTCGGGAGAGATCCGCATCCCCATCTCGTGCGCCCGCCGCAGCATCAGCTCGCGCTTGGGCAGGAAGGTCTCGCGGATCGCCCGCGTCTCGGCGAGCACCATGTCCGGCTTCATCAGCTCGACCGCCGCCCGCTGCTGCGGACGCGAGCCGCCGCCGTCGAGGAAGGAGCCGGCGCTCTCGACGGCCTCGATGACGCGGCGCGGGCCGATCGTCCAGGTCACCCGCCAGCCGGGATAGCGCCAGTTCTTGGTCATGCCGTCGACGATCACCACCGGATCGCGGTCGACGTCCTCCACGTAGCGCGCCGCGCTCACCATCGGTCCGGGCTCGCCATCGCCGAAGCTCCAGACGTAGTGGGAGTAGAACTCGTCGATCAGCAGCGTGCAGTCGAGATCGCGGCCGACGGCGATCCAGTCGGCGAGCTCGCCGCCGGAGACCAGCTTGCCCATGGGATTGCAGGGGTTCGAGAAGAGGATCACCGAGAGGCCGCGCCCCTGCACCTCCCGCCGCAGGTCCTCGACGCCGAAGCTGTACCCCTGCTCGCGGCGGAGCAGGATGGGGATCGGCGTCACCAGCCGGAAGATGTCGAGCAGCTCCTCATAGGCGGTGTAGTCGGGGAGGAAATGGCCGAGGTTGACCTGGTCGAGCGAGGCGACGACGCGCGTCAGCGCCGCCCGGCCGCCGCCGGAGATCGCCACGTTCTCCGCCGTGTACTGCGACGGCATCCCCCGCCGGTAGAGCTGGTTGTAGAGCGAGGCGACCGCCTCGCGCAGCTCCAGGACGCCGGAGACCGGCGCGTAGTAGTGATCGGCGGGATCGATCGCGATCGTCTCGACGCGCGGCGGCGCCCCGGCCAGCGGACCGGTCTCGGGCTGACCCTGGCCGAGGTTCGACCACGCCGGATCGCCCGTGCGGTAACCGCGGACCGTGGCCTCTTTGGTGACGAAGACGACCCCCGTGCGCGGCACGGAGCGGAAGGCTTGCAGAGTAGTGGAATCGGTCGCGGACATCATCGCGCGAAGGGTAGCACGCGAGGTCGAGGGCGGAGATTGCGAGAGCGGGCGGCGCGCAGATTCCGCGGCCGCCCGCGAGGAGGGCCGTCAGGCGTTCCCGCACCCCACGTTGGTGGCGCACATCTCGGAAGGGGCCGGACGGTAGACGGTGTCATTGATCTGGACGAGGCCTCCGGTCACGCCTTGCAGGCGGGTCAGGGTCTCGCGTTGGATCGAAAGCTTCTTCGTCATCTGCTTCTTCAAAGGAGTCTCCTTGTTGTGCTGCCGGAGAGACGACCTCCGGGCCGGCCATTCTAACGCACGGCCGTCCGCGGAGCTCAGGCGTTGATGACCGTGGTCGGGGGGTTCAGGGTGGGCTGCGGATGATAAACGGTGTCATTGATCTTGGACGTGCCGCAGAAGTCCGTTGTGCCACCGGCGGCCACTCCCTGCAGGGCCAGGGTCGTCAGGGTCTCGCGCTGGATGGAAAGCTTCTTGATCTGCTTCTTCAAAATGACCTCCTTGTTTTGTTGCCGGAGAGACGACCTCCGGCCCGGCCATTTTAACGCAAAGCCGAGAGGCTGATCCCCATCGTCCGCAGCGGTCCGGCCTGTCTGCGGCTCGGGCCAGGGCGATGGCGCACCCATAAAAATGTCTATAATGATGCTCTCATGCCATCACGACCCGTCGACAGTTATCTCGTCACATTACGCCGGCAGCTCCCGGAGCTCGCAAAGAAGTACTTCGTGCGCTCCCTGGAAGTCTTCGGCTCTTACGTGCGGGACGAACAAACGGCGGAGAGCGACCTTGACGTGCTGGTGTCGTTCGATCGGGCGCCAGGCCTGTTCGAGTTCATCGAGCTGGAAAACCATCTGGGCGATGTTCTCGGAGTCAAAGTCGACCTCGTAATGAAGAGCGCACTCAAACCCCGTCTGGAGCAGCGCATCCTTCATGAAGCCGTTCCCGTATGAGCCAACCGCGGACCGACGCCGCCTTCCTGGAGGATATCCTCGTCTCCGTAAGAAACGCGCAGAAGTTCATCCAGGGGATGACGCTGGACGAGTTTTCGGCAGATGAGAAGACGATCTATGCGGTGATCCGGGCTTTCGAGGTGATCGGAGAAGCAGCGAAGAGAGTCTCGCCGCCTATCAAGAATCAGCGCCCCGACCTTCCTTGGAAGGTCATGGCAGCCATGCGGGACAAGCTGATCCACGATTACTTCGGAGTAGACCTCGAGGTTCTCTGGAGGACGGCCAGAGAGAACCTCCCTCCGCTGGAGCCCATGCTCGTCCAGCTCCTGGCCGAAATTCAGGGCTGAGGTCGATACTCGCCGACCCAGTTCATCCCCATCGCCCGCAGCGGTCCGGCCAGATCCTCCGGCACCGGCGCCACGATCCGCACGGACTCACCGGTCTCCGGGTGCTCGAAGGCGAGCTCCAGCGCGTGGAGGGCCAAGCGGTGGAGGCCGAAGCGGTCGCGGAAGAGGCGGTTGTGCTCGCCCTTGCCGTAGCGGACGTCGCCGATCAGCGGGTGGCTGAGGTGCTTGAAGTGGCGGCGGATCTGGTGGCGGCGGCCGGTGCGCGGACGGGCCTCGACCAGGGCGTAGCGCTCGAAGACGGCGAGACGGCGGAACTCGGTCAGGGCCGGCACGCGAGGACCCTCCTCGTCGCGGGGGATGGGATGATCGATCACCCCCTCCTCGGGCGGAATGCCGCGCACCAGGGCG
>DATBAW010000455.1:0-12017 GCA_036271335.1 Thermoanaerobaculia bacterium
GCGGCGAGTTGAACTCCGGCGCCGTCGTGTACTGCTTGATCTTCGCCGTGGCGGCGGCGTCGATGGGCTGATCGTGGCTGACTTTGAGCTCGGCGGGAACGCGGGTCTGGGCGACGACGGGAGCCGCCAGGCAGCTCGCCAACAGCAGAACGGCAGGGACGAATCGGCGCATCGAGATCCTCCGGGTATAGGGAGCGCAGCGTGAACCTGAGCATCCTATCGCGATCCGGAGGTGGCTGGCAGATGGCGGTCCCGCCAGCGCGAAGTCCAGCGCTGACGGGACGGCTGCGTGGCGAAGTATCAAGGAGCCTACTTGATCGTGATCGTCACCTCACGAGCCGCCGGAGAACCCTGATCCGCGGCAGCGGCCACGGTAAACTTGAAGGGTCCGGCGCTAGTGGGAGTTCCCGAGATCGTGCCATCGGACCCCAAGGTCAATCCTGGCGGCAGGATTCCTTGGGTGAGGGACCATTGCACGTTCCCCTTCGTCGCCGTCAGCTTCCCGGTGTACTGCGTGCCGACGGTACCGTCGGGAAGGCTGGGCTCCGGGATGGCGAGCGTTCCGCCTGCTGCTGCCCCATTTGCGGTGGTGTTTTGCGGAGGACTCGTGGTCTTGGTGCTGGTCGTCGTCGGGTCAACTCCGCTCTTGGCTTCGATCTTGTCGAGAACACTGTCGAGGAGACGCTCCGAGAAGCCGAAGACCAGGGCGATGGCGAGGGTCATCGTGCCGCAAGGGTTCGCCCAATCCCCCGTGAACGCGGGTCCCAGGACGTTGAGCTTCACCGCGAGCGCCGCCAGCAGGATACCCGTCCAGGCGCCGAGCGCGCCGGCGACAGGACTGAGGAACAGGGTCGTCCAGGAAGCGCCATAATCCGTCGGCACGTCCTTCCTGTTGAGCGAGCGGCTGAGGCGACTGAGCAGGCCTCCGAGACCACCGACCAGGAAGAGGATGCTGTGATGTTGTATGACGCCGGTCAGGACCAGAATCAGGACCAGGCCACAGCCGACCAGCCACGAGGTTTTGTTCTGCCAGCTGACCAGGTCGGTATAGCTGTCGTCGTCGCGCTGATAGTTCGCGGCGAGCGCGGCGGCGAGCAGAGCCTGGCGCTCACCGAGCCCTGCCGGCGCGGTCCCTTTCAAAGCCTCATGGATCGTGTTCGCCAACGCCAGCGACGGAGCGTCACCCGCAAGCCTCAGCTGCTGCTCGGCAGATGCGAGCCGCGCGCTGAGCGTCGGTTCCGGCAGGAATTGCGCCGCCTGGATCTTAGCTTCGTGAACATAGCCCCATCCTGTCATCTCCTGGCCACGCGACCAGAAAATGAAATCGGCGAGTCCGATCCGATACCCCACAAAACCCTTCGCCCGACCGATCAGACCCTCCGCATCATCGAGCAGCCCTCGAACTTTGGTCAGCCTCGTATCCTGGGAGTACAACGTCTCCAGCTCAACTCGCAGCGACTTGATCTCCGCCCTCAAGAGCTCGCGAGTAGGCCGGGCGATCCGGTTCCAGCGCACGATCACCATGGCCAGCCAGTACGCAAGGCAGAGGATCGCGATGAGCGCGACCTCTTCGAGTTGAGAGGCCGAGCAGAGCCAGGGCAGAAGGCCCGCTTCTCCCGATAAGGCCACATTCTGGAGACCGCCGCTCGCATTGCCGGCGATCGTGAGGATGCCGGCAGCGGTTCCTTCGTGCTTGGGCGCGAAGCTCACGAACAGGACCTTGATCGCGGCCGGTTCCAGGTTCAGAGGAAAGGTGGTTGGCGCCAGGGAGAAATCGCCGCTGACGTCGATGTGATCGATCCTGATCGCTTGTCGGCCTTTGTTGGTCAAGGTGATCATCTGCGCCGCACTGCTCGTCGTAATCCATTGCGACGGAAAGGCCAGTTGCAGGGGAGAGATCCCTAACTCGGGGAGAGAGGCGGGTGGTGGCGGGATCGGATTCTCGTGCGGCCCGGCGTCGGCGCCGCCTGGAGCTTGATCTTTCTTCGGGGTTTGTGCAGAGACGGAGAGACAGAGGATCAACAGGAATGCGATCAGGAAGGCTAAGACCTCGGACCTGACTTTCATGGCGGGCTCCTAAAGTTGCAGAGGCGCTCCGGAGCAGACCGGCAAACTCATGTTCCACGAGAATTTTGCAGTGGAACACCCTGCCGACCTACGGCGACACGGTTCGAGTCGGGCACCGCGCATCTCCATCCGGCGCCCTCTCAATAAGAGACGGACAGACAGCCTGATTTCCCCAGAGGCGCCGGGATCCAGGTTGCCCGGATATCCAGGGACCTCGGCCATATTGTACGATAATCGCCAATACTTCTGGGTACTCGCCGACAGGTCGGGCAAGGAGCCGCGGCCTGACCCGTGCAGAATTTAATCGCCAATTCCCGCGTGGTCCAGAGCGCGTGTGTCGCGCTGCCCGGCTCCACGGTAGAATGCGCGCCATGCCGACACGCGTCCTCGCAGCCGCTCTCCTCCTCACCACCCTCGCCCCAACCCTCCAGGCGCAGACGCCGAAGACCCACCGTCTCGAGGCGACGCCGGACACGATCGCCTACGGCTACTACTGGGCCGAGGCGAAGCCGGTGCTGCGCATTGCGTCTGGCGATATCATCGACGTCGATACGCTGTTGACGAACACCCCCACCGGCCTCCAGAAAGCCGGAGTATCCGACGACAAGATCCAGGGATCGCTGAAGGCGATCGTGGCCGAGGTCACGGGCGACCGGCGCGGGCCGGGCGGCCATATCCTCACCGGTCCGGTGTATGTCGAGGGCGCGCAGCCGGGGGATGTGCTGGAGGTGAAGATCCTGGCGATCGATTTTCCGATCGATTATGGCTACAACGGTTGCAGCGGTTTCCTGCCGCAGAACTGCGAAGCCGGCGCCGTCTCGCGCATCCTCCCCGTCCACGCGCAGACGATGACCGCGGATTTCGCGCCGGGCATCACGATTCCGCTTCATCCCTTCTTCGGCAGCATGGGAGTCGCTCCGGCGCCGGAGCTCGGGCGGGTCAGCAGCAATCCGCCGGGAAAGCACGCGGGCAACCTCGACAACCGGGAGCTCGGCGTCGGCTCGACGCTGTTCATTCCGATCTTCGCGCCGGGCGCGCTGTTCGAGATCGGCGACGGCCACGCCGCGCAGGGGGACGGCGAGGTCGATCAGACGGCGATCGAGACGTCGCTGCGCGGCCGCATCCAGCTCACCGTCCGCAAGGACCTGAAGCTCACCTGGCCGCGCGCCGAGACGGCGACCGACTACATCAGCATGGCGACCGATCCGGACCTCACCGTCGCCACCCGGACGGCGATCCAGGAGATGGTCGACTTCGTGGCATCGACGATGAAGATGAGCAAGCATCAGGCTTACCAGCTGGTGAGCATCGCCGGCAACGTCGCGGTGACGCAGCTGGTCGACAAGCCGAACGTCGGCGTCCACGTCCGGCTGCCGAAAAACATTTTCACCGGCGCGCACGTTCCTTGAACCTCTCCGTCCTGCACTTCGGCCACGTCGGAGCGGTCATCGACCTCCTGAGCGAGGCGGACCGGCTCGGCTTCGTCCGCTTCTGGCTGGGCGAGCATCACGACGGCTCGCAGTGCACCAATCCGCTGCTGCTGGGCGCCCTGCTGGCGGCGACGAGCGGCGGCATCCGGCTCGGCAGCGGCGGCGTCTGTCTCGACTACCAGAGTCCGCTGCGCATCGCCGAGGACGCGCGATTGATCGAATTTCTCCTGCCCGGACGCTTCGATCTCGGAGTCACGCGCGGCATGAAGCTGCCGGCGGAAATCCGCGACGCCCTGCTCGACGGCCGCCCGCCCGAGAGGCTGCGTCCCTTCGATGAAAAGCTTTCCGAGCTCCAGGGTCTGCTGACCGGCCGCCTGAGCCCGGAGCACCCGCTCGCCGGCCAGAAGGTCCTCGGCGAGGGCCCTCCCCTCTGGGTGCTGGGGATCAGCGCCGAGACCGCGCGGTGGGCCGCCCGCCAGGGCACCGGCTTCTGCTTCTCGCTCCATCACGCGCCGGAGCTGGACGGCGCCGCTCTCGTGGCGGAATACCGCCGCTGCTTCGTTCCCAGCCCGGAGTTCGAGGAGCCGGAGGCGATCGTCGTCGCCAGCATGGTGTGCGCGCCCACTCGCGCGGAAGCGCTGGAGATTCAGCGGACACACCGCTTCGGCGAGGTGACGGTCGCCGGTCCGGCGGCCGAGTGCGCCGCGGCGCTCGCCGCCACCGCCGACCGTTGCGGCGTCGACGAGATCATGATCCTCGATCTGCTGCCCGCCCAGGGCGCCGAGCTGAGCGAAACCTATCGCACGCTGGCGCAATCCGCCGGGCTGGAGCCGCGCGCCGCGAGCTGAAGCCCGCGACCCTACTTCTTCCCTGCCTGCAAGCGCTGTTTGAGATCCTGCCCGGCGGAGGCTTTCAGATGGTAACGGCCGAATTTCGCCTGGGGAGTCTCCAGATCCACGTTGTCGCAGAAGAAGACCGCCTCGCCGTTCTGCGTCTCGCTCCAGCAGAAATAGTAGACGTCGGCGCCACAGCCCATGGCTTCGTAGGCGGAGAAGTCGCCGTAGCCGGCCCACTCCTCGTTGGTCCCCTGCCTCCAGACCGTGAGTCGCGCCGGATCGGCCGCGACCTCGGCCGGCGGCGCCGGCCGCTCGAAAACCTCTTCCGGCTTCAGCGTGATGTATTTGTACTGGACCCGATTCTCCGGGCACGACTGCTGCTTCATGAACGTCTGCACCGCCGTCTGAGTAAAGAGCCAGCCCCCACAGCCCGTTCCACTCAGGGCCACGGGCAGGAGCAGGAGAATCCGCAAAGTGTGCCGCAGATTGATTTTCATGGTCTGAATCCTATCGGTGCGCTCCGGACCGTCAAGCGCATGAACATGCTTCTTAAGAGAAGGAATCCCGCCCCCGAGGGGGCGGGGACAGGCGACGTCAGTGAGCGGCGGCCAGGTTCTTGACCACCCGGCCGGACTGCATGACGAACTCGACCTTCTCGGTCTGCCCGATGTCCTGCAGGGGATCGCCCGGCACCGCCACGAGGTCGGCGAGCTTGCCGGTTTCGATCGTGCCGATCTTGTCGGTGAGGCCGAGGAGATCGGCGCCGCCGGTGGTGGCGGCGAGCAGGGCCTGGGCGGGAGTGAAACCATTTTTCACCATCAGGGAGAACTCGCGGGCGTCGAGGCCGTGCGGCTCGACCGCGGAGTCGGTGCCGAAGGCCACCTTGACGCCGATCTTCGCCGCGCGCTGGAACATCGACTGCATCTGCGCCGCCGCCGCCCGCGCCTTCACCGCGATCGCCGGCGGGAACTTGTCGGCCTTCTCCCCCACCCAGTAGCCGGCGAACAGGGTCGGCACCAGATAAACCCCCTTCTCTTTCATCAGCCGCAGCGTGTCGTCCTTCAGAAAGGAGCCGTGCTCGATCGAATCCACGCCGGCCGCGATGGCGATCCTGGCGGCTGCGTCGCCGTGGCAATGGGCGGCGACCTTGCGGTGCCAGGCGTGCGCCTCGGAGACGATGGCGTTCATCTCCTCCTGCGTCAGCTCGGGGACGTCGACGGGATCGGACAGCGAGAGCACGCCGCCGGAGGGCATGCATTTGATCACGTCGGCGCCATATTTGATCTGATAGCGCACGGCCTCACGGCACTGGTCGGCGCCGTTGCAGACCCCTTCGATCGTTCCCGCCGGCTTGACGCGGTCGGGGGGGAACGGCGCCTGATCGGCGTGGCCGCCCGTCGAGCCGATGCCATGGTTGGCGATCAGCATGCGCGGTCCCTCCGCGACGCCGGCGTTGATCGCGTTGCGCAGCCCGAGCGCCACGAAGTCCTGCGAGCCAAGGTCGCGGACGGTGGTGAAGCCGGCGTCGAGCGTGCGCCGGGCGTAGCGGGCGGCGTAGAGCGCCTGCTCGGCGGGGAAGCGCAGGACGTCCACGTAGAAATCGTGATACCAGTCGTCTCCCATCTCCTGGGCCATGTGGACGTGCGCGTCGATGAAGCCGGGCATCAGCGTCGCGTCGCCGAGGTCGATCACCTGCGCTCCCGGCGGCGTCTCCAGGTTCTGCCCGACCTTGGCGATGTGATCCCCTTCGACGATCACCATCCCGGGCGCCAGCGGGCGGTCCGAGGTGGAGGTGAAGACGCGCGCGGCCTTGAGCACGATCGGGGCGGGCGCCTGCGCGGCCGCCGGCGCGGACACCCCTGGCAGCACCATCCCGGCCAACGCCAGCACTCCTGCGAGATACGGCAGCTTTCTCATCCGGCTCTCCTTTTCGCGACGGAACTTTCGGCGTGCCAGTCTAGCAGCCGAGGTTCCGGGGCGTACAGCGGCGCCGGGCGGCCCGTTCCGGCAAGCAGAACATCATCGAGGGGAGCATGGCCGCAGGAACCTCCAAGGAGATGGAGATCAAGCTGACCAACGTGGCCCGCGCCAGCCTCGAAGAGCTGTTGGCGGATTATCGCGATTTCCTGCGCGCCGGCGGTTTCGCGGAATGGCCCGCCGATCATGCCCATACGGCGCGCCTTCGCCAGCTCAACAGGATTCCGGACGCGACCTATGAAACCTTTCGAAAAGGGCTCGAAAGCCCCGATCCCACGATCGCGGCCAACGTGATCCTCGGCCTGATCCGCGTGGGCGGGCAGCCGGTGACTCAGCCCCTCACCCGTCCACCCGCAACGTCACCGCCGGATCGAGGAGCGTGGCGCGGCGGGCCGGCAGATAGCAGGCGAGCAGGGCGATGCAGGCGAGCAGCAGCGGAGCGACGAGATAGGAGAGGGGATCGCGGGGGCTGACGCCGTAGAGCAGGCCGGTGAGCGCGCGGGAGAGGAGGAAAGCGGCGATCAGGCCGGCGGCGAGGCCGAGGAGGACCCAGCTCAATCCCTGCCGCATCACGGCGCCCAGCACCTGGCCGCTCCGCGCTCCGAGCGCCATTCGGACACCGATCTCGCGCCGCCGCATGGTGACCGAATGCGCGATCAGCCCGTAGATCCCCAGAGCGCAGAGGATCAGCGCCACCACCGAGAAGCCGGCGAGGAGATCCCTGGTCAGCCGGCGGCCGCCCAGGGAGTCCGCCACGATCCCTTCCAGCGTCTCGATGTCCGCCACCGGCTGCTCGGGATCGACGGCGCTCACCTCGCGGCGGACGCCGGCGGCGACCGCGGCCAGCGGCAGGGTGGTGCGCACGAGCAGATGCATCACCGGCATCGGCAGCTCGCCCAGGTGGCGGAGCGGCAGGAAGAAGCCGGGCGTGTTGCGGACCTCCGGCCCGAGCTGCTGGACGTCGCGCGCCACGCCCACGATCTCCACCGGATGCCCGCCCAGGATCAGCCGCTTCCCCACCGCCGGCCCGCCGTGAAAATACTGGCGCGCCATCGACTCGTTGATCACGGCGGTGATCGGCGCGTCGGGCGGCAGGCGGAGATCGAAGTCGCCCCCCTGGATCAGCCGCGTCTGCATGGTGCGGAAGAAGCCGGGGCTCACCGTGGTCATGAAGGCGTAGCTGCGGTCGGCCGGCGACGCGGGGGGGTGGCCCTCGACGTAGAAGGGCGCCTGCGCCGAGCCCTGGGTGGGCAGGGCGTCCGACATCGACGCCGAGGCGACGCCGGGGAGCGACCGCACCCGCTCAAGCACAGCCTCGTAGAAGACCCGCTGACGGCCGCGGTCCGGATACTTCACCGCCGGCACCGAGAGCTGCATCGAGAGCAGCCGCGCGGGATTGAAGCCGAGGTCCGTCTCCGCGAGCCGCCGGAAGCTCTCGATCAGCAGGCTCGCGCCGATCAGCAGCACCAGCGCCAGCGCCACCTCGGCGGCCACGA
This sequence comes from Thermoanaerobaculia bacterium, assembly GCA_036271335.1. Classification (GTDB taxonomy): domain Bacteria; phylum Acidobacteriota; class Thermoanaerobaculia; order Multivoradales; family UBA5704; genus DATARR01. The sequence goes on from DATBAW010000455.1 coordinate 7,807, forward strand.
ACAGCCCTTGCGCGCGGGTGCGCCCCGGGCCGGCGGTGGCGCCGCGGGCGCTCTCCCGGAGCTGCGCGGCGGCGCCGGCGCGCAGGCTCTGGAGGGCGGGGATCAGCGAGAAGAGCACGCCGGTGAGCAGCGAGAGCAGGAGGGTGAAGAGGAGCACCCGGCCGTCGATCCCCACCTCGTCGAGCCGCGGCAGGTTGGCGGGGTGCGCGGCGACCAGCAGCCGCAGCCCCGCCCAGGCCAGCGCCAGGCCGGCGACGCTGCCGAGCAGCGCCAGCGCCACGCCCTCGGCCAGCTGCTGGCGGATCACGCGGCCGGCGCTCGCGCCCATCGCCAGGCGGATCGCCACCTCCTTACGCCGCGCCAGCCCCTGGACCAGCAGCAGGTTGGCGACGTCGGCGCAGGCGATCAGCAGCACCAGCGCCACCGCACCCAGCAGCAGGACCAGCCGCGAGCGAACCTCGCCGCCCACGAGCTGGTCGGCCATCGGCGCCAGGGCGAAGCGGAAGGGCGCGTCGAGGTTCGAAGCGAAGGTCCGCGTGTAGCGGTCGCCGACCTGCTGGACCGCCCGGCGCGTGGCCGCCAGGGAGCTCCCCGGCGCCAGCCGTGCCGCCATGTCGAGAAAGCCGGCGCCGCGTTCGACGTTCTTTTCGGGGAGGAGCGCCATCTCCTGCGCCCGCGGCAGCCAGACGTCGACGGTCTGGAAGGGGAAGCGGAGGACGTCCGGCATCACGCCGACGACGAGGTGGGGTTTCCCTTCCAGCCGGATCGTGCGGCCGACGATCGCCGGATCGCCGCCGAAACGCCGGCGCCAGAAGCCGGCGCTCAGCATCACCACGTCGGCACCCCCCTTCTGATCCTCGGCCGCCGTGAAGCCCCGTCCCAGCAGCGGCGCGATCCCCCAGACGGTCAGGAACTCGCGATCGATCCGCTCGCCGTGCAGCACCGCGGGATTCTCGCGCTCGGTCAGGTTGAAATCCTCGTCGTGATAGGCGCTGAGGCGGGCGAACAGCCCGGCGTCGCGCAGCGCCCGCAAGCGCGGCACCGAGGCGGAGCTCTGCTCCAGACCCTCCTCCGGCGAAGTCATCCAGATCTGCACCAGCCGGCCGGGCTCAGGGTACGGAAGCGGCCGCAGGACGACCGCGTCGAGCAGGCTGAAGATCGCCGTGTTGGCGCCGATCCCCAGTCCCAGGGCGAGCACCGCGATGGCGGTGAAGCCGGGGCTCTGCCGGAGGCGGCGGAGGGCGTAGCGGAAGTCGTGGATCATGCCGGACAGGATACTTCGCCGGGATCGTTTCCGCAGGCCGCAACCTCTTACCTCTCTGTTTCAAGGGGGCGGGGGACAGCCCGGAGGGCGGGCTTTGAACAGCCTGCGGTTTCAACCGCAGGCGGGCGTCCGCGAGGCGCCCAAACCACCCCGAGGCCCGCCTGGGGTTAAAACCCCAGGCTGTTCAAAAGCCCGCCCCTGCGGGGCGATCCCCCTCCCTTCGAGGACCACGCGAGGACCACGCGCGTGCCCGGCCCCGGCGACAAAAATGCGGGATGGCGATATGGATGGCGTTTCTGGTATCCTGATGTGGCGAGGAGGCGAACCGATGGCATTGCGCGAACCGAAGCCCTTTGAAGCTGTTCCCCGGCCCAGGGACAGGCGTCCTCTCGTGGGAAGGATGGACCTCAAAGCGCTCCATGTTCCCCAGGGACCCGACTCCGGCATCAACGCCATCATCGGCAAGTGGCCGGGAGACGAGAGCGACGAGGAGATCTTCGCGCTCCTTGAAGAGCTCTCTTGACCCTCCCGCGTCTGCTGCTTCTCGATACCAACATTTTGATCCACCTGGTCCGGGAAAACCCGACGGGCAGGTCGATCGACTCCAGATTTTCCCTCCGCAGGCGAACGGAGAGGTCCCTGATCTCGATCGTCACCGTCGGCGAGACCCTGGCTCTGTCGAAGCGTTTGAGCTGGGGACGCTCGAAGGTGGCCGCGATGGAGGCATTGCTTCAGGATCTGGTCGTCGTCGACATCTCGGATGAAGTCCTCTACCTCTACGCCGAGGTCGACGTCTTCCTGCGCCGAGCCGGTAAGCCCATCGAACAGAACGACATGTGGATCGCCGCGACGGCGATCGCCTCGGGAGCCCATCTCCTGACCACGGACAAGGATTTCGACCCGCTCTACCCCGCCCCTCTGGACCGCACCTGGATCGATCCGCAGCGGCCGGACGCCTGACTCCCGAGCCCTCCGCCCGGCCGAAGCACCGATCCCCGAAGGCGGCGTTCGCCCGCATGCGGGCAAGCGCTGCCCTGACGTGGGCAGCGTTATCCCTCACGCGGGCAACCATTGCCCGCAAGAAGGGAGAGACTGCCCTGGCCGGGGCGAGCGCTGCCTTTGAGGAGGTAAAGATCGCCCTCCTCAAGGGCATGATCGCCTTGAGGAAGGCAACGATCGCCTGCATACGGGGAACGACTGCCTTCGCGAGGGCAGCGGCTGCCCACGTGGGGGCGACGTCTGCCTTCGGCGAGCGGAGCGCTCAGCGGAGCCCGGTGTCTCCTCGCCGCTCACGGCGCAGATGGGCCGATACCTGACGGACGAGATCGACGGTGAGGCGCTCCTCCTCGCAGGCGCGCTGGAACATCAGGAGGGTGACGATGGCCTCGCGGTCGACGTCCCGCGACTGGAAAATGGGCATCAGCTCCGCGGCGAGACGCTTGAGATCATCCGTGCACCCTTCCTGGGCGAGAAGGCGGGCGAGGTCGAGGGAGACCAGCGCGGCGTCGAAGCCCATCTGGCGCTCGAGGAATTCGCGCCGGGCCTCGCGGAAGGCGGCTTCGGCGGGACCGGGGCGGCCGAGGCCGAGATGGATGAGCCCCTCGGCCCAGTGCAGGCGGACGAGATCGAGCGGCTGCGCGGATTCACCAAAGAGCCCCTTCAGCTCCGGAAGGAGCAACTCGGCCTCGCCGAAAGATCCCGCGATCACCAGACAGCCCAGCAGGTTGTACCGAGCATAGAAAATCAGCTGCGGATATTGGGCCGGGTCGATCTCCTCGATAGCGCCCTTCAGCAGATCGATCGCCCCGGAAAGATCGCCCATTTCCTCCAGGATCTTCGCCTGCTGCAGGAGCGCCTTCCCCGTCCCATGGCTGTCCCCGATGTCCCGATAGGCCAGGAGCGCTTCGACCGCCAGGGACAGAGCTTCGTCCAGCCGCCGCTGTGCTCGGCGAAGCGACGACTTCAGGTCCAAGACCTCCGCCCAGATCTCGACGTTTCCAGAGGTGCTCTGGAGCAGGCTGGCATCCGCCTTGGCGAAGGCGTCCTCAGCGCTCCTCAGCTCCCCCAGGACCCGGCGGGCATTGCCGAGGTAGGCGAAGCACCGGCCCCGCAGATCCGCCACCCAATTGGGGTCGTAGGCCGTGCCGAGATGGCGGACCACGCGAAGCGCCAGATTCGCCAGATCCACGCTCCGCATGGGATCGCTGAAGGTGGCCTCCCGGCTTTTCCGCAGGAGCAGCTGGCAGAGGCCCCAGGCGTGCAGATCCTCATTCTCCTCGACCTCCCGGAGCTGCTCGGCGTAGGGCCGCTCCGCCAGGCGCGCCCAGAGCTCCGGCGCCTGCAAGCCCTCGGTGACCGCGATCTCCGCGTCCCAATGGCCGATCTCCTTCTGAAGCCGGAGGATCTCCTCGTGCCGTTCCCGGCAAACCGGACAGTGCGTCAGGAAGTGCGGGAGGACGAGACGGAGAACGTCGTCGTGCTCCAAGGTGCCCGAGAGCCATTTGGCCAGCGTCTCCAGAGACAAGTGGGCGTCTTCCAATCCGAATCTCCTTAAAGGTGCTCAATATCTTATCTAGTCTCCTCAGAGCATGCTTTCGTGACACCTGATGACAAAAAAAGGGCCGGAGAGGACTCCGGCCAGATATAGACCCCCTTTACTGACGCCCGTTGGGGTCCTGAGCGATACCAGCGGGGGTGGTCCCTCCCTGGTGACCGGGAGCGCCGTTCGGGTCGATCGTGATTCCCTCCTTCCACATCCCACGCGGCAGGAGGTTCAGCACGAATCTCCAGATCCCGTCACCGGGGACGGTAACGCCATGAGCCTGCCGGGCGGGAGGATGCGCCTCCCGCGCCTGGGCGGGGAGGCCGGCGAGGACGAGGGCGGCCAGGAGGAGGAAACGGACGAAAGCGCGGTGGGAAAAGGCGTTCTTCGACATGTTGGAGCTCC
>DATBAW010000456.1:0-2553 GCA_036271335.1 Thermoanaerobaculia bacterium
CCACATCATCGACTCGATGTTCAACCAGCACGCGAAGTGGTTGAAGACGATCCGCGAGATCCCCTGGCGACTCCCCATCGCGTCGCTGAACTACATGCTGACCTCCCACGTCTGGCGGCAGGACCACAACGGCTTCAGCCATCAGGATCCGGGGTTCATCGATCACGTCGCCAACAAGAAGGCCGAGGTGGTGCGCATCTACCTGCCGCCAGACGCCAACTGCCTCCTCTCGGTGACCGACCACTGCCTGCGCAGCCGCAACTACGTCAACGTCATCGTCTGCGGCAAGCAGCCCTCGCCGCAGTGGCTGGACATGGACGCCGCGGTCAAACACTGCACGGCCGGCCTCGGCATCTGGGACTGGGCGAGCAACGACGAAGGGGGCGAGCCCGACGTGGTGATGGCCTGCGCCGGCGACGTCCCGACGCTGGAGATCCTGGCCGCCGTCGACCTGCTGCGCCGCGAGCTGCCGGAGCTGAAGATCCGCGTCGTCAACGTCGTCGACCTGATGGCGCTGCAACCTCCGAGCGAGCATCCGCACGGCCTCTCCGATGCGGACTTCGACGGCATCTTCACCACCGACAAGCCGGTGATCTTCGCCTACCACGGCTACCCCTGGCTGATCCACCGCCTCACCTACCGGCGGACCAACCACGACAACGTCCACGTCCGCGGCTACAAAGAGGAGGGGACGACCACCACACCCTTCGACATGGTGGTCCGCAACGACCTCGACCGCTTCCATCTGATCCAGGACGTCATCAACCGCGTTCCCAAGCTCGGCGCCCGCGCCGCCTACCTCAAGCAGCGGACGCGCGACAAGCTGATCGAGCACAAGGCGTACATCGAGGAGCACGGCGACGATCTGCCCGAGATCCGCGACTGGAGCTGGGGCGGCAAGGGTGGCGCCACGAAGGCGGGGAGCGACGCGGCGGGGACGGCGGGGGATCAGTAGGATCCGCCCGGGCATAAATGCCCGGGCTACGTCTCAACCAAAAAGCCTCCTGAAGGAGGCTCAATCTCTTCGCCCACGATTTGAGCCGGCTTCAGCCGGCTTTTCTTTTCCATCGTAGCCCGGGCATTGATGCCCGGCGGGGGTGGCGGCACCTCTCCAAGCATCAAATGCCCCCTGATACGCGCTTTCTTCTTCATCAGAGGAGCCTGATTCGGCTACAATCGCTCCATGCCGAACCCTCCGGCCGCGATTCGTCGTCTCCCGCCGCAACCCCGGGAGCTCCTGCACGACTATCTCGACCGCGTCGCGGCGACCGAACGCCGGGGAGAGGCGCGGGAGGAGAGCTTCTATCCGCACCTGAAGGAGCTTCTCGAAGGGCATGCTGAGCACCGGGGATGGCGCGATCTCGAGGTGCTGATCCTGCCGCGGAAGACGGAGGATTGTCTGTTTGATCTCCAGGTCCGGCGTGGCGCGCGGATCGTCGGTTATGTCGAGGCGAAGCCGCCCGCGATGGATCTGAGCCGTGTGGCCGAATCCGATCAGCTCAAGCGCTATCGGAGGGCGTTCCCCAACCTCCTGCTGACCAATTTCCGCGAGCTGCTGCTCTACCGCGGCGACACGATGGCGGCTCGCGCGGACGTGGCGGGTGGGCCGGAGCCGGTGCTGGCGCTGCTCGACCTGTTCTGCGATTTCGCTCCGCCAGCCAGCGCGTCGGCCGCCGAGCTGGCGCCGCGGATGGCACTCCGCACGCGCATCCTGGCCTCACGCCTCCGGGAGCTGCTGAAGGCGGATACGGAGCGCACCTCGGACCTCTCCGGCTTCTACCGTGCCTTCTCCGAGCATCTTCTGGCCGGTCTCAAGGTCGAGGAGTTCGCGGACCTCTACGCGCAGACGCTCTCGTACGGCCTGCTCGCCGCTCGCTGGCGAGCGCCCGGCGCTTTCGACCGGCGGATCGCGGCGGAGAGCATTCCGGCGACCAGCGGCGTGCTGCGCGACGCGTTCCGCTACATCTCGCTGGCCGATCCCCACAAGGACATCGCCTGGATCATCGACGAGATCGTCGGCCTGCTCGCCGGCGCGCCGGTGCGGGCGATGCTGGCGGGCTCGGCGCGGCGGCGCGGGCGGGACCCGGTGCTCGACTTCTACGAGACCTTCCTTCAGGCCTACGACCCCGAGCTGCGCCGGAGGCGGGGCGTCTACTACACGCCGCCGGAGCTGGTCTCCTACGTCGTCCACTCCGTCCACCGCCTGCTCCAGACGAAACTCGGACGGCGCGACGGCCTCGCGGACAGCGCGGTCTCGCTCCTCGATCCGGCGGCGGGCACGATGACCTTCGTGGCCGAGGCGATCCATTGCGCCGTCGAGGAAACGAAGCGCACGACGGGTGGCGGGGCCGTGCCGGCGCTGGTGGGCGATCACCTGCTGCGCCACTTCCATGCCTTCGAGCTGATGATGGCGCCCTACGCGATCGGTCACCTCAAGATGAGCCTGCTCCTGGAAGAGCTGGGGCGGCCGCTCGGCGAGGGCGAGCGCGTCTCGTTCTATCTGACCAACGCGCTGGAGACGCACGACCTGCCGCAGTCGACGATCCCCGGCAC
>DATBAW010000457.1:0-1588 GCA_036271335.1 Thermoanaerobaculia bacterium
CAGCCGGCCGGCGCGCTCGCCGAGGTCGCCGTAGGTCAGCGTGCCGCCCGCCGCGTCCACCACCGCCACGGCGTCCGGCAGCTCCCGGACCCAGCGCTCCACCAGGGACGTCACGGGCCCCTGCCAGGGTGTCTCCTTGCCCTCTTTCCAGCCGGCATCGTTCCACTCCGTGAGCAGTTGCTGGCGCTCGCCGGAGGAGAGGAGAGGCAGCTCGGCGGCGCGCAAATCCGGCGCCGCGAAGGCCGCCGCGAGCAACCGCTCGAAGCTCGCGACCAGCCGGTCCACGGTCGTTACGTCGAAGAGGGCGGTGGCGTATTCGACCGCTCCCTCCAGGGCACCGTCGAGCTGCACGAGGCTTACCGCGAGGTCGAGCTTCGCCGTCGTTCCCGCCACGTCGATCGGCCGCAGGCGCAGGTCGTCGATCTCCAGCTTGCCGAGCGGCGCCTGGAGCGCGAGCATCGCCTGGAACAGGGGGGTATAGGCGAGGCTGCGCTCGGCGGCGAGCTCCTCGACGAGCCTTTCGAACGGCACGTCCTGGTGCAGCCAGGCGTCGAGAGCGGTCTCGCGCACCCGGCCGAGAAGCTCACGGAAGGTCGGCGCGCCGGTGAGGTCGCCGCGCAGCACCAGGGTATTGGCGAAGAAGCCGATCAGCCCTTCGATCTCCACCCGGTTGCGGCCGGCTACGGGAGTGCCCACCGCGAGGTCGTCCTGCCCACTGACGCGCGCCAGCAGGGCCTGGAAGCCGGCGAGGAGCACCATGAAGAGGGTCGCTCCCTCGCGGCGGCCCAGGGCCTCGGCCTGCCGGACGAGAGCGGCGGGCAGGCGCACCGTCCGGTTGGCGCCGAGGTGGCTCAGCACGGCCGGCCGGGCGCGGTCCGTGGGCAGCTCCAGGAACGGCGGCAGCCCGGCGAGCTTCCGCCGCCAGTAGGCGATCTCCCCCTCCAGGATCTCGCCGCGCAGCCAGGAGCGTTGCCAGACCGCGAAGTCCGCGTACTGCACGGGCAGCTCCGGCAGAGGCGACGGCCGGCCCGCGGCGAAGGCCGGATAGAGCGCGGCGACCTCGCGTACCAGGCATCCCAGGGACCAGCCGTCGCTGGCGATGTGATGCTGGGTCAGCAGGACCGCCTGGTCATGCTCGCCGAGGCGCAGCAGCAGGCAGCGCATCAGCGGACCGGCCGCGAGATCGAACGGGCGGCTGGCCTCTTCGCCGGCCAAGACCGGAGTCAGTGCTTCCCTCGCATTTTCCGGCAGCCCCGAGAGGTCCACGACGGTCAACCCGAAGGGCTCGGCCGGCTGGATCACCTGCACCGGCTTGCCCTGATGCGTGGCGAAGACCGTGCGCAACGCCTCGTGGCGGCGCACGATCTCGCCGAAACAGCGGGCCAGCACCGCGGCGTCGAGCGCGCCTTCGACGCGCAGTGCCGCCGAGACGTTGTACAGCGGGCTGCCCGGTTGGACCTGATCGATGAACCAGAGCCGCGCCTGCGCGAACGACAGGGGCAGATCCCCCTCGCGCGGCACCGGCAGGAGCGGCGGAGCGGGCGCCACCGCGCCGGTCCGCCGCGCCGCCTCGACCCGGGCGGCGAGA
>DATBAW010000458.1:0-14865 GCA_036271335.1 Thermoanaerobaculia bacterium
GTTGGCGCGAATGCTCGGTGTTGAGGTCGTCCTCGATCTTGAAGCCGAGGCCGCGGGCGAACTCCTGCGCCCCTTTGCCGACCAGCAGATGGTGATCGGTCATCTCCATCACGGCCTTGGCGACCAGGGAGGGCGTGCGGACCCCTTCGAGGCAGGCGACGCCGCCGGCGCGCTTCTTGGGTCCGTGCATGCAGCAGGAGTCGAGCTGAACCACCCCCTCGGCGTTCGGCAGGCCGCCGTAGCCGACGCTGTCGTCCAGCGGGTCGAGCTCGACGAGATTGACCCCGGCGATCAGGGCGTCGAGCACGTCCGCCCCTTGAGTGATCATCGTGAACGCCTTCTGGACGCAGGTGACGTCGCCGCCGTTCTTGAACGCGTTGCCGTTGGCGGCCGAGATCACCACCGGCCTGGCGCCCTTCGGGGCCACCACGGCGGGCGCCTCTCCGAACGCGCCCTTCGGCAGGGCCGCGGCAAGGCCGGCGGCAGCGCCGGCGCGGATCAGCTCACGACGGTTCAACTTCGGGCTCATCGTCGATCCTCCTCGGGGTGGGGCAAAGAATCGGCAGAGTGTACCGCGAAAGGCGTGGCGCGACAGGCGTGGCCCGAAAGACGTGGATGGCCGGCGGGTATCCGGTTCCCGCGTCCTCCCTTCCTTTTCGTCGCATCCTCACGCTATCTTTGACGGCGATCTGGCGAGATCCTATACTCGGAGCCATGGCCCAGCCCGCATGGAAGCCGTTCCACGGCGAGAGCGACGACCCGGACGACGACTCCGGCACCGTCCTGCTGCAGCGCTGGGTCGAGCGTGCCGACGGCACCTTCGAGCTCCTGGAGAGGCCTCCGACCCTGGAGGACTATCTCGATCCGCAGCTCGAGGACAAATTGATCCAGGGAAATCCGCACGCGCTCGTCCGCCGCACCCTCGCCGACATCCTCTACCGGTACTTCCTTCCGGACGAGGACGTCTTCGTCCTCGAGGACGTCAAAGTCCGCTTCGGACCGGGCTGGCCGGGTCCGGGTCCCGATGTCTCGGTGATCCGGGGAGCCCGGGACAGAGATCCCGACTTCGACAGCTTCGACGTGGTGAAGCAGGGGGCTCTCCCCGGTCTCCTGATCGAGGTCATCTCTCCCTCCGACGCCCGGATCCGGAAGATGGACGAGGTGGACAAGAAGGATCTCTACGAGCGGGTCGGCATCCCCGAATATCTGATGGTGGACCTGCCGCGCCGGGCCACGGGGAACCGCTTCCGGGTCCGCGGGTACCGGCTGGGTCCGGGCCGGCGCTATCGGGAGATCAAGCCGGACGCGGAGGGCCGCCTCCTCTCCGAGACCACAGGCCTGCGGTTCGGCGCGGCCCCCGATGGGCAGTGGATCGAAGTCTTCGTGGCTGCCAGCGGCGAGAGGCTCCTGACCTCGTGGGAAGAGGCGGCCAGGGCCTCTCGCGAAGCCGAAGCCCGACGGGAGGCCGAGAGAAGGGCGGATCAAAGCGAGGAAAGTCGGCAACAGGCCGAGACCGAGCTGGTCCGTCTGCGCGCCGAGATCGAGCGGCTCAAGAAGGGCGGCTAGCTTCCGGCAAGGGCTTGACAATCCGATATACTCAGATCTAGTATAAGTCCAGGCCGGCGGTGCCGGCCTTTCTTGTCGGCCCGATATGCTCAAGAAGAGCATAGAGGCCGACGGAGGATGACCGGATGAACCTGGAGACTCCTCGGCCGTACGCTTCGCTCGACTACACGCCGGAGGTGGCGCGGGCCACCGCCGCCATTCACGACCGGGTGCGCTCGGTCATTCCGGACCTCGAGTGGCCGGTCTTCGCTCCCTACATCGCGGCGATCAACGAGCTGAAGCGGCAGAAGAACGCCGTCGTGATCGCCCACAACTACCAGACGCCCGAGATCTTCCACGGCGTGGCCGACTTCGTCGGCGACTCGCTGTCGATGGCGCAGCAGGGGGCGAAGACGGACGCCGACGTCATCGTGCTGGCCGGCGTCCACTTCATGGCCGAGACGGCGAAGATCCTCTCGCCCGAGAAGACCGTGCTGATCCCGGACGTCCGGGCCGGCTGCTCGCTCGCCTCCTCGATCACGGGCGAGGACGTCCGCCTGCTCCGGCAGCGCTATCCCGGGGTGCCGGTGGTGACCTACGTCAACACCTCGGCGGAGGTGAAGGCCGAGTCGGACATCTGCTGCACCTCGGCCAACGCGGTGGCGATCGTCGAATCGCTGGGTGTCGACCGGGTGATCTTCCTGCCTGACGAGTTCCTGGGCAAGTACGTGGCCTCGCAGACGGAGGTCCAGATCATCCTCTGGAAGGGGCACTGCGAGGTGCACGAGCGCTTCACCGGCCAGGAGCTGCGCGACTACCGCGCGGCGCAGGGGGGCGACATCATCATTCTGGCCCACCCCGAATGCCCGCCGGAGGTGCTGGCCGAGGCCGACTTCGTGGGCTCCACGGCGGCGATGATCCGGCGCGTCGACGAGACCCGGCCGCGGCGGGTGGTGCTGATCACCGAGTGCTCGATGAGCGACAACGTGGCCGTCGAGTTCCCGGACGTCGAGTTCGTCCGCCCCTGCAACCTCTGCCCGCACATGAAGCGGATCACCCTGCCCAAGATCTTGCATTCGCTCCAGACCATGGAGACCCAGGTGGAGGTCGCGCCCGACGTCGCGGCGCGCGCCCGGGTGGCGGTCGAACGGATGCTGGCGGTCGGACGGAGGGAGGGGAAATGAGGAGTCTCCAGAGGATTCAGCCGGGCCAGGGGATCGACGGCGTCTCGCGTTCCGAGGTGCTGGTGGTGGGGAGCGGCGCGGCCGGCCTGACCGCGGCGCTCGGCTGTGCCCCGCTGCGCGCCACCGTGCTGACCAAGGCGCGTCTGGGCACCGGCGGCTCGAGCCCCTGGGCGCAGGGGGGGATCGCGGCGGCGGTCGGGCGCGACGACGCACCGGCCCTCCACGCGGCGGATACCATCGCCGCCGGCGCCGGCCTCAACGATCCGCACGTGGTGGACATCCTGACCGCCGAGGGCCCGGAGCGGGTGAAGGCGCTGCTCGCCCTGGGCGCCCATTTCGATCTCGACGAGGAGGGCACGCTCTCCCTCGGCCGTGAGGCCGCCCACAGCCGCCGCCGCATCCTCCACGCGCGGGACGCCACAGGCGCCGAGGTCGTGCGCACGCTGGTCGAGGCCGTCCGGCGCGCCCCGGAGATCCGGGTGGTCGACGAGGCCTTCGCCATCGACCTCGCGCTGGAGGAGGGCCGGGTGGTCGGCCTGCTGGCCGTGCACGCCGACGGCCGCCGCGTCCTGCACCTCGCGCCGGCCGTGGTGCTGGCGACCGGCGGGCTCGGACGCCTCTATCTTCATACGACCAATCCCAAGGAGGCCACCGGCGACGGCCTCGCCATGGCGGCCCGCGCCGGCGCCCGGCTGGTGGACCTGGAGTTCGTGCAGTTCCATCCCACGGCCCTCGACGCCGGCGCCGATCCCATGCCGCTGCTAACCGAGGCGTTGCGCGGCGAGGGGGCGGTGCTGATCGACGAGCGGGGCGAGCGCTTCATGCTGGCCGAGCACCCGGACGCCGAGCTGGCGCCGCGGGACGTGGTGGCGCGGGCGATCTGGCGGCAGTCGATGGCGGGGCATCGCGTCTGCCTCGACGCCACGAAGGCGGTGGGGGAGGAGCTCCCGGAGCACTTCCCGACCGTCTTTCACCTCTGCCAGGAGCACGGGCTCGATCCTCGGACGGAGCCGATCCCTGTCGCGCCGGCCGCGCATTACCACATGGGTGGCATCGCCGTGGACGAGAACGGCCGCACCTCGCTCCCCGGCCTCTGGGCCTGCGGCGAGGTCACCGCCACCGGCGCCCACGGCGCCAACCGGCTGGCCAGCAACTCGCTGCTGGAGGCCCTGGTCTTCGGCGCCCGCGTGGCGGACGACCTGCGCGCCGCGCCGCCGCCGTCGGGCCGCACCCCGCGCGGCCGGCTGGCGGGCGGCGTCTCCTCGGGGGCGGCCGCGCCGGGCGACGCGGAGCTGACCGCGGCCGTGCGGCGGCTGATGTGGGAGAAGGTCGGGCTGGTGCGCGACGAAGCGGGGCTCACCTTCGCGGTGGCCGAGCTCGACCGGCTCGCCGCCGCCCACCCCCAGGCCTCCGGCGAGGCGCGGAACCTCCTCGCCGTCGGCCGGCTGCTCGCCGCCGCCGCCCTGGAGCGGCGGGAGAGCCGCGGCGGCCACTACCGCTCGGACTACCCGTTGCCGGATCCCGCCTGGCAGCGGCGGCTCTATCTCACCGCCGCGCCCGACGGCTCGGCGCGTTTCGAGCCCGTGGAGGCGCCGGTCCTGGCCACCGCGGGAGGGCGGCCGTGAGCGCAAACTCGCCACCCCTCCACCTCCCGCAGCTCTATCCTCTCCTCTACGAGCCGCTGGTCCGCCGGGCTCTGGAGGAGGACCTCGGCCGGGCCGGAGACCTGACGAGCGACGCCATCCTGCCGCCCGATCTGAAGGCCGAGGCGAGAGTGGTCGCTCGCGCGGCCGGCCGGATCGCGGGACTGCCCGCGTCCCTTTCCGCTTTTCGCCTGCTCGACGCGAGCCTCGCCGTCGAGACCGCCGCGGCCGACGGCGAGGACGTGGCGGCGGGGGCGCTGCTGGCCACGGTGCGCGGCGCGGCCCGCTCCATCCTCTCCGCCGAGCGCACGGCGCTCAACCTGTTGGGGAGGCTCTGCGGCATCGCGACCGCCGCCCGCGACATGCAGGCGCTGGTGGCGCCGCACGGCGCCCACATCGTCTGCACCCGCAAGACCACCCCGGGTCTGCGGGCGCTTGAAAAATTTGCAGTCCGCTGTGGCGGCGGGCACAACCACCGTTTCGGGCTCGACGACGCCGTGCTGATCAAGGACAACCACGTCGCCCTCGCCGGCGGCATCCGGCCGGCCCTCGAGCGCGTCCGCCGGTCCGTGGGCCATCTCGTCAAGGTCGAGATCGAGGTCGATTCCCTGGAGCAGCTGCGCGAGGCGCTCGACCTCGGAGCGGACGTGGTGCTCCTCGACAACATGTCCCTCGAGACGCTGCGGGAGGCCGTCGCGATGGCCAAGGGAAAGGCGATCACGGAAGCCTCGGGCGGCATCAACCCGAAGACGGCGGGGGCGATCGCGGCGACCGGAGTGAATCTGCTGTCGATGGGGTGGCTGACCCATAGCGCGCCGGCGTTGGACGTGGCACTGGATGTAGTTTAAGAGGCCTTCAAAATGAGCATTAGATTTAAAAGACCCGACATGAGTCTCTTTCTTGATAGCAATGTATGGCTATCCTTTTACCATTATTCGAACGATGACTTGGAAGAATTGAGAAAGTTGTTGGTATTAATTGAGAAGAAAAAGCTGGAACTCCTATTGCCCGAGCAAGTTGTGGACGAGGTCCGAAGAAATCGTGACAACAAAATAGCGAATGCTCTTGATTCATTCAAGGGCGAGAAATTGAATGGTAGTTTTCTTCGAATATGCCATGACTACGAAGAATACGACGTAATGAGGAAGGCAGTACGAGATTTTCAGTCGGCCAAGGCAAAGTTAATAGAGAAGCTTAGGAGTGATTCTCTTGAGGGTTCTCTCAAGGCTGACGAAATCATCAAGCAGCTTTTCTCTGCAGCGCGGCGAATACCTGTATCTGAAGCAATCCTGACCCAAGCTAAGCAGCGGCATGACCGAGGTAATCCGCCCGGCAAAGTAGGGTCTTATGGAGATGCCGTTAACTGGGAGTGTCTTCTTGGAGATGTCCCGGAAAAGCAGGATCTTTTCTTTATAAGCGGTGACGGTGATTTTGCGTCAAAGATTGACGGCGAAGTGTTCTCGCCATTTCTCGCTCAGGAATGGTCAGAAATGAAGGGGGCCGCAATCCATTTTTCCGTAAGGATTTCGACCTTCTTTGAAGGTAATTTTCCTGAAATCAAATTTGCGACAGATCTTGAGAAAGAGCTTCTTGTTACAGAGCTTGTCGAGAGTTCTTCTTTTGCTGTGACCAGGCGTGCGCTGGCACAGCTTGTGCGTTATGACGGCAGCCTTAAGGCGTCTCAAATTAATTCCATTGTCGATGCTGCTCTTACCAATAACCAGATTTATTGGATTGTTTCCGATTCCGATATCAAGCTAAACCTCCGGAGTATTATTGAAGGCGGAAAAGCGGGAATAGAGGACGTCAAGCTCGATCGATTCCGGAGGCTTCTTGCCGGCAAGGCTTGGGGCGAGGATGATGCGACCAACTAGTACCCCATCACTCCAGGAAAGATGGTAGAGTTTGGCCGATGGCGAGGCCGTGGCGGCGGGGACGGTGCTGGCCACGGTGCGCGGCGCGGCCCGCTCGATCCTCTCCGCCGAGCGCACGGCGCTCAACCTGCTCGGGAGGCTCTGCGGCATCGCCACCCGCGACATGCAGGCGCTGGTCGCGCGCACGGAGCCCACATCGGCTGTACCCGCAAGACTCCCCCGGCCTGCGGGCGCTTGAAAAATTTGCAGTCCGTTGCGGCGGGGGTCACAACCATCGTTTCGGGCTCGACGACGCCGTGCTGATCAAGGACAACCACGTCGCCCTCGCGGGTGGCACCCTGGTGAAGGTCGAGGTCGACTCGCTGGAGCAGCTCCGCGAGGCCCTCGATCTTGGAGTAGACGTGGTGCTGCTCGACAACATGTCTCTGGAATGTTGCGCGAGGCGGTCGCGATGGCCAAGGGGAAGGCGATCACCGAGGCCTCCGGCGGCATCAACGCGAAGACGACGGGGGCGATCGCGGCTACCGCGGGGTGAATCTGCTGTCGATGGGGTGGCTGACCCACGCGCGCCGGCGCTGGATGTGGCGCTTAACGTGGGGTAGGGCTAGACTACATTAGAGAGAGTCTTCAGAAAGAATGCCGCGACCACATCTGCCAGATGCAATTGAATTTGAGGTGCTTACTCTCAGTAGGCGTCGCTGCTGCATCTGCTTTGGTCTTGAAGGGAACTTGTCGCGTAAAAAAGGTCAGATCGCTCATCTCGATCATAATAGTTCGAATAATTCGGCTGATAACTTATCTTACCTTTGCCTTGATCACCACGACGAGTATGACAGCCATGCAAGTCAGGCGAAGGGGCTCCGGGAAAAGGAAGTTAAATTTTATCGGGAATCTTTATATCAGGCTATTCGGCAATATATGCGGCCGATTGTCAGCTCTGCGGCCGAATCTGGTGAACATTATGAAGAGGAAGATGCCCTGCTTGCTAAGGGTGAGCTGGAATTCTATCTCGCCCAGTTCAAAAATTACGAACGGGAAGGCGTTTCAGTCCTGAAGGAAGTCGCTGGCGTGATCGGTCAACATAATGAGGCGATGCAGCGATCCTCTCTCCTTGCGAATGCTCTTCTTGCTGCGCCGGCTGGTAAAAAAGACTTCAATGGGTACTATAAGGTTTTGGCGCGAGATCTCCTGAAGTTTTCCGATGACCTAGATTCAGGCACCCGTCGCTTCGGCATAGTTACTAGTAAGATGCTCGACGCATTGAGTCGCGCCTCTGTGGTGGCAAGCGACTACGAAAGCGCCACCGTAGAAATGTTCGAACAGAAAATTGAAGATCTACGGTCTCTGAAGCGGTTATTAGAAGAGTCGCTTCGAGTCGCGGGAGCTACAAGAGATGAATTTAAGGGATGGTCCAGGGGGCCAACGGAATACAATCGCGGGAAGCGCTTAGCCATAGCCACTATCAATAAGTACCTTGAAGAAGTCAGAGGCAAAATTGACGAAGCGCAGGCTCAAGAGGAGAAGCTGCGAGAGGTGATGGAGTTTCTGTAATTTCGGCACTGGCAGATCAACGGTTCAAGCGAGCCGAATAGATTACCTGTGCGTTCGTCAGCACAGAGTCGCGAATTACCGGTTTCAATCCGTCTCTGGGGATGAGATCGACCTTGCGCCCGAGCAGTTCAGCGAGGTCTCGCTGCATTCTCGCGAGCGTCAGGAATCCCACACGAGCCCCCGGCAGAAATGTGACCAGAAGATCAACATCGCTCGTCTCATCAAAGGCGCCAGTGACAGCGGAGCCGAAGAGCGCGAGTTCCTGGACCTCGTTCCGCCGGCAGAAATCGGCGAGGTGTTCCGCAGGAATCTCCAGCGGTTGAGCTTTTTCCATGACCGGGATTTTTGCACGTTCCTTGCCCAAAATTTCAAAGGGATGAATTCACCGCCTCTCGCCGTTCAGCCCCGTAGGGGCGTCAGGAATTAGTTCTTCACCGACTGCGTCGGCCCCGGATGATGAAACGGGGTAGTTTCTTTCTAGCCCGGCGGCGTGAGCCCGGGGGATCGTGGTCGGGGCGATAATTGAAGAAGCCCCGTCAGAGGCAGCAGGACGTTCCCTGCGTGAGGATTCCTGCCGCCCCGACGGGGCTTTGGATGGTCGGGATTCATCCTTCCCGGGGCTCACGCCACCGGGCTAATTCCTACCGCCTCTGAGGGGCTAACTCGCCCCTACGGCCCGAAGTTGCACAGATCGTCCACCCGGATCGCCTCGTTGCCGGAGCTGAAGCGCCCTTCGGCGGTCATCACGACTCCCACCCAGGCCTGCGCGTGGGTCGAGTCTCTGTGCCAGAGGTCGAGCATCAGCCAGCCGAAGGGGTGCGAGACGGGGATGGAGGGGCCGCCGACGTGGACCTTCTGCGTCGCGACCGGGAAGGCGTTGCTGTTCGGGATCTCCTCCGGATTCTCCTCCTCGTCGAAGGCCACCAGCTGCGCTTCGCCGAGCGGCGACCAGTCGGGGGCTCTGCCGCACCCCGTCGGGTTGACGGCGGCGCGGCGGTTGTCCCGCCAGACGATCAGATCGGTACCACCGGAGAAGGTGCCGCCGTCCACGTAGCGCGCGTAGTAGAGGCTCGACAGCGGGATGCGGTTGTCACGCCCGTCGAAGCTGACGTAGCGGCCGTAGAAGGTGTACATGCCGGCGGTGAGCAGATCCGCGTCGGCGACGACCGAGACCGCCGTGCCGCCGTTCGAGGTGTTCCGGTGCGGGTTGACGTAGGTGTAGTCCCCCCAGAGGACGTTGTCGTTGCTCGCCAGGCCGGAGCCGCCGGCGGCGAAGTAGGTGCCGTTGGCGGGGGTGTTCACCAGCGTTCCCACGGTGCGGGGCGAGCAGCGGTTCACGGCGTCGACGGTGATGTAGCCGGTGACCACGTTCGGTCCGGCGCCGCCGCTGCCGGCGCACTGCGGCGTTGGCGTCGTTGGCGTCGTCGCGACCGGCTGGCCGGTGTGCGCGGCGCGCAGCCAGGTCAGGTCGGCCGGACTGAGCTGGGGCGAGACGCCGGCGGGCCCGGCATCGCTGCAACCGGTGAAGAGCGTGCCGGCGTCCGAAAGCGAGCCGGTGTTGCTGGCGTCCGGTCCGGTGGCCGGCAGGTTGCCGGTGAACAGATCGCGGACGTTGAGCGTCTGCACGTCGTAACCGGTCAGGTAGACGTCGAAGGCGAGCGTCGGAACCCCCCAGTCGGTCCACAGCACGACGCGGGAGAGCACCGATTTCGAAGAGGCGTTGTTGATCGAGAGCAGGGTCGTCTGGCCGGTGGGATTGGCGAGGTCGACCTCGAAGTAGGGGAAGAGCAGGGTGGCGGCCGGCTGGTTGGCGACGCGGCAGTTGCCCGAGAGGACCCCGGCGGCGGCCGGCAGGGCGGCGACCAGGGAGCCGAGGAGGAGAAGGCGTGCGATGGGGAACGATCTCGCGGACATGGCTGTTCTCTCCAGGTGGTGAAGCATTCGGCGTCCGGCCGTCGTGCCGGTTCTCTCCATTCCACGCCTCTTGCCTTTTGCGACTTTCATGCCACCTCTTGATCCCCTCGCTGCGGGTTACTGATCCCCTCGCTGCGCTTACACTAGGAGCCCTATGAGCGAGACTCTAGTCCAGATCGGCCGGGTCCCGGGTCCGTCCGCCGTCCGGCGGGAGGCGCGGCCGGAGTGGCTGCGCATCCGGCTGGCGACGCCTTCGTCCTACCATCAGGTCCGCGCGCTCGTCGAGCGGCTGAATCTCCATACGGTCTGCCAGGAAGCCCGCTGCCCCAACATCTATGAGTGCTGGGGCGAGCACGGCACGGCCACCTTCATGATCCTCGGCGACGTCTGCACCCGCCGCTGCGGCTTCTGCGCGGTGACCTCCGGGCGGCCGCCCGCCGGTCCCGATCCCGCCGAGCCCGATCACGTGGCCGAGGCGGTGGCGGTGATGAATCTGCGCCACGCCGTCCTCACCTCGGTCGACCGCGACGACCTCGCCGACGGCGGCGCGCGTCACTGGGCACGGGTGATCGCGGCCGTCCACGCGAAGAACCCCACCTGCGCCGTCGAGGTGCTCACCCCCGATTTCCGCGGCGTGCCGGACGCGCTCGACCTCGTCCTCGGCGCCGCCCCGGAGGTCTTCTCCCACAACATGGAGACGGTGCCGCGGCTCTATCGCCAGGCCCGCCCCGGCAGCCGCTACGATCGCAGCCTCGGCCTGCTCGCCGAGGCCTCCCGCCGCCGCGACGCGGGCGACTTCGCCGGCCGCGTCAAGACCGGCATCATGCTGGGCCTGGGGGAGACGCCGGAGGAGATCTACGCCACGATCTCCGACATCCGGGGCGCGGGGGTGGAGATTATGACCTTAGGTCAATATCTGCAACCCACGCCGAAGCACCTGCCGGTGGACCGCTGGGTGCACCCGGACGAGTTCGCGGGCTACCGCGACTTCGCCCTCTCGCTCGGCTTCGCCCACTGCGAGTCCGGCCCGCTGGTGCGCAGCAGCTACCATGCCCACGAGCACGTGCGGCCGGCGGCGGGCTGAAGCGGGCCGTGCTCCGAGCGGTTCCTCGGGTCAGTCCGTGTTCGTCCCTGTTCCTTGGCCCCTTTGCGCCAGCCGTGTCGAACCGATAGAATGGACGCTTGTGACGGGTATCACAAAGTGCGCCGTCCCTTCCCTAGTATTTAGCAAATAGATTAGCGAATAGATTAGCGACTGACCAAGCCATGACTGAGACTCCTTTCGAGGTCCGCGTCCGCCCGCTCGAGGATATGGACATCAGCGACATCGTCACCATCGACGAGAAGATCGGCGGCAAGTACCGGCCGGAAGTTTGGGAGCGACGGATCGGTTATTACCTGCGGCGGGACCCTGATTCCTCCGTCGTCGCCGAGATCGACGGCAAGGTCGTGGGCTTCATGCTCGGCGAGGTCCGGTCCGGCGAGTTCGGCCTCGAGGAGCCGACCGGCTGGATCGAGGTCCTGGGCGTCGATCCCGACCATCAGGGCAAGTCGATCGGCCGCCGTCTGGCCGAGGCGATCCTCGGGCACTTCCGGCAGCGCGGCGCCCACAGCGTCCGCACGCTGGTCGACGAGGAGAAGCAGGCGGACATCCGCCGCTTCTTCGGCTCTTTGGGCTTCGAGCCGGCGTCCCTGCGGCCGTTCGTGAAGGCACTATAGATTCGTCTGGAGGCGGTTTCTCCTGGAGCGTTTTCATCTGGAGATTATGGGAATGAGCGCAAGAACCACCACTCTGCCGAAGCGATACCACGAGGCCGTCCTGCGCTGGAAGGACGTCTTCATTCCCGATTACGACTTCCTGATCGAGAACTGGGACAAGCACTTCCCCAACGACCAGACCTTCGAGCTCTGCGCCTACCGCGAGATGGGGATGTGCAGCGAGGTCGAGTGCGGCGAGCTGAAGGGGAAGCCGAAGGCGCTGAAGGCCTCCGAGCTTCAGCCCGAGGCGGCCCACCACCTCTTCGGCGCCATCCGCGCCCAGGCCTCCACCGAGTTCGGCTCGATCCAGCAGCACCGTCTGACGCTCGCCCGCGCCCAGGAGGAGGAAGAGCAGTTCTGGATCCTCCGCATGATGGCGGAGGAGCTGCGCCACGGCTATCAGATGCTCCACCTGCTCGCCGACGACGACTGGAGCGTGGCCTCCAAGGACTCCACCGCCGACGTGATCGACGACATCCTGTCGATGAACACCGGCTCTCACGTGCTCGGCGCCTTCAACATCGACTTCGATTCCTTCGTCGACAACGTCGTCTTCTGCGGCCTGATCGACCGCGTCGGCAAGTACCAGCTCCAGATGCAGAAGATCTCCGCCTACAAGCCGATGGCCGAGAGCATGCCCCAGATGCTGCGCGAGGAGGCCTTCCACCTCGCCGCCGGCGTGGTGCCGATGCGCCGCTGGGCCACCGCCGCCGCCAAGGGCGAGACCTTCGTCACCATGGAGGTCCTGCAGAAGACCCTCAACAAGTGGATCCCGCGCGGCCTCGAGATGTTCGGCGACGAGCGCGGCGGCGGCTCCAACGTCAAGATGGGGCTCAAGCCGATGAAGAACGCCGAGGCCCAGCAGGCGTACTTCAAGGAGGTCGAGAAGCTGGTGCGCGACCTCAACCTGCGCTACCTGCGGGCTCGCGTCGAGAACCTCAACCACGGCGACTCGGAGTCTCATCTCGATCGCATCCTGGCCGGCGAGACGGTCGAAGGGGTGCGCCGCGAGGATCTGCTGGTCATGCCACACCCCGACTTCTTCCGCCGCCGCGGCGTCCCCGCCTTCAAGAAGGTGGGCTTCAACGGAGAGGTCTTCAACACGCTCCCCGAGTACATCCATCATCTGGTGCGCAGCCTCCCGGAGTCCTATCTGGCGGGGCGCGACTACAAGGACTACGTCGAGGCGCTGGCGCAGATCGAGCAGGGCACGCTCACCCTGGAGGCTGCCACCGGCCGCATGCCGGCGCTGCGCCGCGTCGCCGGCGCCTGCCCCTGCTCGAAGTCGGTGCGCTGGGTGGTCGACGAGCCCGCCACGGTGCTGGCCGGAGCTCCCGGAAGCGTCGCCAGCGTCAGCACCGTCGGCGAGCCCATGTCTGTCGCCTGATCGTGTCGCATGATCTGAACGCTTGGGATCGCTCGTTCCATCCATCGTGGAGGCGCTGAGATGAGTGTGTTCAATCGCCTGCTGGTCACAGGCCTCCCCCTGGTGCCGAAGCCGATCGTCGGCCGGGTCGCCTCCCGCTACGTCGCCGGCGAGGACCTCGCCGACGCCGTCCGCGTCGTCCGCGTTCTCAATCAGCAGGGCGCGATGGCGACCCTCGACGTCCTCGGCGAGGAGGTCAGCGAGCGCTCCAAGGCCACCGCCGCCGTCGAGGAGTACCTCCAGGTCTTCGAGACCATCGACCGCGAGAAGATCGACTCCAACGTCTCGATCAAGCTCACCCTGCTCGGCCTCAAGATCGACGAGGGGTTCTGCCGCGACAACGTCGCGCGCATCGTCGAGACCGCCCACCGCTTCGGCAACTTCGTCCGCATCGACATGGAGGACAACACGACGACGGACGCCACGCTCCGCATCTACCGCGAGCTGCACGAGCGCTACGGCAACGTCGGCGTCGTCCTCCAGGCCTACATGCGCCGCACCCTGCGCGACATCGCGGAGCTGCCGGCCGAGAAGGCCAGCGTGCGCCTCTGCAAGGGGATCTACGTCGAGCCTCGGACGATCGCCTGGAAGGGGTATGAGACCGTCCGCCACAACTACGTCCAGGCGCTCGACAAGCTCCTGTCGCGCGGCGTCTACGTCGGCATCGCCACCCACGACGAGTTCCTCGCCTGCGCCGCCGCCGCTCTGATCGACCGTCACGGCCTGAAGCCCGACCAGTACGAGTTCCAGATGCTCCTGGGAGTGGACGAGGAGCTCCGTCGCATCCTCATCGCCGCCGGCCACCGGCTGCGCGTCTACGTTCCCTATGGCCGCGACTGGTACCCCTACTCGATCCGCCGCCTGCGCGAGAACCCCGAGGTCGCCCGTCACGTCCTGAAGGCGACGATGTCGGGGAAGTGACCCTCAGGCGAAAGGACGGCGGGGATGCCGCCGGTGGAAATAGACGACCCGCTGGCGTTGTTTGACGCTTCAAGAACCGGGTGATACGATTTTTTATAGTTTCATCTGACTCGGGATCCTTCCCGCGCGAGCCCCATGGACGAACGGCACCGCTCCGATTCCCGCAGCATCCTCCAGTCCCGGGGTGACTCCGATACCGACGACATCGACCTGTCTCCCATCCACGAAAGCGGAATGACGCAGACGTTCGAGGGCGCCTCGCGCGAACGGGGGGGCCTGCCGCTCTCCCAGCTCGAGACGGAGGCGGACATCATCCTGATCGCCCATCCCGAGAGCCAGCGGCTCGGCTCCCGCTTCCGCCTGTCCCCCGGCACCACCCTCGAGATCGGCCGCTCCGCCGCCGTCGGCATCAGCCTGCCGGAGGTGATGTCGATCTCCCGCAAGCACGCGCGCCTGCGCTACCTCGGGCCGGTGGTGACCGTCGAGGACCTCGGGAGCACCAACGGCACCTACATCAACGGCCAGCCGATCCATGGCCGCGCCACGCTGCGCAGCGGCGACCGCTTCCAGACCGCCGCCGTCCACTTCAAGTTCCTCCACGAGCAGGACGTCGAGAGCGCCTACCACCTGGCGATCTACGAGCTGGTGGCCAAGGACGGCCTGACCGAGATCTTCAACAAGCGGAAGTTCGACGAGGAGCTGCAGCGCGAGCACGCCCGCGCCGCGCGCCACCACCGGCCGCTGTCGATGATCACCTTCGACCTCGACGAGTTCAAGACGATCAACGACAGCTACGGCCATCTCTGCGGCGACTTCATCCTCAAGCAGGTGGCCTCGCTCGCCCGCGACCTCGTCCGCCCCGAGCAGGTGCTGGCGCGGATGGGCGGCGACGAGTTCGCCATCCTCGCGCCCGAGACTCCGCTCGAAGGCGCCGAGGCGCTCGCCGCCAAGCTCCGCGACCGCATCGCCGGCTTCGAGCACCGCTACGGCGAGATCAAGATCCTCGTCGGCTGCTCCTTCGGCGTCGCCGAGCTCACCCGCGAGATGAC
>DATBAW010000459.1:0-1708 GCA_036271335.1 Thermoanaerobaculia bacterium
ACTGATCGATGGTGTACGGTTTCACCTGCCGCGCGGTGGTGGTGGCGGCCGGCTTCGCGCTCGCGGACGCGGCGAGCAGCGCCGCGGCGGCCAGAACGGTCGAAAGACTGCGAAGCGGAGTCTTCATCAGGGCTCTCCCTCAGGAATTTGCATGGATCTTCTCACGGCCGTTAAAAAACCGGGCCGGGTGCCCACCGGTGAAAGTGATGAGGAGGCATTCTCCACCTCACGCGACGGGACCCGGCCCGGGTACGTCGTGCGGGCGTGAAGGTTGCGCTCGCACACTCTCCCAACGTACGTTGGGCGGCGGTTCTTACCGACTTCCGGCGTATCCCGTCAGCTCGACGTAGCCGTTGCCCTGGACCGGCTTGCCGCGACGGCTGCCGGTGATCTCGACGGCGCCCTCCCAGTAACGGAGCGCGACGTCGAGCTCCTGATCGGCGAGCAGGGGGCGGACGTCGAGGTCCAGGCCTTCGCTCGCCACGCGCACCCGCCAGCGCGTGGGATAGCGGCCGCCGCTGCGCGGGCTGCGCCACTCGCCGGCACCCTCCGCCTGGAAGTCGGCGAGGCCGAGCGGCCGGTATGCGCCGTCCGCCGCGATCACCGTGCCGGCGCTCGCCGGATCGCTGGTGCCGTCCAGGCGGCGCAGCCGGTAGAGCATGAGGTCGGAGCCGTCCGAAAGCTGGAGGGCGAACCAGTCCCAGCCGATCTGGTCCCTGCCGAGCGAGCTGGTGCTCCATTCGCGGTCCATCCAGGAGGCGCCGGTCACCGGGAAGCGCTCGCCACCGACGCGGATCGTGCCGGCGGTCGGCATGCGGGTGAGGGAGTAGTAATAGGACGCGTCGCCGGGCACGGCGCTCTTGCGGCTGAGGCCCCGCTCGCCTTGCAGTACCGGCGGCTTCCCCGGCTGGAGAAGGAGATCGATCGCCACGTCCCCCTCCGAGGCGGTCAGATGCATGGGGGCCGTCAGGGACATGGGAACGATGGGAGCGCCCGCGGCGGTCCAATCCTTGACCCAGACCTTGAACGGTGACGCGTCCGCGCCCGCCAGACCGACCGCGCCCCGGCTCCAGCGCTCGAACGAATGGAACTGTTTTCCCGCCACGTCGCTCACCGTGAAATGGGCGAGCCACGCCTGCCGGGTGGCCCAGGCGGAGGCGCGGTCCGGCATCGCGGGGGCCAGGGCCGAACGGAAAAACGTGAGCTGAAACCCGAAGTGTCGCCCGTCGGCCGTCGCGAGATTGCCGGTGTAATACCACCACTCGGTGCGAAACTCCGGATGCGGACCGTGGTCGGCGGGAAAATGAAACTCGCGGGGAGCGATCGCTTTGGCATAGCCCCGATCATCGGCGGTGCGCAGCGCGCCGGCGAGCGAGAGGGAGGCGCGCGGGGGGCTGGGGCGATCCCGGCAGCCGAGAAGGCTGAAGAGGACGAGAAAGCCGATCCATCCCTTCATTCGCCGCTACTCCTCCCGCAACGCCAGCGCCGGCGAGGTCCGCGCCATCTTGAAAGCGGGGTAGAGGCCGGCGAGCAGCGCGGCGGCGAGGGCGAGGAGGAGCGCCTGAAGGAGGATGCCGGGGGCGAGCTCCATGCGGATCGTCCAGCCGAAGGAGCGGCGATTGATCACGTAGATCATCACCGCCGCCAGCGTCAGGCCGACCGGCAGCGAGAGGAGGCCGGCGGCGAGCCCCATCAGGCCGGTCTGCGC
>DATBAW010000460.1:0-1950 GCA_036271335.1 Thermoanaerobaculia bacterium
CCAGACTGGGAGCGCGACAATCTCCCCAACCTGACCCGTCTGAAGCGGCACGGCCTCACCTTCAACCGGGCGTTCTGCAACGCCTGCATGTGCTCGCCCAGCCGCAGCACCCTGTTCTCCGGACGCTACGTGGCCCAGCACCAGGTATCCGATACCCTGACCTGGGGGGGCCTCTGGTCGACGACCGAGAACACGCTCGATCCGACCCTGCTCAACCTCGCGACGATGCTCCGGCCGGCCGGGTACCGGGTCCCCTACCGGGGCAAGTGGCACCTGAGCAAGGGGGCCTCGGGAGAGAGCAGCCTCTACGGCGCCGACGTCGCCATCTACGGCTTCGAGGGGTGGCTGCCGCCGGACGCGGGAGAGGACATCAAGACCATCAACTTCGGTGGCGGCTTTGCCAACCATGACGCGCGCTACGTCGAGGAGGCGGTCAACTTCCTGCGCCACGCCGACGCGCGGCAGCCCTTCTGCCTCGTCCTCTCCCTGGTCAACCCCCACGACCTGCTCTCCTTCCCCAGGACCTACCAGTACGGCTACACCGACGCCGACCTCGAGGGGCCGATCGAGCTGCCGGGAACCTGGGACGAAAAACTGCTGGCGAACCACAAGCCCACCGCCCAGGCGCAGCTCCTGGTCTCCGCCGCCGCCGGTCTCGGCGAGCTGCACGGCCGCAAGCAGAAGCACCAGTACATCAATTTCTATGGCAACCTGATCAAGACCATCGACCGCGAGATGGGACCGGTGATCGATTGCTTCTACAACCCGGACGGCACCCCCACGGAGCTCGGCCGGTCGACCGTCATCGTGCGCACGGCGGACCACGGCGAGATGGGCATGGCGCACGGCGGCATGCGTCAGAAGGCTTTCAACGTGTACGAGGAGACGATGCGGATCCCCCTCGTGTTCTCGAATCCGGTGCTGTTCCCCCAAGCGGTCGAGACCGACCGCCTGGCGTCGCTGGTCGACGTGATGCCCACGGTCGCCGACCTGCTGGGCGTGAAGCCCGCCGGCGAGCTCTCCGGCCGGTCCCTGGCGCCGATCCTCAGAGACCCGGAGGGCTCGGAGGGCGTGCAGGACGACGTCGTCTTCACCTTCGACGACACCCGCGCCGGGAATCCCAACAACGTCCCCGTGAAGGCGGCGGACCGCATCCGCTGCGTGCGCGAGGAAAAGTGGAAGTACGCCCGTTATTTCCACCAGACCGGCTCCTATCCGGAGGAGTGGGAGATGTACGACCTCGTGAACGATCCCCAGGAGCTCGACAACCTGGGGAGCCCGGCGAACCCCCGCTACAACGATCCGGTGGTCCGCGACGAGCGCGAGCGCCTGCAGCGGAAGCTCCGGGAGGCGGAGGTGCGGATCGTGACCAAGCACCAGAACCTCGACGAGCCGCCCGCGCCGCTCGGGGATTGAGGCGCCGCTTCCTCGGAAGATCGGCGCACAAGCTGATACGATGCCCCTTCCGCAGTCGGAGGGGACACCGTGCCAGACTTCCAGCAGTACATCGGGGTGCGTTATTCGGGCCGCAAGGATCCCGGCGATCCGATCCGCGAGATCAAGGTCTTCGCCGCGGTCGAGGACCACGAGATCTTCCGCGAGCTCAACGAGGGGCACCCCTCCGGCCGGTGGAGCCGGCGCGACCTCGCCGAGTGGCTGCTCGGCAAGATCACGTCGGCCGAGCCGGCGGTGGTGGGGATCGATCACGCCTTCTCGTTCCCGCAGAGCTACATGGACCGCAACCACCTGAAGAGCTGGGGTGCGTTCCTCCAGGATTTCGAGGCCAACTGGCCGACCCGCGAGGCCTCCGTCCGCGAGCTGCTGCCGGGCAACGCCCGCACCGGCGACTCGGACGAGCACCGTCTCACCGGCCAGTGGACCGCCTTCCCGAAGAGCGTCTTCCACTTCGACATCCAGGACAGCCTCGCCAAGGCCACCCACGCCGGCCTC
>DATBAW010000461.1:0-2876 GCA_036271335.1 Thermoanaerobaculia bacterium
CGGCCGTCCGCTGGCGGGCGAGTCGGCCTACGTGCTGGACGCTTCGATGCGGCCGGTGCCGTTGGGCGTGCCGGGCGCGCTGTACCTGGGCGGCGAGGGGGTGACGCGGGGGTATCTGCACCGTCCGGAGCTGACGGCGGAACGGTTCATCCCGAATCCCTACGGTCCCCCGGGCTCGCGGCTGTACGGGGTGGGAGACCTGGTGCGGTCCCTGCCGACGGGAGAGCTGGATTTCCTGGGCCGTCTCGATCACCAGGTGAAGGTGCGGGGATTCCGCATCGAGCTGGGAGAGATCGAGTCGGCGTTGGCCCGTCACCCGCGGGTGCGGGAGGCGGCGGTGCTGGCGCTGCCGGAAGGAGGCGGCGGCACCCGTCTGGTGGCCTGTGTGGCGACCTCTTCCGCTCCGTCCGGCCTGTCGGGTGAGCTGCGCTCGTTCCTCAAGCAGAGCCTGCCGGACTACATGGTGCCTTCCGGGTTCGTGGCGCTGGAGGAGCTGCCGCTGACCCCCAACGGCAAAATCGACCGTCGCGCCCTGGCCGCCCTGGCCGCGATACCGCTCGCGGCGGAGGGCGGCGTGGCAGGGGACCGCGGTCCCCGCAGCCATGTGGAGGAGGTGCTGGAGGGGATCTGGAGCGAGCTGTTCGGCCGTGCGGTGGGAGTGAGCGAGAATTTCTTCGATCTGGGCGGCCATTCATTGCTGGCGACGCGGGTGGTCTCGAGGGTGCGCGAGGCGTTCGCGATCGAGCTGCCAGTGCGGCGTCTGTTCGAGCGTCCGACGGTGGCCGCCCTGGCGGACAGCGTCGAGGCGGCTCTAGGGACGGGCGGCGCGCTGGAGGCGCCGCGCATCGAGCCGGTGCCGCGTCGCGGTCCGTTGCCTCTCTCCTTCGCCCAGCGCCGGCTCTGGTTCCTCGACCAGCTCAGCCCGCACTCGGCCGTCTACAACCTTTCTTTTCAGCTGCGCTTCGAGGGGAGGCTCGATCCTCAGCTTCTGGAGCAGGCCCTGGTGGAGGTGCTGCGGCGGCACGAGGCGTTGCGCACGACCTTCCCGAGCACCGGTGGCGAGCCGCGGCAGGAGATCGTCCCGGCGGTTCTCGCCAGCTCGTTCCCTGAGGTCGATCTTCATAGCCTGGCCGAGACGGCTCAGGAAGGGGAGGTTACGGCTCTCGCGGTGGAGGAATTCCGGCGGCCGTTCGATCTCGCGTCCGGCCCTCTGCTGCGGGCGACGCTGTTGAAGCTCGGGAGCGAGCGGCACGTGCTGCTGCTGACGATGCACCACATCGTCTCGGACGGCTGGTCGACGGAAATCCTGCTGCGAGAGCTGATGACGCTCTATGAGGCGTTCGCCGCGGGCCGTCCGTCGCCGTTGCCGGAGCTGGCGGTGCAGTATGCCGACTTCGCCGTCTGGCAGCGCCGGTGGCTGAGCGGCGAGACGCTGTCCCGTCAGCTCGAGCACTGGCGGCAAAGGCTCGCGGGCGCGCCGGCGGGCATCGACCTGCCGACCGATTTTCCCCGCCCCGCCCTGCAGACGTTCGCGGGTGCGGGGCGCTCGGCCGACCTGCCGGTCGCGCTGTCCGCCGCTCTCAAAGCGCTGTGCCGCCGCGAAGGGGTGACGGTGTTCATGCTGTTGCTGGCCGCCTTCGACGTCCTGCTCTCGCGCTACTCGGGGCAGGAGGACATCCTGGTCGGCTCGCCGGTGGCCAACCGCAACCGGTCGGAGACCGAAGGGCTGATCGGCTTCTTCGTCAATACCCTGGTGCTGCGGGCGCGACTCGGAGCGACGGCCTCCTTCCGGGAGGTATTGCGCCAAGTGCGCGAGACGGCGCTGGCGGCCTATGGCCATCAGGACCTGCCGTTCGAGACCCTGGTCGAGGAGCTGCGGCCGGAGCGCGACCTGTCGCGCTCTCCCTTCTTCCAGGTGCTGCTCTCGGTGCAGGCCCATCAGCCGGATCTGCCGGGTCCGGACGGCCTCCGTCTGTCCGTGCTCGAGGAGGAGATCGCGACGGCAAAGTTCGACCTGTCGCTGTTCGTGACCGACGCGGAGCCGGCACTGGGGATGACGCTCGAGTACAACACCGATCTGTTCGCGGTGCCGACGGCCGAACGGTTCCTGGGGCACTTCGAGCGGCTGCTGGCGGCGGCGGTGAGCGATCCAGAGCTCGGCTGGCGGGAGGTCTCCTTCCTGACCGCGGCGGAGCGGGCACAGCTGCTCGTGGGGTTCAACGACACCGGCTCGACGAACGGCCCCGAGGCCTGCCTGCATCAGCTCTTCGAAGCCCAGGTGGCGCTGGATGCGGAGCGGGTGGCGCTGGTGGCCGCGGACGGCCGTCTGAGCTACGGCGAGCTGAACGCTCGGGCCGAACGGCTGGCGGTCCGGCTGCGGTCGCTGGGGTTGGGACCGGAACGTCTGGCCGGTGTGCTGATGGACCGCACGGCGGATCTCATCGTCGCCCTGCTGGCGATCTTGAAGGCCGGCGGTGCCTACGCGCCGCTCGATCCCAACTACCCGAAGAGCCGGGTGCTGCTGATGCTGGAGACCTCGGGAGCGGGCGTGCTGGTGACCCGTCGCCGCCTGGGCGAGGCGTTCGCGGACGAGCTGCCGGCCGGGCTGCGGACGGTCTTCCTCGATCCCGGTTGGGAATCGGAGGCGGTCGACGAGGCGGCCGCCGAGCTGGTTTCTCGGCCGGCGGTGGCGGACAACCTGGCCTACGTGATCTTCACCTCGGGCTCGACGGGAACGCCGAAGGGAGTGGCGATCCCGCACCGCAACGCGGTGTCGATGATCCGCTGGGCGCGCACGCTCTACACGCCGGAGGAGTACGGGGGCATGCTGGCGTCGACGTCGATCTGCTTCGACATGTCGGTGTTCGAGATCTTCG
>DATBAW010000462.1:0-8402 GCA_036271335.1 Thermoanaerobaculia bacterium
AAGGCACTGCTCGCATTTCTCGAAGACGAGCCCCACCAGCAACGATGCTTCAAGGGGCTCAACATCGAGGCTCCGGCGGAGATCCTCGCGGGCGTCTCCCAGCTCCTGATGGATCTCGAGGCGCCCAGCCAGGCGTCCTGACGCCGACGTGGTCAATGGTCAAGAAGCTCTCGATTCCCAGCGCCCGCCAGGGTCTCCACGACGTCACCGACGAGGTGCGGGCGGTGGTCCGCGAGAGCGGCGTGCGGGAGGGGCTCTGCACGGTGTTCATCCAGCACACCTCCGCCAGCCTGACGATCCAGGAGAACGCCGATCCTTCGGCGCGCCGGGATCTGGAGACTTGGCTCAACCGCCTGGTCCCCGAGCGCGATCCGCTCTACACCCACACCGCCGAAGGGCCGGACGACATGCCGTCGCACATCAAGGCCGCGCTCACCGCCACCTCGCTGGCGATCCCCATCCTCGACGGCGACCTCGGGCTCGGCACCTGGCAGGGGATCTACGTCTGGGAGCACCGCCGGCACGCCAGCGCGCGCAAGCTGCTGGTGCACGTGGGAGCCTGAGGGCGACCGCAGGTCGCCCTCAGGCTTACCCTACCGATCTCATTTCTTACCGTCCAGCTCGTCGATCAAGGCGTCCGAAGCCGGCCGCTCCTTCTGGAGCTTCGCGGCCACCTGCTCGGCGTCGTGGAGAACACGCAGCACGTTGCGCCCCGCCAGCTTCTCCAGGTCTCCATCGCTCCAGCCGCGCCGCATCAATTCCGCGAACAGCGCCGGGTACGTGGCAACATTCTCCAATCCCAGCGGGACGCTCTCGATGCCGTCGAAGTCCGAGCCGATCCCCACGTGATCGACGCCCGCCACTTGCCGCACGTGCTCGACGTGATCGGCCACCTGCTCCAGGATCGCCCGCGGCACCGGGTGAGCCTTGCGCCACGCCTCCGCCTCCCGCTTCGCCCGCTCGGGATCGCCCGGATAAAGGGCCTTCACCCGCGCCTCCTCGCCGTCGTTGGCGGCGTTCCACATCCGCACCGGCTCGGACGTAAAGGAGGGGGTGAAGCTCACCATCACCACTCCGCCATTCTTCGGCAGCAGGCGGAGGACGTCGTCGGGCACGTTGCGCGCGTGGTCGACGAGGGCCCGGCAGGAGGAGTGCGAGAAGATCACCGGTGCCGCCGAGACGGCGATCGCCTTCTTCATCGTCGCCGGCGCCACGTGCGAAAGATCGACCAGCATGCCGAGGCGGTTCATCTCGCGCACCACCTCCTCGCCGAAGCGGGTGAGGCCGCCATGCTGGGGCGCGTCGGTCGCCGCGTCCGCCCAGTCCGTGTTCCTGTTGTGGGTGAGCGTCATATAGCGGGCGCCCGCCGCGTAGAGCACGCGCAGGGAGGCCAGGGAATCGTGGATCGAGTGTCCGCCCTCCATGCCGATCAGCGACGCGATCCGCCCCGCCTTGTGGATGCGCACCACGTCCTCCGCCGTCAGCGCCAGCTCGAAGGTGTCCGGATAGCGCTCGGCCAGCCGGTGGACGTCGTCGATCTGCTCCATCGTCGCCTGGACGGCCTCCGCGCCGGTGATCTCGACCGGGATGTAGACCGACCAGAACTGGCCGCCCAATCCTCCCTGACGCAGCCGCGGGATATCGGTATGCATGGGCGGATCGAGCTTCGCGGTGCCGGCCCGCAGATCGATCCTGTCCATGTGGTTCTGATATCGCTTGCGGTACTCCCAGGGAAGATCGTTGTGGCCGTCGACCAGCGGCACCCGCTCCAGCAGCTTGCGGGCTCGCTCCAGAAGCGCCGGGTCGGGCGCTCTGTGAACCGGCGCCTCTTGCGCGCTCGCCACCCCACACGCCAGCAGAGCGGCGAACAGGAGGGCGCCCGGCAGACAGCTCTTCCGTCGAATCATCTTGGCTCCTTGTCGGTCGGGGAGATTCTATCGCGGGAGCCCGATCTACCTCAGGCCGCCGAGCGTGATACGCTTGACAGCATATGAGGAGCGCCGCATACTCCTGGCAATGACCACGCCGGCCATCACAGTCTACGCCACCGACGAATTCGCCGAATGGTATGACAGCCTGGAAGAAAGGCACCGTGAACGAGTAGCTGCTTGCGTGGACCTTCTTGAGCAGGCGGGAATAACCTTGGGTTTCCCCTATTCAAGCGCGATCGAAGGTTCGCGCCTGGCTCTTCACGAATTGCGTATCCAGTCACACGGCCACGCGATTCGGACCTTCTACGCGTTCAACCCCCATCGCGACGCGATTGTTCTCATTGGCGGTGACAAGACCGGCGTTTCCGGCAATCGCTTCTATAAAGAATACATCCCCAAAGCTGAGGGAATTCTGAGGGAATATCTGGCTGAGATTGAGGAGGACGACAATGGCCAAGCGTGAGCTGAAGACTTGGGCGGAAATAAAGACGCGCCGCCCGTTGTCCGCCGTGGCCGAGAAGGCCAACACAGAGTGGGTCGAACAGCAGATCGTCGAGCTGAACCTTCAGGCGCTTCGTCAACAACTCGGCGTCACGCAGGCCGAACTGGCTGAGTCCTCTGGTTTCGCCCAAGGAGAGATCTCGCGCATCGAGCAACGCGAGGACCATATGGTTTCCACTTTGAGGCGCCTCGTTCGCTCCCTCGGTGGCGATCTGGAGATTCATGCCAGGTTCCCCGATGGCCGCGACATCCGCCTCATCGGCGTCTGAGCCTCTGGATCACACGCGCGTCGCGACGATCACGTCGAAAGGGCCTGGAATCACACGGATCTCGATGAAGCCGAGCGCGGCGAGCGCCTCCGTGTACCAGGCCACTTCGCGCAGCCGGCTCGTGCAGGCGTCGACGCCGGTGAGAAAGTAGGTCCAGAAGAACTGGACGGCGAGACGGTCGGGAGTGCGGAACTCCTCGCAGATCACCAGCCGTCCACCGGGGGAAAGCGCGCGCCAGGCCTTTTCGAGGAGCGTGCGGGCCACGTCGGCCGGCCAGTCGTGCAGCACGCGCACGAACGACAGCACCTCGTATCCGCCGGGGAGCGGCTCGGCCAAAAAGTCGCCGCCGACGAAGCCGAGCCGGCCCTTGAGGTCGGATGCGGCGGCGCGCGCGGCGACGAGCGGCGCCACCGCCGGCAGATTGAACACGTCGCAGGACAGCCGCGGATCCAGCCGCAGCAGCGTCCCGGCGATGGTGCCGTCGCCGCCGCCGACGTCCAGCCACCGGGTGCGGGAGTTGAAGACCTCCTGATAGGTCGTCACCAGCGCCTCGACGATCGGGCCACACCCTGCGGTCATGCTGCGCTCGAAGCCGCGCACGTCCTCGTCCGTCACCGGCGGCCACGCGAACCTCACGTCGAGCCGGCCGGCGAGGACCTCACCGAGCCGGCCGTGGATCTCGCGCCAGGGATAGCGGTCACGATCGCGCTCGATCGAACGCTCGCCGAGCACCGCCTCCACCGCCGGCACGAGCGGCTCGGCCGACACGTACTCGGCGGCGAGGATGTCGTCCGACGCCTGCCGGCGCTCGACCAACCCCAGGCTCTCCAGGCCGTCGAGGAACTTGTACAGACGCAACGGACGCGCTCCCACCGCTTCGGCCAGCGCGCCGAGGCGGACCGGTCCAGCGTCGAGGCGCGCCAGCAGACCGAGATCGCTCGCCGTCCGCACCAGGTCGAGGGCCTTGTCGGCGTGGATCAGCAACGCCAGCGAGGAGCGCGCGTTCACGCAGCCCTCCGGACGCGCCGCACCAGCTCGTCCATGAAGCGATCGACTTCCTCATCGGTATTGTAAAAGTGCGGCGCGATGCGGAGGTTGCCGCGATGGCTGCACACGAAGCCGCTCGCAGTGAGATCGCGGGCCACCGCGGCGTCGCCCGGAAAGCGCAGGGCTACGATGCCGCCGCGGCGATCGTGCGGGCGCGGCGTCGCCACCCCGATTCCCTCCTCCTCGGCGCGCGCCATCATGTGATCGGTCCGTTCCAACGAACGGCGGCGGATCGCAGGGACGCCGACCTCGCGCAGGATGGCGAGGCCGGGGCGCGAGAGCTGCGACGGCAACACCGCCGGCGTGCCCCCCGCGAAGCGCCGCGCGTCGGGAGCCCAGCCGGCCGGCGGCGCGAAGGACAAGGGATCGGCGGCGGCGATCCAGCCGGTGGCGGCCGGCTCGAGCCGCGGCAGGAGCTCCGGGCGGACGTAGAGGAACGCGCTCTCGTACGAGCCGCAGAGCCATTTGTGCGCGCCGCCGAGCACGAAGTCGACGCCCGCCGCCGCGACGTCCAGCGGCACCACGCCGACGGATTGACAGGCGTCGAGCGCGACGAGCGCGCCGACCTCGCGCGCCCGGCGGACGATCGGCGCGGGATCGAGCAGAGCTCCGGTCGCGAAGGTCGCGTGGGATACGACCACGAGTTGCGTCCGCTCGTCGATCTCATCCACCAGCCGTTCCACGTCGATTTCCACGCCGTCCCGCGACGGCACGGTCACCGGCACCGCGCCGTAGCGTTCGAACGCGCGGAGGATGTGCGGGACGGCGGGGAACTCGAGGTCGCTGGTCACCACGCGCGGCCGCCCGCGATCTCCGGCGAAATCGAAACAGCTCATCACCCGCGAGAGCAGCGTCGAAACGTTCACGTCGCACGTCACCGAGCCGGCGGGCGCGCCGATCAGCGCCGCCAGCTCGTCCGTGTACGCCTGCAGGTCGCTCCACCAGCCCTCCCACGCCTCGTCCCGCCAGCGCTCGACGGTGCGCCAGTATTCGTCGAGCACCGCCTTCGCCCGCCTCGGCAGGGCGCCGGTGGCGTTGCTGTTCAGGTACACGCACGTCTCGAGGAGGGGAAACTCGGCGCGCACCTCGCTCATTCTCACCCTTGGCTCCACGTCAGGCTCCCACGCAGGAGCCGGCCGCCGCGGCGTATGGACAGCGTTGCTCGCCAGGGGCGAACCCACCGTCGCGCGACCAGGCGTTCGTCATCTCGACGCGCACGTTCCAGAGCTCGGCGAACAGCGGTTTCGTCATCCGCCCGCCGAGCGCCATGGTCGGAAAGCCGTCGAGACCGCGCACGCTCTTGTCGACTCCCATCGTGCGCCGGACGAGCATGAAGTGCTCGACGAGCCAGGTCTGGACCGCGCCGTCCCAATCGGTGAAGCGCTCGGCGAGCCGGTGCAGATCGGCGTGCTCCTCCGGGCTCTGGTAAACGTCGAGAAGTGTCGCGCCACGGCGCGCGAGCAGGCGGCCGAGCGCGCGGTCCGCCGCCGCCGCCATGGCGAGCAGCTGGTTGTATCCGGGGGATTCGAGACCGCTGCCGTTGCCGAGGCTGCGCCGGATGATCTGGAACTGCGCCGGCGACAGCGAGCCCAGCACGCGGATCTGATCGCGCAGGATTTGAACGATGTGGACGACGCGGTCGAGGGCCTCCAGGGCGAAGAACAGGCGGTCGTTCTCGACGCGCTCGACGGCGTTCGCGGCCTCGAACGCCGCGCACTTCAGCCAGAGCTCCTGCGTCTGGTGCACCACCAGGAACAGGAGCTCGTCGGGGATCACCAGCTCGTCCGTGGGCGTCTGCAATGCCAGCAGCTCGCGGGTGCGGACGTAGACCTCGTAGTCGAGCTCGCCGTGCCCGACCTCCTTGTGCAGAACCTTGTTGTAGATGGGATCCGCCAGTGCCCTACGCAGATCTGAAGCCTCGGTGATCGGACAGGTCTGATTCATGGGATCTCGCTCCTCGACGTTCATGAGGGCGAAACGCGTGGCATGTCGATTTCCCCTCACCCCGAGGAAGCCTGAAAAAGCGCTGTTAGAATTGTCGTCCCACAAGCCTTCCAGGAGATGCCATGGACCACCCCCACCCCTTCCGCCCCGAGGATTTCGCCGCCTACGATCCGGAGAGAATGGGCAAGAGCACGCTCTTCCAGTCCGACCGCCTGCTCGTCGGCCTGAACTCGTTCGAGCCCGGCCAGGAGCACCGGCTGCACGGACACGCCGGGATGGACAAGGTGTATTACGTGCTGGCCGGCCGCGGCGTCTTCCTGCTCCAGGGACGTGAGGAGCCGATGGCGACCGGGATGATGATGATCGCTCCCGAAGGGGTGCTCCACGGCGTCCGCAACACGGGCGAGGAGCGGCTGCTGGTGATGGCGATTCTGGCGCCGTCGCCGTAGAAGGCTCCTCACATCTATTGACAGTTTCTGAAATTTCTATATGCTCTCCGGGCTGGTGCGCGCCGGCCAACCAACCAAGGAGCTCGAAATGAAACTGTTTCGCGGTTCAGCCTTGCTTTGCGCCCTCGGCCTCTGCACTACCGCCGCCTTCGCCAAGCCGGCCGGGTCCGTCCAGATCAGTGCCCCGGCTCCCAGTGGGGGTAGCAGGGTCTGCGTGGACGTCTACTGCAATGGTTCCTATGCGGGTCAGTCCTGTGGAGCGACCACCGACGCTCTCGTCAATGGTGCGCTGGCCCTCTGCGGAGCTAGTTAGCTGATGTCCCTCCGGGGTGCCAGGACCTCACATCCTGGCGCCCTGCGTCGCATCACTTGTTGGGCACGATCCCCTTTCCCTCGTCGACCGTCATCGCCTGATCGGCGGGCACGTTGGTGAATTTCTGCCGGGTCCCGCTCGGCCATTCGATCTCCAGCGTCTGCACGACCTTGTCGGCGCCGAGGCCGAAGGTGGGAGCCAGCTGGCTCTGGGAGCAGTAGGAGGAGCCGCTGCGGACCATGGCCCACTGCTTGCCGGAGGCGGAGGTCACCCGCACCACGGCGCCGAGGCCGTCGCGGTTCGATTTCGTGCCCACCGTGCGCACCCGCAGCCAGTGGTTACGGTTGCCGCCGTCGTTGCGGAAGACGTAGGCGGGGCCGTTGTTGGTGGTGATCACCACGTCGAGGTCGCCGTCGTTGTCGAGGTCGCCGTAGGCCGCGCCGCGGGCTACGATCGGCCGTGCGAGGTCGGCGCCCAGGCCGGCCACCGCGGACTGGAACTTCCCCTTCCCCAGATTGTGGAAGACCAGCGGCGCCTGCTTGTAGGTGACCTTCGGCTGCACCCGGTTGATCTCCTCCTCCAGATGACCGTTGGCGGCGAAGATGTCCGGCAGGCCATCCAGGTCGTAATCGAAGAAGAAGACGCCGAAGGTCAGCGTCAGCAGGCTCGCCTGCCCTACCGACGACGAGGGCGCCTCGTCCACGAACACGCCGTTCCCCTCGTTGTGGTAGAGCGCCAGCATCTGATTGGCGAAGTTGCCCACCAGCAGGTGTGGACGTCCGGAGCGGTCGTAGTCGGCGGCGTCGACGCCCATGGCGCCGCGGGCGGTCCCCTCTTCGGAAAAGGCGACGCCGGCCTCCACCGCCTCGTCCTTGAAGGTGCCGTTCTTCAGGTTGTGGTAGAGCTTGTTGGGCTGGGTGTCGTTGGCCACGAAGAGGTCCGGCCAGCCGTCGCCGTCGTAGTCGAGCACGGTGACGCCGAGCGACTTGCTGTTGACGTCGGCGACGCCCGCCTTCTGGCTGACGTCCTCGAACTTGCCGTTCCCCAGGTTGTGGTAGAGCTTCGGCGCCACGCCCTTGTAGGACTCGGGGGTGCAATAGGACTTGTGGGCGCCGTCGAGCGAGCACCAGAGGTCTTTCTCCGGGCTCCACTGCACGTAATTGGCGACGAAGAGATCGGCCTTGCCGTCGCGGTCGTAGTCGAGCCACGCCGCGCTGTTGCCGAAGTTGGCGTTCTTGATCCCGGCGGCGGCGGTGACGTCCTTGAACTTGCCGTTCCCCTCGTTGTGGAACAACCGGTCGCCGTCGAGCGAGGTGATGTAGACGTCCTCGCGGCCGTCGTTGTCGTAGTCGGCCACGGCGACGCCCAGGCCGTAGGTCTCGACGTCGAGGCCGCTCCCCTTGGTGACGTCGGTGAAGGTGCCGTTGTGATTGTTGTGATAGAGCGCCGGCAGCGACCGCCGCGCCCCTTTCTTCCAGTCGCGGCTATTGATGAAAAGGATATCGAGCCAGCCGTCGCCGTCGGCGTCGAACACCGCCACGCCCGAGCCCATGGTCTCGGGCAGAAACTTTTTTCCCGCGCGGCCTGCGTTGTGAACGAACTTGATCCCCGCGGCGGCGGTGATGTCGGTGAATTTCACGCTCGACGCCGGCACGGCGGCCGGTTTGGGCGCGGGCGCCGCGGCGATCAGGCCGAAGGCGGCGAGAGAGATCGCGGAAAGCTTCCACATTCGTTTCAAGGTTTCGTCTCGCTTGTAGGGTGCGCTGTGCGCACCTTGGAATATCGGACGGTGCGCACAGCGCACCCTACCCACCCGCGACCACGGAGCCT
The DNA here is from genome assembly GCA_036271335.1 of Thermoanaerobaculia bacterium. Lineage (GTDB taxonomy): Bacteria > Acidobacteriota > Thermoanaerobaculia > Multivoradales > UBA5704 > DATARR01. Next base: position 8,285 of record DATBAW010000462.1, read on the forward strand.
TCGGCGGCTCGCGGCAGGCTCGGCAGCGGCGCGCTCTCGTGCTCATGGATCGGCTGGCGCTCGTTGTTGTCCTCGGGGCTCAGCAGCCGGCGCTTGGCGGTGATCGCCTGCGCCGATT
>DATBAW010000463.1:0-4136 GCA_036271335.1 Thermoanaerobaculia bacterium
CTTGGGGGAAGCGGGCGCCCGAGCAGGCGACCTCATCGCCTGCGCAGGCGAGGCGGGCAACTGGGCAGGCGAATCAGGCGGTTGGGCAGGCGAAGAGGGCGGTTGGGCGGGGGAAGGGGGCGGGTGGGAGGGAGCTCAACAAGTCGCCTCCTCCACCGTGGCACCCTCATGGGCTTCGGCGATCCGCTGCTCGATCTTGATCGTCAGCCGGAGGGCCTCAGAGATCCGCCGCACCTCCTCGATCTCGGACCAGGAAAGGATTCGCCCCCTCCGGGCTTTGAGCCAGTGGCTCAGCACGTCGTAACCGCCGATCTGATAGCGCCAGATGGAAGGCTCGATCCCTTCGAAGCACAGGCCCCCCTCAGCCGTGACGAGGCGATGCTCGCGCTCCTGGTAAACGAACTGGCCGACCGGCCACTTCGGATCGCCCTCCACGCGCGCCGCCAATTCCCATAATCGAGGGTCTCGCTGCAAGTGAAGACCGAGCAGCTCCTCTCCGAGCTCCGCCAGAATGCGGAAGCCGCCCGCTTCGAGAGGAAAGGGAATCCGGGGGAAGTCTCGGTGCAGTTGCTCGCGAAAGCGGCGGCGATAGGGCGGGCTGTAGAGAACAGCATAGATATAGGCCAGCACCGCCTCTGGCGCGGGAGCTTCGCCGTAACGTTCCGCCAAATGCCGCTGAAGAGCGGGCGAGAGATTCGCGATGCGCGCGGAGGAGCCTTGCGGATAGAGGTACAGGGGAAAGAGAGTGTTGACGTTATAGACGCTGACGGATTTGTGCCCCGCCATCCTGCGAGTCACCAGGGCCGCCGGCCCCTGCCTGGACTGCCGGGGTACGATCAGACCCAGGTTCGCACCGCTCAACATGTGCCCCATGACGGCGCGCCGGGGGCGCTCCAGAAAGTAAGGAGCACAGAAGAGATGGCGCACGTCGAAAGGGCGGGATAGAACGCTCGTCAAATGGCGGGGCCAACCCGAGTCCTTCCGCAGCCGGCCGACTCCGCGAACGGCATTCGCCTTGGGTTCGGGGATATCGGTTCGCCGTAGACGGGCGATCCCCTCCTCGATCTCTCTGCGATCGAAACCGGTGACCCAGGCATCGCGGCCAGTGATGATGCCCGGAGACCAGACGGGGAAGATTTCGGTCAGAGGGATGCCGCGCCGGTATTCTCGATCGAGACCCGCGTCTCCGCAAGCAAAAAGGTAGTGCGGCGAGCGGGGATGGACCTCCGTCCACGAGATCGTCTCCACGCTGCCGCCGCCGAGCTGTCGGAGCTTGACTTCTCGAGTCCCTTGGAAATCCGCCCGCCACGTCCGCTTGCGCAGGCCCGGGCGCTTGACCAGAAGGAGAATGGCAGCCCCCTGCGCGATTCCGGCAAAAACATTTTCGTCGGGGCCGCCTTCGGGCGAGATCTCGCGCTTGCGGCGGTTGCCATGGAGGTCGAGGGCGTAGATCTCGTCGAAGGTGCGCAGCAGAGACCGGCGCAGGCCGCGGAAGGTGGGCGCGTCGAGGGCATTGTGATTGATCACGAATGCCACGAGGCCCTCTCCCCTCTGATCGATCTTCCACTGCGCGAAGCGGAGGAACTTGACGTAGTCGTCCAGGAGCCACTTGGAATTGCGCTCGCCCAGGGGCTCCCCGTCCACTCGGAAGTACCCCTCGTCGCGGTAGCCGTTGGCGAGCTGGTAACCCTGCAAAAGCGCTCTGATCCAGCGTCCCCGGTTGGCGGAGCGTCCGGACCACGGCGGATTTCCGAGGATGACGGCGGGACTGCCGGAAAACGTCGCGGGGACCAGCGCATCGGCCAATTGAAGCGGTATCTCGCCCTGATGGACGTAGCCCTGCGCCGCGAAGAACCGTTCGAAGGCCAGGGCTCCCCGCAAATACTCTTGCGGAGCCCACTCGAAGCCCTGGAAGTGCGTCATCAGGTGCTTGCGCACGAGAGTCTCGGCCCCTTTTTCTCCCGCGACCTCGCGGTGGTTTTCCAGGACGACGCGACAGGCTTCCAGCACGAAATTGAGCGGGCCGGCCGCGGGATCGAGGACGCGAAGGTCCAGGTCCGCGAGGCCCGCGGGCCGCCCCAGGCGACTCTGGAGGAGCGCGTGCACCGATCGCACGACCCAGGCGGTCAGAGAGGGAGGCGTCGGAAAGATTCCTTGCCGCCGGCGAAGCTCTGCGGCGATCTTCCATCCGGCCGCGCGCTCCTCGGGATCGAGAACCACGGCCTGGACGCGATCTCCTCGCACTCCGTTGAAGCGGTGCTCGGCCTCCTCGCGTCCTGCGCAGGCGAGCAGGCCCACGCCGTGCGTCGCCAGCGATCCGCAGAGGGTTGCGCGCTCTCCGGTCGAAAGCTCCGGCAGCCAGCGAATCTCCTGGCTCAGGCGCGTCCAGTCCTCCTCCTCATCCCCGCTGCGCGCGAGGAACAGGGCGAGGTGCCAGGGAACCGGCGTGGCGCCGCCTTCGGCGAGCGAGCGCGGAAGGGTCAAGCTGTCTCTGCCGGGTAGAGATAGAGCTCGGGGAACCGGCCCAGGTAAAGAGCCTGAAGAACCACACGGTCCCCCTCCTGAAGAGGAAAGAGCGCGGCGGGGATCGGCAAGCCCTTCTCCTCCACGGCGCTCAGCTCGCGGCAATGAAACTGACGCAGGGCCTGCGCCCGGAGCTCCCCAGGAGAAAACCCCTGTAACAAGTCCACAAAGGAGCTGAAGGGCTCCAGGTGCAAGGAGCCGGGCCAGCGCTCCAACGCGACGATTTCCCCGGATTCCAGCCGGAGCGCACGTCTCAGGGTCTGGGGGATCGGAAGGAATCCGTGCGCGTTCACGGCCAGCTCGAAACGCTCGTCCGGGCTCGTCATCGAGACTGTGAGATCCCGCAAGTCAGGACCCGCGCTGCTTCCTCGGCGCGATTTCGTCGATTGCTCTCCCGATCTCGTCGGCGAGCCGGGCGGCCCTGACGGCGAACCGATCGGCCTGTCGGGACGCCTGGCGCTCTCGCTCCGATAATTCCTCGTCGACGTACGCGGCACAGACGGCCAGGCTTCTCGCCACCGAAAGGAGGTCTTCCGCCGCGGCGCGGAGCTCGGCGAGATTGTGAGAGCCGCGAAAGACCGGAAAGTGTCTGTCCTCGAAATCTTCCTTGAAATAGAGCAGACCAGCCAGCAGCCTCAGCGCCCGCTGCTCGGCGACTGGAAACCGCATCAGATAGTTGTGGCGGAAGGGCGCGTCGCTCCCCTTTCCTCCTTCCTGGTTCGCGAGGAATGCAGACCGAAGCCTGCGTTTCGCTTCTCTTTTCGGCATCGCGGCTCCGACGATTTATGAATTGGGATCTGATTGACCAGCGCGGCGGAGTTTATAGCCGGCGGCGCCGAGCAGGTCGTTGATCAGCGGGCGGAGGGAATCGTTGAGGCCGTTCCCGATGACCGCTCGCATTTCCGTGGCCACGTCCGGCTCCGCGTCGAGATCCTCCCGGCTGCTCTCCTGAGTGCTGATCGGGAGAGAGGCACGAACCCTCTTCAGCCGCTGGCGGATTGCCCTGAGATCCGTTACGACGGCCAGCAGCTCCGCCCTCGCCTCTTCGATCACGTCTCCTCCTTCTTGCGCTCGGGCGCGGTCCCTGCGCCTCCTGGCGGGGCGTAGCGTGAAGCCGTCCGCGCGCTCCCAGACCGGTCTCGTCAGGGCCAGGCACTCCGGGCAGCCGCTCAGCAGGTGGCGGACGACCTCCCGGCTCCCCGCGAGAGTGGCTTCGCCGCGGAGAAAGCGGAGGAGCAGCTCTTTCTGGGGGTGGGCCCGGCGTGTCGTCACGGGGAAAGACTACGAGCGTCCTGCGACTCTGGACCAGAGAATTTGCAGAATCTATACGTCATAAAGTACGCTCCACTCTTCCCGATCTCGATAACCGCGGAAGACTCTCGTGTCACGAAAACGCGCCTCGACGCACTGCTCATAGTGGACCCGCCTTCAAGGAGATACGGCATGGCGAAAGAACAGCGTTCCCCGGAAGCCCTGGCGCTCGTCTATCTGCGCAACGCTCGCGGCTGGACCCAGAAGAAGCTCACCGCCGCGCTGGGTTTCACGGACGACAAGCGGCTCGGCCGGTTCGAGACGGGTGATCTTCCCTTGAGTCGGGAGATGCTGGAGACCCT
>DATBAW010000464.1:0-1672 GCA_036271335.1 Thermoanaerobaculia bacterium
GAACATCGAGGTGGCGACTCCCAACGGAATGCCCAGCCACCCCATGAGGCCGAAGGTCCAGAGGATGGCGCCGAGAGCGGGGAGGATCGAGGCCAGGCCGGCGCCGGGCCGGCGCAGGCCGAAGGCCACGGTGAGCGCCGAGCCCAGGAGGGCGCCGGCGAACGAGCTGAACTGGCCGTCGACGATGGCGGGGATCATCGCCTGGCTGACCGCGATGTCGCCGGCGAACGCCAGGGAGCCGCCCAGCGGGGCGAGGCGGGCGCGCTCGAAACGCCGGGCGCGCGCCAGCAGCGCCGCGGTGTCGCGGTAGTTGGCTTGGCGCAGATAGACCTGGACGATCCCCTGAGCAAAGCCGTCGGCGACGATCTCGCGACGCTCGGCGGCGCCCATCACGCGGTCGGCATACGCGTAGAGGACGGCGTTCCACTCCGGGCGCTCGCGAATCTCCCGGAACCGCGCGTCGCCGCCGGCGATGCCGGCGACCGTGGTCACCAGCCGGTAGGGCCCCAGCACACCCCCGACGCTGGGCGCCGAACGGACTTCGGCCTCGAGCTCGCCCAGGCGGGCGAGCACCTGAGGATCGAGCAGAGGTTTGGGCGGCGCCTTCGGACCGGCGAAGCGGACCGCGACGAGCAGCCGGTGGGAGCCCAGGAAGCGCTCGTCGAGACGCGCCGTCGCCTGCCGCAGGTCGCTCCGGGGCGAAAAGCCTTCGAGCCAGCTGTCCTGCACCTCGAGGCGGAAAATGCCCGCGCCGAGCGCGGCGGTGACCAGACCCAGGACGACGAGGACCGCGCGCGGCCGCGCCGCGACGAGATCGGCCAGCCACAAAACCCCACGCTTCCCGAGCGCCAGGGTGGCGGGCTTCCGCGAGCGGAACCGCGCGGCCGGGACGAGAGCGAGGACCGCCGGCGTCGCGGTGAGCGAGAAGATGAGGCAGAGCGCGACCCCGATCGCCGCGACGATCCCGAAGTGGGCCAGGGCCGGGATCGGCGCCAGAACGAACGAGGCGAAGCCGGTGACGGTGGTCAGGAGAGCGAGGATCACCGCGGAGCCGAGATCGGCGAAGGTCCGCTCGCGGGCGCGGTCCGCCGGGATGCCCTCCGCCAGGAGCTCGATGTAGTGGGCCAGGAGGTGGATCTCGTCGGCGAGCCCGATGGCGATCAGGATGACGGGCAGGATCGCCGTCGAAAGGAAGATCGGCTCCCCTACCCAGCCCATGCCGCCGAAGAGCACGCACAGGCAGACACCCACCTTGGCGAGGCCGAGCGCCACCGCCGTCGACGAGCGCAAGGCGACGAAGAGAAGGATGGCGACGAGCGCTATCGCGGCCGGGACCAGCAGGCGCAGGTCGTCCAGGATGTAACGGCCAAGCAGGGTCTCCGCCGCCGGCGCGCCGACGACCGAGATCCGGTGGCGCACCCCGCCGAACGGGCCGCGGGCGAAGCGGTGGGCCGCGGCGTCCACCTGCCGCCAGAGCTCGAAGCGTTCATCGCTCTCCAGGCGCTCGGCCGGCGGGACGTCCACGAGGATCGTGGCGGCGGAGCCGTCGGTGGCGACCAGCAGTCCCACCGGCAGGTCGAGGCCGGCGACCTCCTTGCGCAGCTCGGCGAGGCGTTCCGGGGTCTCCGGAAAGGGCTCGAAGAGGGGGCGGAAATCGCGGCGGACGCGATCG
>DATBAW010000465.1:0-5743 GCA_036271335.1 Thermoanaerobaculia bacterium
TCGGGAGGGGTCATGGGCCGACCTCGCCCCGGAGGGGCGAATATTGAATAGCCTGGGGTTTCAACCCCAGGCGGGCCGAGCCCATCTCATCCGTACCCCGCAAGGGTCGCCCGGCTTGAAATCGCCCCTTGCAGGATCTGGAGTGCGCGACGATCCCCGCCTGGGGTTGAAACCCCAGGCTATTCAATAACCGCCCCTCCGGGGCGGGGGTGGAGGCAGGCCCGAGGTGTTTCATCCGGCGAAGCTCCTGAGCTCTTCGAGCTTGCGCTCGGCGGCGCCCGAGGCGAGGGTGGCGCGGGCGATCCGCACTCCCTCGTCGAGGTCCGCCGCGAGTCCTCCCACGTAGAGGGCGGCGCCGGCGTTGAGGGCGGTGATCTCGGCAAGCGCTCCCGTCTCGCCCTTCTCGCCGCTGAACAGGCCGCGCACCAGGGCGGCGTTCTCGTCGGGGGTACCGCCCGCCAGCTCCTCCTGGGCGACACGGCGGAGGCCGAAGCGCTCGGGCTCGAGATCGTACAGGTGGACCTCGCCGCCGCGCACCTCGGCGACGCGGGTGCGGCCGGTGGTGGTGATCTCGTCCATGCCGTCGCCGTGGACCACCATGGCGTGCTCGGCGCCGAGGTCGCGCAGCACGTGACCGATCGGCTCGACCAGGGCTTCGGTGTAGACCCCCATCACCTGCCGGCGGGCGCCGGCGGGGTTGGTCAGCGGCCCGAGGACGTTGAAGATGGTGCGCATCCCCAGCTCGCGGCGCACCGGCATCACCTCGCGCATGGCGGGATGGAGCAGGGGAGCGAAAAGAAAGGCGATGCCCACCGAGTCGAGAGTGCGGCCGGCGGTCTCGGGATCGATCTCGATCTTCACGCCCAGCGCGGCGAGGACGTCGGCGCTGCCGGACCGGCTGGAGACCGAGCGGTTGCCGTGCTTTGCGACCGGCACTCCGGCGGCGGCGGCCACCAGCGCCGCGGCGGTCGAGATGTTGAAGGTGCCGCGGCCGTCGCCGCCGGTGCCGCAGGTGTCCACCAGCCCCTGCCGCACGTGGGGGATGGCGATCGCCCGCTGGCGCATGGCGGCGGCGGCGCCGGAGATCTCGGCCACCGCCTCGCCCTTCATCCGCAGGGCGATCAGCAGCGCCGCCTTCATCGGCTCGCTGACCTGGCCGTCCATGAGCTGGCCGAAGAGGTCCTCGGTCTCCTCGCGGGTGAGGCTCTCGCCTCCGGTCAGCCGCAGCAGCGCGGCGCGCACCTCAAGCGGCATGGGCTCCCTCGGTTTCGTCCGCCCGCTTGCACAGATCGAGGAAATTTCCCAGCAGATGGGGGCCGGCGGCGGTGAGCACCGATTCGGGGTGGAACTGCACGCCCCAATACGGAAGCTCGCGGTGGCGCATGCCCATCAACGTGCCGTCGTCCGCCCAGGCGAGCGGCTCGAGCTCTGCCGGCAGGGTCCCCTCCTTCACCTCCAGGCTGTGGTAGCGGGTGGCCTCGAACGGATTGGGCAGTGCCGCGAAGACCCCGACATCCTGATGGCGGACGGGCGAGGTCTTGCCGTGCATCAGCCGCGGCGCGCGGTCGACGGTGGCGCCGAAGGCGAGCCCGAGGGCCTGATGGCCGAGGCAGACGCCGAGCAGCGGCACGCGAGCGCGGCGGCGGAGCAGCTCGATGCAGACCCCGGCATCCTCGGGTCGGCCGGGGCCGGGCGAGAGCACGATCCCCTCGGGTCCGCGCGCCAGCAGGTCGTCGACGGTCGCGGCGTCGTTGCGCACCACCTCGACCTCGGCGCCGGCGCCGGCGAGCACCTGCACCAAGTTGTAGGTGAACGAGTCGTAGTTATCGATCATCAGGATCATGACCGTCTCTCCAGCTCTTCGGCGAGCGCCACCGCGGCCAGCAGCGCCGCCGCCTTGTTTCGGGTCTCCCGCTCTTCGGCGGCGGGATCGGAATCGGCGACGATGCCGGCGCCGGCAGTCACCGAGGTCTCCCCCTCGCGGACGACGAGGGTGCGGATGGTGATGCAGGTGTCGAGGTCGCCGGAGAACGAGAGATAGCCGACGGCGCCGGCGTAGGGCCCGCGCGCCTCGGGCTCGAAGGAGTCGATGATCTCCATCGCCCGGATCTTCGGCGCGCCCGAGACGGTACCCGCCGGGAAACAGGCGAGCAGGGCGTCGAGCGCCGTCTTCCCCGCATCCGCCTCGGCCTCGACGCTGCTGACCAGATGCATGACGTGGCTGTAGTGCTCGACCTCCATGAAGGTCGGCACCCGCACGCTGCCGGCCGCAGCCACCCGGCCGAGGTCGTTACGGCCGAGGTCGACCAGCATCACGTGCTCGGCGCGCTCCTTGGGATCGGCCAGCAGGTCGTCGGCCAGCCGCTGGTCTCCCTCGGCATCGGCGCCGCGCGGCCGGGTGCCGGCGATCGGCCGGGTCTCGAGGTGGCGCCCCTGCTTGCGCACCAGCATCTCGGGGGAGGCGCCGACCAGCGCGACGTCGGGCGATTCGAGCAGCACCATGTACGGGCTCGGGTTGACCATGCGCAGCGCCCGGTAGAGAGCGAGCGGCTCGATCCGCCGCGGCACCCGCCAGCGGCGGGCGAGCACGACCTGGAAGATGTCGCCGGCGGCGATGTGCTCCTTGGCCTTGAGCACGGCGCCGCGGAAGCTCGCGCTGTCGAGGCTCGGCAGATCGGTGGCGGCGGGGCCCGGGGACTCCCCCGGCATGGCGACGCCGCCGCCGCCGGCCTCCTCGGTGAGCAGCCGCGAGAGCCGCGCCAGCTCCTTCTCGGCGTCCTCGACGCTCACCTCGCCCTCGATCTCGTTGGCGATCGCCAGCACCCGCTGGTAGGCGTGGTCGAAGACAACCAGGGTGTCGAAGCGGGCGAGCAGGGCGATCGGTAGATCGAACGGATCGTGGGGACGGTTCGGCAGGCGTTCGACGAGGCGAATCAAATCGTAGCCGAAGTAGCCGACGAAACCGCCGGTAAACGGGATCGGCCCGGGCTCGCTGGAGATCCGCCGGAAGGTCTCGTGGAGCGCCGCCAGCGGCTCGCCCGGCAGCCGTTGGCGCTCGCCCTTGCGCTCCACCTCCAGGTGGTCGGGATAGAGGCGGTAGATCTCTCGCGGCGCCGCGCCCAGGAAGCTGAAGCGGGAGACCCGGTTCCCCCCCGAGACGCTCTCGAGGAGGAACCGGTAGGGCGAGATGGCGCTGAGCCGCCGGTAGACCGCGAGCGGCGTCAGGCTGTCGGCCAGGAACTCACGAATATGCGGCACCGCGCGGCGCGGCCGCGGCGAACCCCCCTCAGACATCGGATGACCTCCAAGACCAACAAGAAAAATCGAAAACTGTCGTGCTTCGCATCAAGAGTGCTCCGGCGGGGCAAAACCGTGTCGCCCCATCAGCTTTTCCGTGATTTCCCCCGGATCGACCCCGCTCGCCTGGAGCAGGACCAGGAGGTGGTAGAGCAGATCAGACACCTCTCCTACCAACGCCCGCCGCCGTTCGTCCCCCTCGCCGGGACCGCGGAGCGCGGCCGAAACCGCCGCGATCGCCGTCTCCACTCCCTCCTCCCCCACCTTCTGGGCGATCCGTTCGATGCCCGCGGCCAGCAGCCGCGCCGTATAGCTGGACGCGGGGTCGACGTCGCGCCGCGTTTCGAGCACCGCCGCCAGCCACCCCAGCTCCAGCCGCGCGGGATTGGGTTCGAAGCAGCTCCGCGTCCCCCGGTGGCAGGTGGGGCCCGCGGGGAGCGCTCGCACCAGCAGCGCGTCGCCGTCGCAGTCCACCGTCATCTCGATCACCTGGAGCGTATTGCCGGAGGTCTCCCCCTTCTTCCAGAGCGCCTGTCGCGAGCGGCTCCAGAAGTGCGCAAAGCCGGTCGCGACCGTCGTCTCGACGGCCGCGCGGTCGGCATAGGCGAGCATCAGCACGGCGCCGCTGCCGACGTCCTGGACGACGACGGGGATCAGGCCGCGGTCGTCGAAACGGAGCTCCTCGATGTTCATTCCCCCTCCTCCCGCTCCATCCGCACCGGAAACCCCGCCGCCGCGATCGCCCGTTTGACGTCCCCCACCGTATACGTCCCCTGGTGAAAGATCGACGCGGCAAGCACGGCGGCGGCGCCGGCCGCGAGGGCCTCCACGAGGTGAGCAGGCTCGCCGGCGCCGCCGGAAGCGATCACCGGCACCGGCACGACGTCGGCGACCTGCCCGATGAGCTCCAGGTCGTAGCCACCCTGGGTGCCGTCGCGGTCGATGCTGGTCAGCAGGATCTCCCCGGCGCCGCGCTCGACCCCTTCACGGATCCAGGCCAGGGCGTCGAGGCCGGTGCTCACGCGGCCACCGCGCGTCACCACCTCCCAGCCGCTCCCCGCGCGGCGGGCGTCGACCGAGAGCACCACGCACTGGCTACCGAAACGGCGGGCGAGCTCGGCGAGCAGCTCCGGCCGCTCGACGGCGGCGGAGTTGATCCCGACCTTGTCGGCCCCGGACCTCAGCAGTCGCGTGGCATCCTCCTCGCTCCGCACGCCGCCGCCGACGGTCAGCGGGATGAACACCTGCTCGGCCGTGCGGCGGACCCAGTCCACGTCGGTGTCGCGCTCCTCGGGAGCGGCGGAGATGTCGAGGAAGACGATCTCGTCCGCCCCCTGGAGCGCGTAGCGGAGGGCGGACTCGGCGGGATCGCCCTGGTCGCGCAGGTTTTCGAAGCGCACCCCTTTGACCACCCGGCCGGCGGCGACGTCGAGGCAGGGAATCACCCTTCGCGCTAGGCCGCTCAGGCACATACCGCCAGCGCCTCCTCGACAGTAAAGGCCCCCTCGTAGAGCGCGCGGCCGACGATCGCCCCGGCAATCCCGGGGATCTGCCGCGCCGCCTCGAGGTCGGCGAGCGAGTGGACGCCGCCGGAGAGGAGAGCCGGCAGCCCCGAGGTCCGCGCCACCCGCAGCGCCAGATCGAGGTTCGGGCCGGTCATCATGCCGTCGCGCTCGACGTCGGTCACCAGCACGGCCGGACAGGGGGCGCCCATCAGCCGCCCGCAGAGCTCGCCGAGATGAAGCGCCGCGCTCTCCGTCCAGCCGGCGATGCGCACCTCGCCATGAGCGACGTCGAGTGCGGGGACCAGCCAGCCCGGCCGCTCCTCGGCCAGCGCGCGGAAGGCCTCGATGTCGCGCGCCACCAGCGAGCCGATCACCACCCGGTCACAGCCGGCGCCGACCGCCCAGTCGATCGCCTCGCGGCCGCGCAGACCGCCGCCGAGCTGCACCCGGGCTCCCACCGCGATCATCCGCTCGATCAGCTCCCGCTGCGGCGCCTCGCCGAGCGCGGCGTCGAGATCGACCACGTGGACGCGGACGACGCCGGCGCGGGCATAGGCCTCCAGCACGGCCACCGGGTCGTCGCCGTAGACCGTGGCGCGAGCATCGTCGCCCTGCCGCAGACGGACGGCGCGGCCATGGCGGAGGTCGATCGCCGGGATCAGCTCCAAGGCCCCTCCTTCGCCATTTGCAGAAAATTCGTCAGCAGCCGCAACCCGGCCTCCCCGCTCCGCTCGGGATGGAACTGCGTGCCCATCACCCGTCCATGCCCGGCGGCGGCGGGAAAATCGCGGCCGTGGAGGCAACGGGCGAGAACGCGATCGTCCGGCACCCCCTCGGGAGCGTAGCTGTGAACGAAATAGACGTAGCGGTCCGCCAGGCCCTCCAGCAGCGGGCCGGCCGCGTTGTGCAATCGGTTCCAGCCGATGTGCGGCACCGGCACG
>DATBAW010000466.1:0-3757 GCA_036271335.1 Thermoanaerobaculia bacterium
CGGGATCTGGAGCGCTCTCCTCGGCGTCGAGCGGATCGGCCGCGGCGACGGCTTCTTCGAGCTGGGCGGCCACTCGCTTCTGGCGGCGCGCATGATCTCGCGCCTGCACGCGGCCTTCGGCGTGGACCTGCCGCTCGCCGAGCTGTTCGCCAGTCCGACGCTGGCGGAATTCGCCGCCGCCGTCGAGCGGGCTCGCGATGCGGCCGGCCCGGAGGTAGCGCCGATCCCCGTGGTGCCGCGCGACGGCGACCTGCCGCTGTCGTTCGCCCAGGAGCGGCTCTGGTTCCTCCAGCGGCTGGCCGCGACTCCGGCGTACAACGTCCCCGCCTTCCTGCGGCTGCGCGGCCCGCTCGACGGGGGGGCGCTGCGCGCGGCGCTCACCGGCATCGCCCGCCGGCACGAGGCCCTGCGCACCACGTTCCCGGAAGTGGCGGGCGAGCCGGTGCAGCGCGTGCACCCGGCGGCGCCCTTCCCGCTCGTCGAGGAGGATCTCTCCGGCGCGGCCGATCCGGAGGCGGCGGCCCGATGTCGCGCCGGCGAGGAGGCCTCCCGCCCCTTCGATCTCCAGGCGGGACCTCTGGCGCGGGCGATCCTCCTGCGGCTGGCTCCTGACGAACACGTCCTCGGCCTCACCCTCCATCACGCCGTGACCGACGGCTGGTCCACCGAAATCCTGCTCCGCGAGTTGACGGCTCTCTATGGCGGCACGGAGCTGCCGGCGCCGGCAGTGCAGTACGCCGACTATGCCGTCTGGCAGCGCGCCGCGATGACGGGCGAGGCGCTGGCGGCGCGGCTCGACCATTGGCGGGGACGCCTCCAGGGAGCACCCACCGCCCTGGAGTTGCCTTCCGACCGACCGCGGCCGGCGACGCAGAGCTTCCGTGGCGGCCTGGCGCGGCTGCCGCTGGGTGGCGACCTCTCGGCGGCGCTGACCGCCCTCGGCCGGAGCCGCGGCGCCACCCCCTTCATGACCCTGCTGGCCGCCTTCCAGGCGCTGCTTGGCCGGATGACTGGCCACGACGACCTGCTGGTGGGCGCCCCGGCGGCCAACCGCGGTCGCCCGGAGGTGGAGGGGCTGATCGGCTTCTTCGTCAACCTGCTGGCGCTGCGCGCCGACCTCGGCGGCGACCCGCCGTTCTCCGCGCTGCTCGACCGCGTGCGGCGGGGTGCCTTGGAGGACTTCTCCCACGACGACCTCCCTTTCGAGAAAGTGGTCGACGGCGTGGCCCCCGGCCGCGACCTGTCGCGCGCGCCGCTGGTGCAGGTGGTCTTCGCCCTCCAGCCGGCCCTGCCCGCTCTGGAGCTCGCTCCCGGCCTGCGGGTGGAGGTGGAGGAGGTCCACAACGGCACCTCCAAGTTCGACCTCACCCTCTTCGTCGAGGAAGGGCCGGCCAATGGCTCGAGGCAGGACGGCTTCGAGGCGCGGGCCGAATACGCCTCCGACCTGTTCGACGCCGCCACCGCGCAACGCCTGCTGGAGCGCCTGAGCGTCGTGCTCGCCGGGGTGGTGGCGGACCCGGAGACCTCCCTCTCCCGCCTGCCCTTGCTGACCGCCGCCGAGCGCCGGACGCTGGTCACGGAGTGGAGCGCGTCGGCCCCCGGTGTCGAGCCGTTCCTGGTCCAGGAGCGGATCGCGGAGTGGGCGGCGCGGACGCCGGAACGGCCGGCGCTGGTGAGCGGCGCAGAGACGCTCACCTACGGCGAGATGAACGCCCGGGCCAACCAGCTCGCCCACGCCCTGATCCGGCTCGGGGTCGGACCCGAGCGGGTGGTGGCGGTCTGCCTGGAGCGCTCGCCAGCGGCGGTGGTCGCCTGCCTGGCGGCGCTCAAGACGGGCGCCGCCTATGTCCCCCTCGATCCCGTGCATCCGCCTGAGCGGCTGGCAGGCATGGTGGCCGACGTCGCCGCGGCGGTGGTGCTGACCCACGAGGCCGTGGCGGCGCGGGTCGATTTCCCGGCGCCCCTCCTCCGTCTCGACCTCGAGACGTTCGCGGGATTCCCGGCGACCGACCCGGACGCTCTTCCCGATTCCGAGGGGCTGGCCTACGTGATCTTCACCTCCGGCTCGACGGGCCGCCCCAAGGGGTCGGGCGTGCGCCACGCCGGCCTCGCCAACCTCTGCGCCTTCTACGCGGCGACCACCGGGATGCGGCCGGAGGACCGGCTGTCGCAGATCGCCGCCCCCGGCTTCGACGTGGCGGTCGGAGAGATCTGGCCGACGCTGGCGGCGGGCGCTTCGCTCCACTTCCCGCCCGACGAGGCGATCGTTTCGCCGCCGCGGCTGCTCGACTGGCTCAGCCGCGAGGGGGTGACCATCTGCTTCCTGCCGACGCCGCTGATGGAGCTGGTGCTCGACGAGCCGGCGGCGGCGGGGCTCGGCCTGCGCTGGTTCTATACCGGCGGCGATCGGCTGACCCGGCGCCCGCCGGCAGCGGCGGCCTGGAAGCTCTGGAATATCTACGGCCCGTCGGAGTGCACGGTGGTGTCGACGAGTTGGGTGGTGGAGCCGGCGGGCGAGGGGCTGCCGGCGATCGGCGTGCCGGTCCCCGGCGCCCGCGTCTATCTGCTCGACCGCGCCGGCGAGCTCGCGCCCGCCAGCGTCCCGGCGGAGCTCTGGGTGGGAGGCGTGCCGGTGGGACGCGGTTACCTCGGGCGGCCGGAGCTGACCGCCGAGCGCTTCCGCCCCGACCCCTTCGGTGCGCCCGGCGCGCGCCTCTACCGCACCGGCGACCTCGCCCGCTTCCGGGCCGACGGCCGCCTCGACTACCTGGGCCGGCTCGACCATCAGGTGAAGATCCGCGGCTTCCGCGTCGAGCTCGGCGAGGTGGAGGCGGCACTGCTCGCCCTGCCGCAAGTGCGCGAGGGGGTGGTGGTCGCCCGCGAGCACACCCCCGGGGACAAGCGGCTGGTGGCCTACGTGGTGGGCCGCGAGGCTCCGCCGGACTCCGCCCTGCTGCGCGATCTGCTGCGCCGCACACTCCCGGAGGGGATGGTCCCCGCCGCTTTCGTGACGCTGCCGGCGCTGCCCCTTTCTGCCAACGGCAAGGTCGACCGCAAGACATTGCCGGCGCCCGACTGGGAGAGCGGCGGAACGGCGGAGGGTGCGCGCCTGCCGCGGACGGTGACCGAGGAGCTGCTGGCCGGGATCTGGGCCGAGCTCCTGGGGCTCGACCGGACCTGCGTCGACGACGATTTCTTCGCGTCCGGCGGCCATTCGCTCCTTGCCGCCCGCCTGACCGGCAGGGTGCGCGCGGCGTTCGGCGTCGAGCTGCCGCTCGCGGAGGTCTTCGCCCATCCGACCGTCGCCGGCCTCGCCCGCGAGATCGAGCGGGCGCGCCGGGAAGATGGTGGAGACGCTCTCCCCGCGCCGCCGCTGGTGCCCACCCACCGCGTGGGTCCGCTGCCGCTCTCTTTTGCCCAGGAGCGCCTCTGGTTCCTCGACCAGCTCGAGGCAGGAGGCCCGCTCTACAACGTGCCGGTGGCGGCGCGCCTGCGCGGTCCGCTGGACGCCGACCGGCTCGCCGCCGCCTGGCGCGGGATCGTCCGCCGCCACGAAGCCCTGCGCACGACCTTCCCGGCCGCTGGCGGCAAGCCGGTGCAGACGGTCGCCGCGGAGCCCGCCGTCGACCTCGAGCGGATCGAGCTCGGCGAGGCCGCGGCGTTCCGCCGCCTGGACGAGGAGGCGCGGCGGCCGTTCGACCTCGCCCGTGGGCCGCTGGCGCGGGCGCTGCTGATCCGGCTCGGCGCGGACGACCAC
>DATBAW010000467.1:0-2797 GCA_036271335.1 Thermoanaerobaculia bacterium
CTCCATCATCGCCACGACGATGTGATCGATCCCACTCTTCTCCGGGCTGGGCAGGTGTCGCCGCCCTCCCGGAGCCGCCCACAGCAGCGATCGGCCCGAGGTGGAGAGCGTGCCCAGCGCGGCGGCCGAGCCATACAGGAACTGACGGCGAGAGATCATCGACATGGAAGGCTCCTCCTCCCCGGCTGGAAACGTCGGGAAGCGGGCTTGGACGCAGGCCTCCCGAGCGGCCGCGAGCCGGATGCGCGGCCGGCCCGGGAGAGGTGCAAGTGGCGTGCCCTGAAGTGCTTACCGTCCTCCCGCGACGTCGATGAAGCTGCCGGTCGTGAACGACGCCTCGTCCGAGAGCAGCCAGAGGATCGCCCGCGCCACCTCCTCCGCCTTTCCCCCACGTTTCATCGGCACGGCGTCCTTGACGCGATCCACGCGGCCGGGCTCGCCGCCGCTCGCGTGCATCTCCGTGTAGATGAAGCCGGGGCGGACCGCGTTCACGCGGATCCCCTCCTCGGCGACCTCCCGCGCCAGACCGAGAGTGAAGGTGTCCATCGCACCCTTGGAGGCGGCATAGTCGACGTATTCTCCCGGCGAGCCGAGGCGGGACGCGGCCGACGAAACGTTGACGATCGCGCCGCCGCGGCCGCCCTGCTTCGTCGACATCCGCCGCACCGCCTCCCGCGCGCAGGCGAACGGACCGAACACATTCGTCGCGAACACGCGCAGGAGCCGCGCGGAGCCCATCGCGTCCACCCGCATCTGCGTCTCGAGAATACCGGCATTGTTCACCAGACCGGTGAGCGTGCCGAGCTCCCGATCGCAGGTCTCGAACAGCCGCGCCACCTCGCGATCGACCGCGACGTCGGCGGCGACGGCGATCGCCCGGCCGCCGGCCGCCACGATCGATCGCACGACCGCGTCGGCCTCTTCGCGGCGACGGTGATAATTGACGCACACGGCATGGCCGCGCTCCGCCGCCAGACGCGCGGTCGCTTCGCCGATACCCCGCCCGCCGCCCGTGATCAAGACCACTTCGTCCATGATTCCAGCTTAGCTCACGGCTCCTCCCGGGTGATATCATCGAATACTTTCAATCACAAAAAACCTGATCCACGGTTCATCCGCCACACTTGAAACTTCCTGGTGCGGAGTTGTCCCGCAAACCATGGGATCCGGCACCTATAGGCCAATCAACTTATTCCGCGGCCGCCTCGCGCCAGTCCGGCGCGTCGGCCTGCGGATGTATCGAGGGGGAATTGACATGAACGCGAAGGAGAAGGAACGTTTCGACGTCGCCATTCTGGGCGCGGGTATCGGCGGGACGATGCTGGCGGCGATCCTCGCCCGCCAGGGCAAGAAGGTGCTGGTGCTGGAAAAGGGGAGCCACCCGCGTTTCGCGGTCGGCGAGGCCCTGCTGCCGCAGAGCACCCTCTGGATGTGGATTCTGGCCCACCGCTTCGACGTTCCCGAGATCCAGAACCTGACCCGCACGAATCTGATCCACGAGCACGTCGGCCCCACCTGCGGAGTCAAGCGCGCCCTCGGCTTCGTCTATCACGACGAGGGGCAGCGGCAGGACCCGCAGAAGTCCAACCTGCTGATCGCGCCGACCACGCCGCTCACCTCCGAGAGCCACCTCTTCCGCCAGGACGTCGACCTCTACATGCTGAACGCGGCGCTCCGCTATGGCGCCACCTATCGCGACAAGGTCGACGTCCGCGACTTCGACATCGACGACGACGGCGTGCGCCTGACCACCGACGCCGGCGAGGAATTCGAGGCGCGCTTCCTGGTCGACGGCGCCGGCTTCCGCTCGCCCACCGCCGACCGCTTCGGCCTGCGCGAGAACCCCACGCCGCTGGAGACCCAGTCGCGCTCGATCTTCACTCACATGGAAGGGATCACGCCCTACGACGACACCCTGCTGCCGGGCGAGTCCCCCGGGCTTTCCTACGGCTGGGCCGAGGGCACGCTCCACCACGTCTTCGAAGGGGGCTGGTTCTGGATGATCCCGTTCGACAACGTCGCGGGCTCGACGAACCATCTGTGCAGCGTCGGCCTGACGCTCAACATGAAGCGCCACCCCGACACCTCCGGCATGACGGCCGAAGAGGAGTTCTTCCACTACGTCAACAAATACCCGAGCATCGCCGCGCAGTTCGAGGGCGCCAAGGCCGTCCGGCCCTGGACGAAGACCGGCCGGCTGCAATATTCGGCGACCGGCGGCGCCGGCGACCGCTACTTCCTGATGGCGCACGCCCACGGCTTCATCGACGCGCTCTACTCGCGCGGCATGATCACCACCTTCGAGGTGCTCTCCGCCCTCGCCGGCCCGCTGCTCGCGGCGCTCGACGAGGACAAGTTCTCGCGCGACCGTTTCGCCTACGCCGAGAACCTCCAGCACGCCATGCTCCGCCAGAGCGACCGGGTGGTCAACAACTCCTATCGCGCCTTCCCCAGCTTCCCGCTCTGGAACGCCTGGCTGCGCGTCTGGCTGATCGCCGAGATCTACGGTGACCTCCGCCTCTTCAGCATCTGTGTCAAATATCTGGAGACCCAGGACAAGTCGCTCTTCGACATCCTGGAGCGCGACACGCTGATCGGCACCTCCGCGCCCGGAACGGACGCCGTCACCGATCTGGTCAACCTCTCCGACGACATCCTCGCCCGCTACGAGCGCGGCGAGCTCGACGAGGAGACCGGCGCCGCGATGATCCTCGAAGCCCTCGACAAGGCCGACTGCATGATGCCGGTCCACGCCTGGGGAGACGCCAAGGATCTCCACCTCGACTTCCTCCCCGAG
>DATBAW010000468.1:0-3251 GCA_036271335.1 Thermoanaerobaculia bacterium
AGCCGGGTCTCAAGATTTGAAATGGAATGCCGATCGGATGCACTGTCAGGTATCGAGGCCGGGTTCGAGAGCTCCATTCTTGAACGACGCGCGATCTCGTGAAAGGCGATCTTGCAATGCGAATAGCCCTTTTTCTCGCGAGTCTCCTCTTCGTGACGCCGGCGGCGCGGGCCGCCACCTATACGGTCGAGACCTGTGCCGCGGCCGATCTCAAGACCCATCTCGAGAGCCTCGGCACGAGACGTCTCGTGGCGGTCCTGCCGGCGATCACGCGCAACGAGACCTGGTGCCCGCCGCCACCGGTCGACGTCGGTTGCCATGCCACCCCCGCGGGACCGGTCGTCTGCATCGATCCCGGCCCGCCCCAGCCGTGCATCCAGTTTCAGGTGCTCGACACGCTCACGATCGTCAGCAGCGACGATTGAGGCCCGCTCATCGGACCGCGAGATTCACCGCTTCGGCGCGCGCACGAAACCGGTCGTCGTCACCGGCCCTTCGACCGCGAACGGATCGCCGACCACGTAGGCGGCGCCCGCCTCGGTGAGGGTGATGGTCTCGATCTCCGAGCTGCCGTCGAGGCTGGCGCCGATGTACTCGTCGTCCTCGGAATAGAAACCGATCCATTGGCCATGCCGGTAAAGCGGCATCGACCAGCTCGACTCTGGGCTGCCGGCGGCGGCGAGCTCGCGGGTCTCGATGTCGGAGGAGCCGATGGCCAGGACGTCGACGCGGATCGGGATGTCGAGCCCGTTGACGATCGTGAGCGGCGCGTTGACGTCGCTGCGGAGCAGGATGTCGTAGGGTTCCTCGATGAGCAGCTGGGCCACGGTGGTGCCGGCCGGCAGCTCGCCTTGAGCGAGCAGCTCGCCGCTCTCGAGCAGGAAATAGGCGATCCAGATGGCCGCAGGCGCCGTCACGTCCCACGTCTCGTTGAAGGCAAGGTTTCTGGTCTCGAGGCCCGCGCCCAGATCGAGGGCGACGGTCACCACGAACGGCTGCGGGTTGGAAATCGTCAGATCCGACATCACGCCACTCCTTTTCCAGGCCCCGTGGGGCCGTTCGAAAACGCGAGCTCCCATACGGCCGCGAAGTATATCGGGTCTCTCGGACCAGCCCGTCACAGTTCGGTGACGGTTGGCCCGCCCTCCCCAGAGCGGGATGCCCGGGTAACGAACGCCGCTCCGGCGCGCCTATGGAGCTGAGCTGCCGATATTGATCAGCTTATAATACTGAGAGAAAGCCTTTCAGGACCGAGGAGAGGAGAAGACCGATGAGAGTCACCGCGACGCAGAACGGTCTGACCCTGCGGGTGATCGCAGGGACCACCAACGTCATTCTGGGGATCGATCTCGCGGAGAGCCAGCGGCAGGGTTGCCTGGGGTTCTCGATCCAGCGCGTCGATCTCGGGCCCGCGGCCGCGCCCTTCGCCGCCGACCAGCAGAAGGGGCACTGGCTCCCGAACCTGCTGCGCTTTCCCAGCGATCAGGACGGCTCGCCGATCACCACGGAACGGGCGCCGCTCCAGAAATTCCGCTGGGGCGACTATACGACCGAGTCCGCCCACCGCTATCGCTATCGGGTAGTGCCGCGTTACGGCGCGCCCGGCAAGCTCACGCCCGACCTCTCGGGGGACGACGGCGTGACCCTCGAAGTGACGACCGAGGACAACCAGGCGCCCGCGACGTCGGTGTTCTTCAACCGCGCGGCCGCGGCCAGCGAGGCCTTCGCGGATCACTTCCCGCAGATCACGACCGAGGACCTGCTTCTGGGCGATTCGCCGCTGGCGCAGCAGGCGCGGAAATGGCTCTCGCGCGGCCTGGAAGAAGCGCTGCTGGCCTACCTCGCGAAGGCGACCGATGCCACCTTCGCCCTGCACGCGGTGGTCTACGAATTTCAGAAGCCCAATCTTCTGGCCGGTCTGCACCAAGCTCTCGGCCGCGGCGCCGAGGTGAAGGTCGTCTACCACCACCGCCAGACGAAGAAGGGGGGCGCGCCCGATCCGACCGACCAGACCGCCGGCAAGAACGCCGACGCCGCCCACGCGGCGGGCCTCGACGCGGTCAGCGTACAGCGCAGCGCCGATCCGCAGGGCGCGATCATGCACAACAAGTTCGTGGTCCTGCTCGAGAAAAAGGGCGACACCTTCGTGCCGCAGGCGGTATGGACCGGCTCGACCAACTGGACCGACGGCGGCATCTACGGCCAGCTCAACGTCGGCCACGCCCTCTACGATCCTGAGATCGCCGCGACCTACGAAGCCTGTTTCCAGCTGCTCCACGCCGATCCCACGGCGGCCAGCCAGAAGAAGGCGCTCGCCGAGCTCACCCCCGTGCCGTCGCCGCTGCCGGCGACGCCGCGCACCTGGGCGCTCTTCTCGCCGCAATCGAACCTCGACATGATCCATCTCTACGCCAAGATCTGCTCCGACGCCACCTGCCTGATGGTCTGCGCGCCGTTCGAGCTGCACGCGGAGATCCGCAAGGCGCTTCTGGCCCGGCCGCAGGGGACGCTCCATTACCTGCTGCTCGATCAGAAAAAGAGTCTCGGCAGCACCGAGGAGGTGGACGTGCAGCAGGGAGATCCGCGCAACACGATCAGCGTCGCCACCACGCTGCCGTCCCCGTTGCACGATTTTCAGGGCAAGCTGCTGGCAGGGAAGGAGAGCTTCCTGCACGCGGGGATTCACATTCACTCGAAGATCATCCTCGCCGATCCCTTCGGCCCGGACCCGATCCTCGTCACCGGCTCGGCGAACTACAGCACCAATTCGACGACGACCAACGATTCGAATACGCTGGTGCTGCGCGGCGACACGTCCGTTGCCGACATCTACGCGACGGAGTTCATGCGGATGTTCGAGCACTACCACTTCCGCGCTTCCGAGGCGACGGCGCTGGCCGCGGCAAAGAAGGCCGGCCAGCCGGCCGCCCTCGAACCGCTCAACCTCAAGGAGAGCGACGCCTGGACCGCACCCTATTACGTGGCCGGCAGCTTCGAAGAGCTCGACCGCCGCACGTTCGCGGGGACGGCCGCCTGATGGACATCGATCGCAATGGACCTGTCTCGGCGTCGAGCGATCTCGACTCGGTGGTCTGTCCCGAGTGCGGCTCCGAGTTTCAGCCGCACGTGACGCGCTGTATCGATTGCGGCGCCGCCACCGTGGCGCCCGGAGGCGCCGTGGCGCGGGCTCCGGAGGCGCCCGCCGAGCCGGCGGCCGAGACGGCCGAGGTGGAGGAGGTGCCGGTCCGCAC
>DATBAW010000469.1:0-6902 GCA_036271335.1 Thermoanaerobaculia bacterium
CTGCGCGGGCTCCAGGGGGAAGCGGCGGACGATCCAGTCGCGGCGGTTGAGCGCCAGATACTCGGGCGCGGGATCGGGGATCTCCAGATCTTCGCCCTCCTCGGCGTGGCGCGAGGCCGAGAAGTAGGCGTTCACCGGGAAGCGGAAGGTGAGCAGCTTCAGGCAGGGCACCGGCACCAGCCGCGCCTCGGCGAAGCGCTCGGGCGGGAAGGATTGCAGGGCCTCGGCCGTCAGCAGCGGCTGCCCCTCGACGCCCGGGCCGTCGAAGACCTTGCCGAGATTCCATTCGAAGTCCACGAGGTCGATCAGGAAGTCCGGCCAGCCCAGCGCCCCGGGCTCCTCGCCCTCTTCGGGCTCGGGACGGGTCTCCTCCAGGAAGCGCTTGAAATTCTCCCCCAGGCGGTCGAGGGTATAGCTCTGCGACGGGTAGCGCTGGAGATACTCGAAGGCGAACCCCTCGAAGACCTCGGCGCCCAGCGCCCTCTGGAGCAGGGGGAAGAACGCGGCCAGGCACTCCAGAAGGCGGGCGTAGTAGGCGTTGGCGTAGATGCCCATCCGCTCGGCGGCCGAGAGGTTCTTCGAGCGCCCGATCACCGCTTCCAGCTCGGCGCGCTTGAGGTGGATCAGCCGCTGCGCCGCCTCGGATTCGACGCCCCCCTCGACTCCCTCCGGATGCGTGACCACCGCCTGGAACCAGCGCTGGACCACGTCGAGCGAACGCGGCGCGCCCGCGGCCGGGCTGTCGCCTCGCGGCTCGCTCATTCCACCTCCGGCAGGATCTGGTGGAGCGGATGGTAGACGGTCTCGCCATGGCCCAGGCCGGCGAGGACGGCCTCGGGCACCGGCTCCGAAATCGCGGCAGCCGAGGAAGACGTGGCCGTCGCGGCGGGCGAAGTCGGTACAGCCGGCAGGTGCTCGCCCATGAACTGCTTCGCCTTCAGCACTTCCTCGTGGACCACGGGGAAGGGGGGGATGTTGGCGTCCCACTCGAGCAGGGTCGAGACGCCGCCGGTGAGCTGATGGGCGGTGCGGTAGAGCTCCCAGACGGGATCGATGACGTGGTTGTCGTGGGTGTCGATGATGTATTTCGTGTAGTTCGAGTGGCCGGCGAGGTGGAACTGCACGATCCGCTCGTGCGGCAGGGAGCGGATGAACTTGTCGGGGTCCATGTCATGGTTGAAGCTCGACACGTAGACGTTGTTGACGTCGAGCAGCAGGCCGCAGTCGGCCTCCTCGGCCATGCGGGTGACGAACTCCCACTCGTCCATGGTCGAGTCCTGGAAGGTGACGTAGGAGCTCGGGTTCTCCAGCACGAACGGACGCTCGAGGAAGTCCTGGAGGGTCCGGACCCGCTCGACCACGTGGCGGAGGGTGGCCTCGGTGAACGGCACGGGGAGCAGGTCGTGCGTGTTGTGGCCCATGACGCCGGTCCAGCAGAGATGGTCGGAGATCCACTTCGCGCCGGTCTCCCTGGCGAGCCGCTTGAGCTTGCCGAGGTACTCGAAGTCGAGGGGATCGGTCGAGCCGATCGACAGCGAGACGCCGTGCATCACGATCGGATAGCGCTCGGCGATCTGCTGGAGCACGTAGCGGGGACGCCCTTGCGAGTCGATGAAGTTCTCGCTGATGACCTCGAACCAGTCCACCTCCGGCCGGTTCTGCAGGATGTAGTCGAAGTGGGTGGACCGCAGTCCGACGCCGAGGCCGAGGTTGGCGTGTCCGAGACGGGGTGGGATCATGGGTACTCCCTCAGAAGGGTCCAGAGCTCTGTAGGGGCGGCCCTGTGTGGCCGCCCTGGATCATCGACGGGCCGGCCGGGATCTTCGACGGCCGCCCTGGATCATCGGGGCCGCCCTGGATCATCGGGGCCGCCCTGGATCATCGGGGCCGCCCTGGATCATCGGGGCCACCCTGGATTCATCCGCAGGCGGCCCGGGGCGGACGGGGCGGCCACACAGGGCCGCCCCTACAGAGTCATTCTACGATCGACGAATCCTACGCGCCGCAGGAAGCCGGAGCGGCGCCGACCTTCTTGCCGGCCTTCTTCATCGAGGCCTCGTAGTGGGCGCGGGCCTTCTTCCAGCCGTCGCCCTTGATCGGAACCGCGCAGCTGCCCTTGCCCTTGCAGGCGTTGTCGCCGGTGCCGCCCTGACCCTTGCAGGCGTTGGAGCCCGCACAGGAGTGAGCCTCGGCGGTGGCGCAGCCACCCTGACCGGCGCAGGCGTTGTCGCCGCCCTTGCCCTGACCCTTGCAGGCGTTCAGGCCGCAGCAGGCATGGGCGTCAGCCTTGGCAGCGGCGGCGGCGGGCTTCTTGTCGTCGGCGGACAGCAGCTTGCTCCCCAGCATGGAACCGGCGACGATGCCACCGAAAGCGGCGGCGGCCAGCTTCCCAAAATCTCTCCGGCTGACGTTTTCATCCAGCTTCTTCATTTCGCAGTCTCCTCTGAAATGAGATTCGGTCCAGAACCGGGACGCGGCGCTCACGGCGAGCGCCTCGTTGTTCCCCCTGCCGGGCACCCTCCTGGGTAGCTCCCCGAACAGCCTTTGGGCTTCTGTGACGCCCGAGTCTACTCCTAAGTACGCGAGCGGGGGAAGAAAGGATGGGTCACCAGGCCACTTTGTACAGCATCCAATACACTACGACTCCTGTCACCGAGACGTAGAGCCAGATCGGCAGGGTCCAGCGGGCGAGCCGCTTGTGCTGGACGTAGCGGCGGCGCCAGGCGCGGTAGACGGTGATGCCGGCGAGGAAGGGGACGATCGCCGCCAGCGCCGTATGGGTGACCAGGATCGTCAGGTAGATCGTCCGCGGCGTCCCATGGCCGGGGAAACGGACGCTGCCGACCTGCGCGTGGTAGATCAGGTAGGAGGTCAGGAACAGCACCGAGGTGACGAGGGCGGCCGTCATCACGTTGCGGTGGGCGATCCATTGCCGCCGCCGGATCAGGACGTAGCCGGTCACCAGGAGGATCGCCGCGAGGGCGTTCAGGCTCGCGTTGATCGCGGGCAGAGTGTGGACGTCGGGCATGGCGGGGTGATTCTAGTCGGATTCCCATTTTCTTCTTCCTGCCTTCGAGGTGGTAGGGTTACAGGCCGATTTCGACGTCACGTCTTCTGGAGGAAGGAACCCATGAAGAGAGGTCTTCGCGGATACGGGGTGGGTGGAGCGATCCTGGCGGCCGCCGGTCTGCTGCTCGGCACGGCGGTCTTTTCCCAAGACAAGCCTGCTCAGGACAAGCCGGCGCCCGATCAGCCTGCCCAAGACAGCAAGCCGGCGCCCTCGGGGCACAACCATGGCGGCATCGGCTTCGGGGCGGACGCGGCCAAGGCGGCACCGAAGCCCAACATGCCGGTCGACGCCCACACCTACTACTTCCCCGAGTATGACGAGGGTGTCGCTACCCTGGCGGCGCGCAAGGCGGCGCAACTCGCCACAGCCAGCACGATCGCGGCCTTCCACGACTTCCAGTTCACCGACCGCCTGCCGGAGAGCGGCATCACCTTCCGCCACCAGGGCACGGACGAC
Source organism: Thermoanaerobaculia bacterium (assembly GCA_036271335.1). Lineage (GTDB taxonomy): Bacteria > Acidobacteriota > Thermoanaerobaculia > Multivoradales > UBA5704 > DATARR01. The sequence goes on from DATBAW010000469.1 coordinate 3,527, forward strand.
AGCGGCATCCACTACAAGGCGGTCCACTACGACCACGGCAACGGCGTGGTGGTGGCGGACGTCGACGGCGACGGCCTGCCGGACCTCTACTTCGTCACCCAGCTCGGCGAGAACCAGCTCTGGAAGAACCTCGGGCACGGCAAGTTCAGGAACATCACGGCGGAGGCGGGCGTCGGCCTGAAGGACCAGGTCAGCGTCGCGGCCTCGTTCGCCGACGTCGACAACGACGGCTTCCCGGATCTCTTCGTCACCACCGTCCGCCACGGCAACCATCTGTTCCTCAACGACGGCAAGGGGCACTTCCGGGACGTCTCCAAGGAAGCCGGCCTCGACTACGTGGGGCACTCCTCGGGGGCGGTCTTCTTCGACTTCGACCACGACGGCCTGCTCGACCTGCTGGTCACCAACGTCGGCCGCTACACCACGAACGAGAAGGGGCGCGGCGGCTACTACGTCGGCCTCACCGACGCCTTCCAGGGCCATCTGCATCCGGACCGCACCGAGACCAGCATCCTCTACAAGAACATGGGCAACCACGTCTTCAAGGACGTCTCGAAGGAGACCGGGCTGGTGGACGGCAGCTGGAGCGGCGACGCGGCGGTGGCCGATCTCAACGGCGACGGCTGGCCGGACGTCTACGTCCTCAACATGCAGGGGGACAACCACTATTACGAGAACGAGGGGGGAAAGCGGTTCGTCGACAAGACCGAGCAGTACTTCCCCAAGACCTCGTGGGGCGCGATGGGGATCAAGTTCTTCGACTACGACAACGACGGCCGGCCCGACCTGATCATCACCGACATGCACTCGGACATGAGCCAGCAGGTCGGCGTCGATCAGGAGAAGAAGAAGTCGGACATGCAGTGGTCGGACGCCGATCTTCAGGGGGGCGCCAACAACATCTTCGGCAACTCGCTTTTCCACAACCTGGGCGGCGGCAAGTTCGAGGAGGTCTCGGACGCGATGAACGTCGAGGACTACTGGCCCTGGGGCCTGAGCACCGGCGACCTCAACGCGGACGGCTTCCAGGACGTCTTCATCACCGCCAGCATGAACTTCCCCTTCCGCTACGGCGTCAACTCGCTGCTGCTCAACGACCGCGGCAAGATCTTCCGCGACAGCGAGTTCATCCTCGGCGTCGAGCCGCGGCGCGACGGCCGGACCCACTTCAAGATGGCGGACGTCGACTGCGACGGCGATGAGCAGACCAACCAGATCTGCAAGGGGCGCAAGGGGATGGTCAAGGTGATGAGCACCTATGGCTCGCGCTCCTCGGCGATCGTCGATCTCGACAACGACGGCGACCTCGACATCGTCACCAACGACTTCAACTCCGAGCCGATGATCCTGATCAGCGACCTGGCCCAGAAGAAGCCGAACCTTCACTATCTGAAGATCAAGCTTCGCGGCACGGTCTCCAACCGCGACGCGCTCGGCGCCACGGTGAAGGTGAAGGCCGGCGGCCAGACCTACACGCAGTGGAATGACGGCAAGTCGGGGTACCTCTCGCAGAGCTCGATGCCGCTCTACTTCGGCCTCGGCGACGCCGCGAAGGTCGATTCCGTGGAGGTCACCTGGCCGACCGGCAAGACGCAGACGGTGACGGGGCCGAAGGCGAACGGGTTGATCGAGGTGGTGGAGGAGAAGAAGTAGAAAGACCCCACCCCGGCGCCCCTTCGGGGCGAGCCCTCACTCTCCCAACCCTCTCTCTCCCGGCCTCCCCCCCGACCGCCGGGAGAGAAAGGGCTAAAGCAACGAGGCGTAACCCAAGTTTGTTCTTAACTAACCACTCCCTCTTCTCCCGTCGAGAAGGGGGGGAGGCCGGGAGAAGAGGGTCGGGGTGATGAGGGCCTACCCCTCCACCGCCTCCAGATCCCGCCGCAGCTTCTTCATCGAATCCTCGTCGAATCCGTCGTAGTAGCCGCGAATCCGCCCCTGGCCGTCGACCAGCACGAAGCGGGTGCTGTGGAGGATCGGCTCGACGGCCGGAGCCGGACTGCCGGGGCTCGCGGCGGGCGGGATGTCGATCCCCAGCTTGAAGCCCTGGCGGGAAAGGCGGTAGATCTCGTCCTTGCCGCCGGTCAGGAAGAGCCAGCGGGGTGTCGCCTTGTAGGACCGGGCGTAGCTTTCGAGGACGGCGGGGGTGTCCTGGGCGGGATCGACGGAGATGGAGACGAGCTTCACCTCGTGGTCCTGGTCGAGCTCGAGGTTGAGCCGCGCCATCCGCGCCGTCATCAGCGGGCAGGAAGCCGGACAGTGGGTGAAGATGAAATCGGCGATCCAGGGCTTGCCGGCGAGGTCCTGGTTGCGGATCGCGCGGCCGTCGCGGTTGGTCAGCGCGAAGGCCGGCACCGCATCCATGACGGGAGGGGGCTCGGGACGCCGCAGCCTCTGGATCACGGTCGCCGCGATCACCACCACCAGGGCGACCACCAGCAGGCCCCAGATCAGGGAGCGGCGCGTCGAGGCGGCCACGGGTGTCTAGGAGACCACCCGGTCGAGCAGCATGATCAGCAGCAGGGCCGGAAAGTAGAGCAGCGACGCGAGCATCAGGCGGCGCGCGCCGGGGTTCGACCGCGAGGCCGCGAAGCCGAAGGAGAAGCCGAGGTAGATCAGCCCGGAGATGAGCGCGCCCACGAAATAGACGGTGCCCATCAGGCCGAGCAGCGAGGGGAGCAGCGAGATCGGGATCAGGGCGGCGCCGTAGAGGATCGCCTGCCGGCCCGTGCGCGTCCCCTCGGGGTCGAGGACCGGCAGCATCGGAAAGCCGCCGCGCGCATAGTCCTCGCGGCAGAGCCAAGCGATGGCGAGGAAGTGCGGAAGCTGCCAGAAGAACAGGATGCCGAAGAGCACCCAGGCGGCGAGGTCGAGGTCGTTGCGGACGGCGGCCCAGCCCATCATCGGCGGGATGGCGCCCGGGATGGCGCCGATCACGGTGGCGAAGGAGTTGATCCGCTTGAGCGGCGTGTAGACGAAGACGTAGCCGGCGAGCGCCGCGGCGCCGAGCAGGGCGGTCAGCAGGTTGGTGCCGAGGGCGAGCACGGCGAGACCGGCGACGGCGACCACCACGCCGAACAGCAGCGCCAGATCGGGATCCATCCGGCCCATCGGCAGCGGCCGGCTGGCGGTGCGCTGCATCAGCGCGTCGGTGTCCTTCTCCAGGACGTGGTTGAGGACCGAGGCGCCGGCCGAGACCAGACCGGTGCCGAGCAGCGTGTTCACCAGCAGCAGGAACGGGAAGGCGCCCCGCTCGGCGAGCAGGAAGCCGAGGCCCGCCGTGAGCACCACCATCAAGGTGATGCCCGGCTTGGTCATCTCCCAAAGGTCCCGCGCCGCGATCGGCACGGGCGCCTCGACGGCGCCGGCCTTCAAGCGG
>DATBAW010000470.1:0-2055 GCA_036271335.1 Thermoanaerobaculia bacterium
GTGTTCATCGCGCTCTCGCTCGCGGCGGTGCCGGCGGTGAGCCTGGCCGCCGCCACGGTCAAGGACGTCAAGACCATCGCCGCCCGGCCGGTCCCGGGGAGCGCCACGATGCCGGTCCTGCTGCGCGTCAACGGGACCGACCATCAGCTCCGGATCGACCCGCGCACCAGCCTGCTCGACGCGCTGCGCGAGGATTTGGCGCTGGCGGGCAGCAAGAAGGGATGCGACCACGGGCAGTGCGGCGCCTGCACGGTGCTGATCGACGGCCGCCGCGTCCTCTCCTGCCTGACCCTCGCCGCTATGGCCGACGGGCGCAAGGTGACCACCGTCGAGGGGCTGGCCCATGGGGACCAGCTGCATCCGGTGCAGGCGGCGTTCCTCAAGCATGACGGCTTCCAGTGCGGCTACTGCACGCCGGGGCAGATCGTCTCCGCCGTCGGCCTCCTCGCCGAGGGGTGCCCGGACGATCCCGCTTCCATCCGCGAGTGCATGAGCGGCAATCTCTGCCGCTGCGGCGCCTATCCGAACATCGTGGCGGCGGTCCAGGAAGCGAAGGGGGCGCGGTCATGAATCCCTTCTCCTTCACCCACGTCAGCCAGCCGGACGAGGCGGTGGCCGCGGTCTCGCGCGATCCCCACGCCAGGTTCGTGGCCGGCGGCACGACGCTGGTCGACCTGCTGCGGCTGGAGGTTGAGACCCCCGACCGTCTGGTCGACATCAACGCGCTGCCGCTGGCGAAGATCGACGCGCTGCCGAGCGGCGGCGTGCGGATTGGCGCCATGGTCCGCAACAGCGATCTCGCCAACCATCCGGCGATCCGCCAGCGCTATCCGGTGCTCTCCGAGGCTCTGCTGTCGGGCGCCAGCCCGCAGCTCCGCAACATGGCCAGCGTCGGCGGCAACCTGATGCAGCGCACGCGCTGCTATTACTTCCGCGACACCGCCTATCCCTGCAACAAGCGCTCGCCCGGCTCCGGCTGCGCGGCGCTCGAAGGCTACAACCGGATTCACGCCGTGCTCGGCACCAGCGATCAGTGCATCGCGACGTTTCCCGGCGACATGCCGGTGGCGATGGTGGCGCTCGACGCGGTGGTGCACACCCGCCGTCCCAACGGCTCCGAGCGGACGATCCCGCTGACCGACTTCCACGTTTCTTACGGCGAGAACCCGTCGCGCGAGACGGTGCTCGACCACGGCGAATTGATCACCGCCGTCGAGCTGCCGCCGACTCCCTGGTTCGCGCGCTCGCACTACCTCAAGGTGCGCGACCGCGCGAGCTATGAGTTCGCCCTCGCTTCGGCGGCGGTGGCGCTCGACCTCGACGGCGGCCGCATCCGCGCCGCCCGCGTCGCCCTGGGCGGCGTCGGCACCAAACCCTGGCGCTCGTCCGAAGCGGAGCAGGCGCTGATCGGAAAGAAGGCGGAGGAGGCCACGTACAAGGCTGCCGCGGAAACGGCTCTGCAAGGCGCGCAGCCGCGGAAGGACAACGGATTCAAGATCGAGCTGGCGAAGCGGACCCTGGCGCGGGCGCTGGCGACGGCCGCGGAGAAGAAGGTATGAACATCATGGACGACGTCGATACCGCCGTGACCCCGAGAGGCGATGCCCGGGACGGCCAGAAAGGCGCGATCGGAAAAGGGATCGATCGCGTCGACGGCCGGAAGAAGATTACCGGCGCCGCGCCCTACGCCGCCGAGTTCCGCCACGACCGACTCACTCACGCGGTCATGGTGCAGAGCACCATCCCGAAGGGAAAGATCACCGCGATCGACACCGCCGCGGCGAAGCGCGCGCCCGGCGTGATCGCCATCCTCAGCCACGAGAACAGCCCGAAATTCAAGGCGGCCGAGAAGGGTGCGAAGGCCGATCCGTTGCAGAGCGGCAAGATGGGGGAGGACCGGCTGCCGTTCTCCGACAACGTGATCCATTACGCCGGCCAGCACGTCGCCCTGGTGGTGGCGGATACGCTCGACCACGCGCGCCACGCGGCCTCGCTGGTCAAGGTGCGCTACCAGGAAGAGAAGCCGCTGCTGACGGCTGAGGAGGGCGAGGCCGA
>DATBAW010000471.1:0-3589 GCA_036271335.1 Thermoanaerobaculia bacterium
GGACGATCTGGAAATCGACGACGGGTCATGAAAAGCACAGAGATACGGACGGGGTTTCTTGAATTCTTCCGCGAGCGCGGGCACCGCGTCGTGCCGAGCGCGCCGCTGGTGCCGCAGGGGGATGCTACCCTGCTGTTCACCCATGCCGGCATGGTCCCGTTCAAGGACAATTTCCTCGGCCTCCAGAAGCCGGAGTCGCCGCGCGCGGCCTCGTCGCAGAAGGTCATGCGCGTCTCGGGCAAGCACAACGACCTCGAGAACGTGGGGCCGAGCCCGCGGCATCACACCTTCTTCGAGATGCTGGGGAACTTCTCCTTCGGCGACTATTTCAAGGAAGACGCCATCCGCTTCGGCTGGGACCTGGTCACCCGCGTCTGGGGCCTCCCCGCGAGCCGCCTTTTCGCCACCGTCTACGAGCAGGACGACGAGGCGTTCGACCTCTGGGTGAAGCTGTCGAGCCTCCCCCCGGAGCGCGTCCATCGCTGCGGCGAGAAGGACAACTTAAAGTTAGGACCCCGATGACAGGCCCCAGCGGGGAGACGCGCAATGTTCTGAGTGTTTGGCAAGTCCTGGAGGATGGGACGGTAAGTTTGGTTACGGCACAAGAAAAAAGCGATAGGAAACCTAAATAATGACTGATTGTTACTTCGCGTCCATTGTTGTTAGAGGCCAGATAATCAGTTTTCATCAGCGGTCTCTTTCGGGTGATAGGTCCTGTCGGTTGATCGACGTATTGTTGGACGGAGTCCAGTTGGGAGAGATTGAAATTAATTCTAGCTATTACCCTAGCATTTCACTTTGCCAAGATGGTCCAGAGGTGGTCGTCTATGCAAGCTCCGATCTTTATCTGATCTTGCTGGACGAGCGTTCGATAGTGCCTTGTCACGATGAAGATTCTGTTCACACTGTTTATTCGTATGGTGCGGAGTGGTGTCTAGTAGGTGATATCTCAGTCGCTTTGGTTAATTTAAAGGCAGGGGTTCAAGCCTGGAGATGTTGGCATGATGAGATATTTCTAGAGTCGAAAAAGGAGGATGACAAATTATTGCTTGAAGATCTGCAGCGGCGCAAATTTACGTTGGATATCTCGAGTGATTCTCCTCAGCTTCAGGCCGTCGATTCTAGGTCTGACGTACATTGACCGCTTCTGCACCGCTACCCTTCTGGACATGGCCGCCACGGAAGGGTTGTCGCTTTCGGATGCGAGAGGAGGAGTGTGCACTGGCTGCAGAAGCTGGCGGGCAGATAGATCTGTAAGATTTCTTGAACCAATCGGGAGCTTGACTCAATAAGCTTGCGCGCGCCGATCGAAGCTTTCCTTCTTCCTCCGTAACCCTCCACGAGCGCTGGAAGGCCTCCCTTCCGATTCCGCAACCTTCCATGCCCCTCATTGCATATAGAGCCTGGCCTTAGCGGCCTCGCGATGAAACCCGCCCTCTCGGAGAACTCCATAGGCCTCGCGCGCGATTTCGCGGGCCTGGCCGTATTTCCCTGACTGCGCGAGGAAAGGGATCAGGTGGAGCCCGGCATTGGCCGCGGTGAACGCGTGCCCTTGCGTGAGGAAATCGTGCCGCACCTGGGTCAAGGCGCTTTCCGCCTTGCCAAGCTGGCCGATGCCGCCGAGGATTCTTCCTTCGAGCCAGCGGATGCGGGGGTGATCGTCGAGGTGTCGCCGGAGATCGCTCCGCAGCATCAGTCTGCCGGCTTCCCGGTACTCCTGGTTCCCCACCAGAGCGTTGATCAAGCCGTGCTGAGCGATGGCGACAAGCCGGGGCTCGCGATCCGGGTCGATCAGGGCGAGCCCCTCTCTTAACAGGAGAACGCCTTGCGAGGAGGTGTCGTCGAATTCAGAGAGAGCGCCCTTGGCGAGCAGGGCCTGTGCCGCCAGGTGCGGGTCTCCGAGCTTGGGCGCCAACCGCCGGACTCTGTCGAGCAGCTCGCGAGCTTCGATCAGCCTGCGCTGATGGCTCCGGAGAGAGGCCTCCAGCAGGGCGACATGGGCGAGAATCGATAGATCACCGCTCCCCCGACGCAGGAAGCCACGGGCCCGGGTGAGCGCCGCCTCGGCTTCGCCATACTCTTCATTGAGCTTGAAGGCATTGGCCAGCTCGCCCCAGGCCCGGGCCTGAAGGTCGAGCAGAAGCGGCGTCGGGTGCTTCTCCGGACGCAGGCCTTCGGCGGCCTTCACGGCCTGATAGGTGAGCCCGCGCACGCTCACGGGATCGTGAAACCGACGAGCGCGGGCTTGCTCCAGGAGAGCATCGACGAGCGCCGGACCTTGCAGATCCCCCGCGCGCCCGAGCGCGAGGCCGTCCTCGCGCTGGGAGGGGCGGTCGAGAAGCTCCAGGGTTCGCGCGAGCTTCCTGTCGTCGGCCCGCCAGAGAGTGTCGCGCCGCAGGGCGGATGCGACGGCGCGGACGCGGGAGGTCGCCGGGTCGGTCTTTCTGCGCCGTCCTTCCTCCTCGACCTCCTCCAGCAGGCGGCCGGGCACGCGCTCCGCGACCTTCCGGCTGCACGCCCCGCAGCCGGCGAGGAGATGACGGATCACTTGCTGCCGCAGGGCAGGGGGGAGGCGAGCGGCGAGAAACTGCTCGATCTCATCGTCGCTCGGATGTGCCATGACGGTCCGTTCCCTCCGCGCCGCGCCCCTCATTTTATGATGGCATGAAAGAGATCTTTGACTGTCAGAAAATTGCTGGGAAAGCTGCCGGATCGCGTGGAGGCCCCGGCGGATCGTTCGCCGGGCATTTCAAGGGACCCGCCGGCCCCGGCGAAGAGCTCGCCGGGGCCGGCTAAGGGCTGGCCGGTCGTTTCAAGAGACTCGCCGGTCCCGGCGAGGCGTCCGCCGGCCGTTTCAAGCGACCTGCCGGTCCCGGCGGATCGTTCGCCGGCCGTTCCAAGAAGGCTCGCCGGCTCCGGCGAGGCGTCCGCCGGTCGTTCCGAGGGATCCGCCGGAGCCGGCGAAGAGCCCGCCGGGGCCGCGGAGGCGCCGTGGTATCGTCGTCGCTCCTCTCATGCCTCCTCCGACCCCCTACCAGAAAGCCCTCCAGCTCCTCGCCACCCGAGCCCACTTCCGGCGTGAGCTGGAGATCAAGCTGCGGCAGCGCCGCTATCCGGACGAGGAGATCGAGGCGGCGCTCGCGCGGTTGACGGAGCAGGGGTATCTCGACGATCGGGCGACGGCGCGGGTGTTCGTCGAATCGCGCCAGGAGCGCGCCAGCGAGGGACGGGCGCGGCTGCGGTCGGAGCTGATCAAGCGGGGGGCGCCGGACGACGCGGTCGACGCCGCCCTCGCTGAGCTGACGCCGGAGGACGACCAGCCGGGGGCTCGCGAGGCGGCAGAGAGCTGGCGCCGGAAGGGGGGCGCGGACCCTCGCGCGCTCGCCCGTCATCTGGAGCGCAAGGGCTTTTCCCGCCGTGCTATCGTCTCGGTCCTAAACGGCGAACTGGACGATCTGGAAATCGACGACGGGTCATGAAAAGCACAGAGATACGGACGGGGTTTCTTGAATTCTTCCGCGAGCGCGGGCACCGCGTCGTGCCGAGCGCGCCGCTGGTGCCGCAGGGGGATGCTACCCTGCTGTTCACC
>DATBAW010000472.1:0-7736 GCA_036271335.1 Thermoanaerobaculia bacterium
CTCGAGGAAGTTCCGGTTGCCCTGGCGCTCCGCCTCCAGATTGCAGTAGGTGGCGACGGTGCCACCTTTCAGCACCAGCACCTCGTCGCAGCACTCCTCGACGTCGCGCAGCAGGTGCGAGGAGAGGACGACGTTGACCTCGCCGGTGTCGCGGATGTCGTGGATCAGCCGCAGCATCCGCTCGCGGGCGGCGGGGTCGAGGCCGTTCGTCGGCTCGTCGAGGAAGAGCAGGCGCGGGCCGTGGACCAGCGCCTGCGCCAGCTTGGCGAGCTGTTTCATGCCGAGCGAATAGGTGTCGACCGGGCGGTAGCGGGCCTCGCCCAGGCCGACGTAGAACATGGTCTCGTGGGCGCGCTCCAGGGCACGCTCCGCGGGAAGCCCGGAGACCTCCCCCATCAGCCGCACGAACCGGACGCCGGTCATGCCGGCGACGAAGGCGTCGTTCTCGGGCATGTAGCCCATCAGCTCCCGGATCTCCCGCGCCTCGGTCGTGATGTCCTTGCCGAAGATGCGGGCCGTCCCCTTGGACGCCGGGTAGAAGCCGAGGAGCGTGTGGAGAAGCGTGGTCTTGCCCGCTCCGTTCGGCCCCAGGAGGCCGATGCAGCGGCCGGAGAGGGTGGCGTCCAGACCGTTCAGGATCGGACGCGCACCCAACCGGACCTCCAGGCCCTGGAGCTCGATGACGGGGGGATTCGTCGAAGTTGACATCGTCGTTCTCCAGGGCCTTGTCGAGGCTACTGAACGGTCTCCTGGTGCATCCCGCCGAGCAGGCCGCCGAAGCCGGCCAGCGTGCCGAGGTTCAGCCCCAGGGGGTTCTGGTTGCTCCCCGCGAAGACGATGCGATCCGGCTCCGCGTAGGCGTAGTAGAGGGTCGGTCCCTGGCCCGCCAGCATCTTGCCGAGCCGAGCCACGCCCGGGTTCCCGCCGGTGGTCGCGCCGCTCGGGATCACGCTGGAGGCTGCCTGGGCGACCGGCGCGAGGTTGGTGTAGACCAGGGCCGAGACGTTCACCTGGCCGTCCGGGCCCAGGAGATCACGGAACTTGGCCGTGGTGGCGAGCGTCACCCCGGAATCCCGCAGCTGGAGCGCCTGCTCGATCAGGGCCCGGCTCGGACCGGCGATCAGGTAGCCGTCCTCGAACAGGTAGCTGATGGAGAGGGTGGATCCGGTTCCCGTCGAGGCGAAGGTGTAGTAGGTCCGGCCGCCGGCCTGCTCGCTGGTGAGCTGGGCTCCCGGCTTGCCGTGGGCCCGCAGCTCGGCGTCGATCTGCGTCACCGCCTTCTGGAAGGTCTGCTGGAGGCGCGCCGTGTCATACACCTCGGCCACCAGCTTCCACGACGGCGTCGGCAGCAGCGGACCGTCGACTCCCATCGCGACCTCGCCGCCGAGCGGCGCGATCAGGTCGTTGCGGAGGTCGAAGCCGTGCTTGGCCTGGGCGTCCGCCAGGGCCTGGGCGAGCTCGGGCTTGATCGCGACCATTTCGTCCAGGATGCTCACCGGGCTCTTTACGACGAACGCCGACACGAAGTTTGCGTCCGGCGAGAAGAAGCTCAGGGAGCCCATTGGCGCCGGCGCGGCCAGCCAGGCGGCGACGCCCCGCCGCGCCTGGTCGAAGGTGAGGGCGGCGCGCGTCTCGGCCCGGCCGTCGGTCTCCCGGCGGTCGATGATGAACTGGTCGAGATCGTAGATGCCCAGCTTCTCGGCCATCTGCTGCTGGTCCGGGGTCTTGCCGGCTTCGCCCTTGGCGACCAGCGTGTGCAGGTCGGCCGCGAACAGCCAGCCGGCGCCGTCCTGGTACTCCTGCGCGACCCGGGTGTAGAAGGGGGTCGACTTGAACGGATTGGCGCCGCCGGCAGTACTCCCAGAAACAATCGCCGCCACCGCGCGCAGCTCGTCGCCGCCCGGCGAGGCGACCAGCAGGCCGTTGTGGATCCAGAGCAGCATCGCCGTCCCCTCGGCGGGAGCGGTCGCCGGATCGTCCACGAACTGCACCTTACCCTGGCCGCTGGCGGCGATCTCCTGCGCCACGGTGGCGCGGAAGGAAGCCTCGTTGGTCACCTGGGCCAGCAGCACCGGGGTGCCCTTCGAGCCTTCGCCGGCGTTCATCGCGACGGCGATCTCGTCGCCCAGGTTCTGGCCCAAGGCGCCGAGCTTCTCGATCAGCTGGTGGAACTCGGTCTCGCTGTCGGTCGACCGCAGCGTCTGGCTCCACCACTGGGCCAGCGACGGGCTCTCGCTGATCCGCTCGTCGAGGATCTTCTGGGTCTCGGCGAGGCTCTTGGTGAGGTTCGGCAGCGCGATCCACACCGTCGTCCCCGCGGGGGCGAGGTCGAGGAGCTGCGTCGAATAGCGCAGGCCGGGGCGGGCCACGTGGGCGTCGATGTCCTTGCCCAACGCCGTCAGCTCGGCGAGGAGATCATCGTACTCCTTGGCGTTGCGGCTCCAGGCCACCTCGTCCTTGACCGGCACCCGCTCGACGCTGGGATGAGTCGTCATCTGCTGGCCGGGGCGGAGCACGGCGAGCTTCGCGCCCTGCTGCACGTCCACCTCGCCCTGCACCACCGACACACGGGACCCCTTGGTGCCGCTGTTGACGGCGAAGATCGTGCCGACCACCGAGATCTCGGCGTCGCGGGTGGCGACGTAGAGGTGATGGCCGTGCTGCTTGGCGGCCTTGACGATGATCCGGCCGCGCTCGAGCTGGATGGTGTTCCCCTTGCGGGCGGCGTCGAGCGACAGGCCGGCGCGCTCGTTCATCTCGATCAGCGAGCCGTCGGCCATCCGCACCAGAGCCGTGGAGCCCTTGGCGGTGCGAACCTCCTCGCCGGCGTCGATCGTCTCACCGGCGCCGATCGCCTTGCTGGAATCGCCGGCGACGCGGTAGAGGGTGCCCTCGACCGACTCGATCCGGGCCATCTTGGTGTGGCCGACCATCATCTCCTGGATCAGCGTGAACAGGCCGAAGCCGAGGGCGACGGCGAGCACGGCGGCCAGGCTCATCCACACCGCGCGGTTGCGCGGCGCGGCGGTCGAACGGACGGGACGCGCGGCCACCGCCGGCTTCGCCTCGCGAGCCTCGCGGAGAGCCCGCCGGCAAGGGATGCAGTTGCGGGTGTGGTCCTCGACGAGCAGAGCGCGCGCCGGGGAGAGCTCACCGCGCAGATAGGCGGGGATCAGCGCCTGGAAGTCGTCGCAACCCTGCAGGCTGCCGGCGGCATGAATGGATGGGGACGGACCCGCCGGAGCTTGAAGGGCGGGGAGCTGATGGACGGGCGCTCCGTCGGCCATCTCCTGCGACAGCCGCGCCCAGACCCGGGCCGCCGCCGCTTCGATCTGGCGCGGATCGATGGGCTCGTCGGCCATCTGGGAGGCCGCCTCGTCCAGGCGGTCGGAGTTATTGTTGAACAGGCTCATGACGGTTCTCCTTCAAGCGGCCCGAGCTCTTTCTGAAGCCGGTGCCGCGCACGATGCAGTAAAACGGCGATGGAGGTCTGTGAGGCGCCGAGCATCCTGGCGATCTCCAGGTTGCCCAGTCCTTCGACGTAGCGCAGAGAGAAGATCTCGGCCTGGCGGGGAGAGAGGCGCGACATCGCCTCGCGGAGCCGGACCTTCAGCTCCCGGTTCCCCTGCGCGCGCTCCGGTCCCGGATCGGAGGTATCCACCAAGTCGTCGCCGACCTCGTCGAGGTCGACCCGCCGGGACCGCTTGCGGCGGCGCATCAGGTCGAGCGCGGCGTTGACGGCCGCGCGGTGCAGATAGCTCCCTGCGCTTTCGGAAAGATCCGGTTGCTCCTCTCGCCGCAGTAGACGGGTGAACACGGTCTGCAGCACATCCTCCGCGTCCATGGCACTGCCGGTGATCCGGTAGGCCGCGCGGTAGACAGCCCCGTGGTGTTCCCGGAACAGCATCTCCAGGGCGCCCGGGGGGCTGGTGATCGGTGGTTGAATCGACACTGCGGCTTGCACGCCTCCTGCCCTCCTTTCTCCTTCGCCCATGGAACGCACCTCCTCGTGGTTTGTTACAGGGTACTCCTGAAGGGCAGGGTCGGATGTATCCTTCAGCGGTTCAACCGAAGGTGGAACCACACTCTCAGCCAAGGAGGAAATCGTGAAGAAGACGACCCTGAAGAAGCTGTCCCTGAACCGGGAGACCCTAGTTTCCCTGACCGAGACGGGCCTGAGAGACGCTCTCGGAGGCTCGGCCACCGGGCATGTCGGCACCTGCGAGGTCTCGATCTGCCTCGGCTGCACGGGCAAGCTCGACTCCTGCCCCGTTGCCCAAACCGTCGTCGACGCCTGAGCCCGGGATCGCCGCCGCCCCTGCGCCGTGGGGGCGGCCTTTAGCGGCTAACCATCGCAGAAACTCAGGCCGTTATTCGGACAGTGGCCTTCGGCGGATCCCGCGGACCTCATCGAAGTGACCATCGGCCGTGATGATCTCGAAGATGCTGTTGTTCATCATGGTGGCCGCGTGGATGGCATCCCGCGCCGGCAGAGCCGGGTAGACCTCGATCAGGTCGCAAGCGGTCAAGAGATCCGCCTGAGTCACAGGTAGAAGGTCGCCGAGGAGCTCGGTGGTGTGGCGGGCCAGCTTGAGACCGGTCTCGCGGAAGCCCCGCCGGATGAGGACATACAGGATCTCCTGAACCACCTCCGTACTGGTGACCGCGTCCAGCTCTCCTTCCAACGAGCTCCAGAACGCGTTGGCTTGCCGCCTTGAGAGGATGTTGGGCGCCGATCGCGTAGAGAAAGACGTTGGTATCAAGGAAGACGGTCGGCATGCGCTCTGGCTATCTCCTCTTCCAGGGCGCTCCAGTCTTCCTGCAAAGGAGCTTCGAGCCGGAAGATCTCCTGGACGATTTCCCGCCGGCGAGCGGGGACGGCCATCGAGCTCCTCACCTCCCGGATCTTGTCGGCAAGCAGGCGTTCCGCCGCCTCTGCGACGTTTTTCCCGTAAGTGCCATCGGCCACCAGAACCTCCAGCCAATTCCTGACCTGGAGCGTGGTGGAAAGGGTGAGCGTGACGGTTGCGACCGAGTTCCGTGCTCGAGCCATACTGAGGAGTATGACATTCATTCTTTTGGCATAAAAACCCCAAAAGAACCCGCACTTAGCCGAAGGTTGGCCCTCACCAAGGCGCTTCTCCCACCAGCAGCGAGATCCGCCCCGGCCTGCCCTCCACCGCCACCTCCAGCCTTTCGTAAGTCCAGCGCTCCGCCGACTTGTTCGCCCAGACATAGAGAGTGCCGTTCTTCGCCGTTCCCTTCAAGGGGACCGAGAATCTCGCGATTCCCCATGAGCCCCGGGTGCGCAGGCGCCCGAGCATCCACCACCCCTCGTGAACCGGACTTCCGAGCTCGGCCTGCACGGCCGGGCTCGCCTTCGCCCGCGCCACGGCCTCGCGATAGAGGTCCTCCCGCCGGATCGTCGTGAAGACCAGAGCGGCGACCGCCACCACGAAGAGCGCGATCACGGCCAGCGCTGAGACGGAACCCAGAGGGACCGCCCACTTCCAGTTGCGCTGCCACCAGCTTCGCTGGGGTGAAGGAGAGATGGCAGGATCGGGTAGGGACACGTCCATGAACTCTAAACGATCTCGGCGCAGAAGCTGAGCGAGGCTCCGGCCGGCCCTTGACTTACGCTCCTCTGCCGCCCTAGTCTCAAGCGATCCGGGGGGCTATCCTGTGATCGTCGAAGCATCGGAATGGAACCAACTGAGAATGCCGTTCGCTCCTGAGACCAGCGGGGACCTCGTGCCGCGCCTCGCTCGCGGCGGCCGGGCTGCCCTGTTTCAGAGAAGGCTGCAAGATCTCAAGGCGTGCTCGCAGGGGCTCCTTTCGACGGACTCCGCCTATCGGTTCGCCTGCGCCGTGACGCACTGCGCTCTCGGCGTCTACTGGAGCCGGCTGCAGAAAGGGCATAAGGCCTCCTGGCCCCTGCCCGCCCTGGACCTGGACGAATCCCTTCCCGCTCTGGCCCCCCGGGCCCGCGAGCTCGCCGAGGAGATCGGCGCTCTTCTGGCACAGTACGAGCCAATCGCCGCCGGCTACAGGATCGGTGAGATCTACACCGCTCTGCTCCCCGCCGAGTTCCGGTCCCGGCACGGCGTCTTCTACACCCCTCCGGCGCTGACCCGCCGGATGCTGAGTCTCTGCTCGGCGGCGGGCGTGGACTGGGCTGCGGCTCGCGTCCTCGATCCGGGATGCGGAGGGGGCGCGTTCCTGACCCCGGTCGCGCTCGAGATGCGGTCCGCGCTCCACGGGAAGGCCCCGCTGTTCGTCGTGGAGCACATCGCCACCCACGTGCACGGCTTCGAGCTCGACCCTTTCGGCGCGTGGATGTCGCAGGTCGTCCTGGAGGCCGCGCTGATCGACCTCTGCCACCAGGCAAAGGTGAGATTGCCCCCGGTCGTCACGGTCTGTGACGCTCTCGCCCGACAACCGGACGAAAAGCTCTTCGACCTCGTGATCGGAAATCCGCCCTACGGCCGTCTGACGCTGGAGCCCGAGGTCCGGGCTCGGTACCGGCGCAGTCTGCATGGACACGCCAACATCTATGGATTGTTCATGGATCTCGGAGTCCGGTGGGCCCGTCCTCAGGGAGTCCTCGCGTACATCACGCCCACGGGGTTTCTCGGCGGCCATTACTTCAAAGAGTTGCGGAAGCTCATGGCGCAGGAAGCGCCGCCGATTGCCATCGACCTGGTCACCAGCCGGAAAGGCGTCTTCTCGGACGTTTTGCAGGAGACGCTGCTGGCCACTTATCGGAAAGGTGGAAAGGGGCGGCGGGCGAGCGTCCACATCCTTTCGCTCCAGGACGAAACGACGCTGGAAGCTACCTCGGCCGGCGCCTTTTCGCTGCCGCGCATCGCGACCGATCCCTGGTTGATTCCCCGCCATCGCGATCAGGCCGACCTCGTGGTCCGCCTTCGCAACCTGCCTTATCGATTGTCCGACTACGGCTATAAGGTCTCGACGGGGCCCCTGGTCTGGAACCGGCACAAACCGCAATTGCACGCCCAGCCGGTCGGCCATTCCTATCCCATTCTCTGGGCCGAGTGCGTCACGCCGGATGGACGCTTCGAGCATCGCACGGAGAAGAAGAATCACAAGCCTTATCTGAAGCTGAGAAAGGATCAGGACTGGCTCCTGACCGATCAGCCCTGCGTGCTGGTCCAGAGGACGACCGCGAAGGAGCAGCGCCGACGGCTGATCGCGGCCGAGCTCCCCGCCAAGCTCCTGCGGAAGGTGGGAGCCGTGGCGGTGGAGAATCACCTCAACATGGTCCGCCCCATCGGGGATCAGCCGGCGGTTTCCTTGCGGGTGATCGCGGCGCTCCTCAACAGCGACGTCGTGGACACCGCGTTCCGTTGCATCAGCGGCAGCGTCGCCGTTTCGGCGACGGAGCTGGAAGCCCTTCCCCTTCCGTCTCCCGAAGTCGCGCGGAGCCTGGAAGAGATCCTGGACGCTGGAGCCGCAGGGGAATCCCTGCAGAGCTATATCCACGATCTGTACACGCGAGAACGAACCCATGCCGCTGCCTGATCTGCCTCCGGTCTCGGAAATCAGATGGAGGCTGGCGGCGATCTTTCCGGAGGGAACTCCCAACCGCGCGTACTTCACGCGCGAGATGGCCGCGCGCGTCGTCTTCGTGATGCTCTACGGCGGAGCGCTGGAGCGGCTCGGCGGATGGCTCGGTCCCAAGCACGTCTATGGCATGAGCGACATGCAGGCCGAGC
>DATBAW010000473.1:0-25340 GCA_036271335.1 Thermoanaerobaculia bacterium
CGGAGGAGCTTGGAGAACTCCACCTCGCTCATCAGCGGCGGCACCACCAGGGGCGCGCTCGCGGGTGTCGCGGCGGCCAGGCTCTCCAGCAGGCGTGCCGAGACGGACCGGTCGGCGTGGACCGCGCGGAAAAAGCTGAGCGGCTCCACCTGCAGGATCTTGAGAATGGCGAGCAGTTGGCTGAGCCGGAGATCCCGCTCGCCCCGCAGCAGACGCCCCACCATGCCCCCTCTCCACCCGAGAAGGCGGTCGAGCTTGGTCAGAGCGATCTTCTTTTCCTTGACGAGATCCGCGAGGACGGCGAGATATCGGCTCAGTTCCTCGTCGGCCATGGTGGTTGGAAATTCTATACCACCTTCCCGTTGCAGAAGTCGGTCCTTCAGGTCGAAGGTGCCCTTAGCATGCAGGAAAGTGTCAGCATCGAAACCCGGCCTCCGGCACGAATCGGGTCCGGGATGTGCGTTCTTAGTTGCGGCTTCGTGGAACCTCCCCGGGGAGCTTCCGCCGGCTCAATCAACCTATCTCCTTACAGGTCTTGGAGTTGCGGGCCTCCTGCCGAGGTTCGTTCGGAAATGCCCGAAGTAGCATCTTCTCCGCATGGGAATGTTTCGCAACCTCGGCCGGACCTTGCAGCTTCTGCGCGAAGAGCGAGGGTGGTCGCAGGCGGATCTGGCGCGAAAGGCGGGGATCGGCAAGAGCCAGCTCTCGAAATACGAGAATTCCAAGGAGCAGCCGAGGCTCGACTCGCTCGAGAAGATCCTCACCGTGCTGTCGGTGCGGTACGTCGATTTCTTCACCACCGTCGCGTTTCTCGACGAACAGCTGGAACGGTTGAACTCTCCCTCGGTCCCCGCCGTCACCCCCCCACCGGTCTCGGGGTTGCTGTCCGACGACGTGAACCAGGCCTTCGAGAGAGTCAGCCGCGGCATTTTCGAGCTCCACCGGAGCGTCCTGCATCAACTGGTAGCCGCACGCACGACCCGATGACGCGTCTGTGCGCGCGACGGTCGACTGAGGTTTTGACATGGCAGAGACAGCCGTGAGAGACGAGGGACCCCCCAGGGGATCGAAGAGCCTGCAGGAGATCGGGTACGTGCTGGTCGAGCGTCTGCGGGCGCGGATCCAGTTCGAGCGCGACATCGTGCGCCGGACCATGGTGACCAGCCTCCATCCGAGCTTCGCGGTGGCCCTTAACCTGTTCACGGTGATGGTGTACGAGGTGTTCGCTGAGGCGGCACCGGCGCAGCCTCTCACCGCCGCCGCACGGATCACGGCCTGCATCGACGACCTGCGCCAGGCCACCCTCGCCCTCCAGGATCTCGCCAACGACGCCGGCACCCTGCGGCAGCCCGTGGCCGGTCCGGTCCTGCAGGCGGTCGGACCGCTGAAAGAGATCATCGCCGCCCTGGAGATGGCCCGCGACGGTTAACGTTCCGCCCGACTTGCGCTATACTTACGCCATGGAGGACGTGGCGATCAAGGGGCGCGGGGCGATCGGCAATCCGCTCAACCGGTTCGAGACGCTCGCGATCGAGCGGGACGAAGAGGCACCGGCGCCCGAGCGGATCGAGACGGAGCTGCTGCGCGACACGTCGCGCTCGGTGATCGCTTACAACGACAGCCCGGACGTCGGCTTCAACGCCTCGGTGAATCCGTATCGGGGGTGCGAGCACGGCTGTGTCTACTGTTACGCCCGCCCGTTCCATGAGTACCTCGGCTTTTCGGCAGGGCTCGACTTCGAGAGCCGCATCCTGGTCAAGGAGGACGCCCCCGGGCTGCTGCGGCGGGAGCTCGCCGCCGCGAAATGGGTGCCGCAGACGCTGGCGATGAGCGGCGTCACCGACTGCTACCAGCCGGCGGAGCGCCGCCTGGAGATCACCCGCCGCTGCCTGGAGGTGCTCGCCGACTTCCGCAACCCGGTCGCCATCATCACCAAGAACGAGCTGGTGACGCGGGACATCGACATCCTCCAGGAGCTGGCCGCCCATCAGGCCGCCGTCGTGGTGCTGTCGATCACCACACTCGACGCCGAGGTCGCCCGCCGGATGGAGCCGCGCGCCTCCCATCCGCGCGACCGGCTGAAGGCGATCGAGCGGCTGGCGGCGGCGGGGATCCCGGTGGGGGTCAACGTCGCGCCGATCGTCCCCGCCATCACCGACCACGAGATGCCGAAGATCCTCGAAGCCGCGGCGAACGCCGGCGCGACCCGGGCCGGCTACACGGTGATGCGCCTGCCCGGCGCCGTCGCCGGCCTCTTCGAGCGCTGGTTGGAGGAGCACTTCCCGGACCGTAAGGACAAGGTGCTCAACCGCGTCCGCGAGCTGCGCGGCGGCGAGCTCTACGACCCGCGTTTCGGCAGCCGGATGCGCGGGGAAGGGCTGTTCGCGGACCAGATCCGCATGACTTTCCAGACCTTCAAGCGGCGGTACAAGCTCGATCAGCCGACGGCGGAGCTCTCCACGGCAGCCTTCCGGGTGCCCGGGCGGGTGGAGCAGCTCGGGCTGTTCGGATAGAGCGGCCGCTCGTTACTTCAGCGCCGGCGAGAGCACGTGCCCTTCGCAGCCGCTGGGCTGGAGCACTCCCAGCAGGTTCGACAGGGTCGGCGCGATATCGAGCGTCGACACGCGCTGGGTGTACCGCCCGGGCTTGATGCCGGCGCCGGCGAGCAGGATCGGCACCGTGGTGTCGTAGGCGTAGGGCGTGCCGTGCGTGGTGCCGGTCGCCACCGGTCCCCCGGAGTAGTTGGGAACGGTGTAGGGATCGAGCACGATCACCAGCTCGCCGCTCACCTTGGGATGGAAGCCGAGCGTCACGCGGCGGCCGATGTCGGTGGCCGGCATCCGGCCGTCCAGGATCTGATCGCGGGTGTAGGCGGCATAGACGCCGGGCTGGCGCCGCAGGGCCTCGGCCGCGACCGCCTCGGCGCGCGCCGGCTCGACGCCCTTCTTCCGTAGCGCCTCCAGGTTGAGATAGACGTTGAATTCCGAGATCGTCGTCAGCCAGTCGCCGGGACCGAACGCCGCCTCCAGAGCCTCCTTGACGGCCGCGGTGAGCGTCTTGTCCTGATAGGCCGCCGCGGTGGCGAAGCCCGACTTCTTCATCTCCTCGACCATCGGCGCGACGCCATGGTCGGCGGTGACCACGATCGTGACGTTCTGGAGCCCTCCGGGCACGGTCCTGGCCAGGAAGCGGAAGAACTGGCTGAGCTGCCGGTCGGTCTGCACCGCGGCGTCGAGCACCTCGGCGCTGTCGGGGCCAAAGGAATGGCCGATGTAGTCGTTGGTCGACAGGTTGATCGCCAGCAGATCGGGGATGGCGTCCTGCCCCAGCTTTTCCTGCCGGACGAGCTCCGCGGCCGTGTCCAGCACGTAGGCGTTGCCGTAGGGGGTGCTCTCGAAGGCGGCGTAGAACGCCTTGCCGGGCTGCTTCAGGCCGCCGGTGATCGGATGCGGGAAGGTGGTGCCGAGGCCGGGCCGGGCGCTGGCAAACTCGTTGTCGGGCGTCCACAGGCGTTTCAGCGCTGCCGGCGGCACGGAGAGGTCCCAGCTCTTGCCGAAGAAGGGATCGATCTTCTTCGCGGCGTTCCAGCCGGTGACCCACGGCGGCAGCTCGCCATTCTTGAAATAGAAACGGCTGGAGATCCAGGAGGCGGTCTCGTCGTCGAACCAGAGCACGCCGTCCGCCAGATGGCCCGCCATCAGGACGCCGGCGCGATCCTTGAACGCCAGCCCCCAGACCTTCGCCTGGCCGCCGGTCGCCATCTTCAGCTCGTCGCCGACCGTGCTGACCCGCAGGGTGGCGGGGGAGATCCCACGCTTGCCGTCGGGATCGGCGGCGCCCACCAGCGGGCTTTTCGTGTCCTGCACGCAGTAGCGCACGGCGTTGAGGTCGCGGTCGAACCACTCGTTGCCGACGATGCCGGTCTTGTAGGGGGGCGCGCCGGTGAGGTGGATCGAGTGGCCGGGGCCGGTGAACAGCGGGTAGTGATCGTGATGAGCGTCGGTGTGATACGCCCCGCGCTCCATCAGCCAGCGGAACCCGCCGACTCCCTTCTCGCTCTCGGCCGGCAGGTAGAGGTCGGCGAAGCGCTCCAGGTAGTCGGCGCGGAACTGGTCGATCGAGATCAGCACCACCAGCCGTGGCTTGACGGGAGCCGCGACGGCAACCCCCGCAAGCAGGAGACAGACGATCGCGAAAACGACCGGACGGAGCCTGCGGATCATGGACATCCTCCTGAAAAGCGATGAAACGGCGGAAGGCTAGCATGGCCGGAAGAGATGGAGCCGAGTTTGTCGACGTCCCTCCAGGACTTCAAGAAGGCTCTCAGGCCCGCCGCACCCGGAACGCCGCCACCGCCTGCGGCTTCTCGCCTTTGGGGAGGCCGTCGGCCATGCGGCGGATCGCCTTCTTCCAGCTCGCTTGGGCTGTCCATTTCTTCGCCTCGATCGGCTCGGAGAGCAGGGCTCCCGCGGTCAGCCGCGCGGCGAGGTCGGGACGCGCCTGACCCTTGGCGTCCACGGCGACCGCCTTCCAGTCGGCGGCGTCGAGGGCGTCGCGGTAGAGGGCGAGGAGGCCGAAGGTCTCCTCGTCGCCGGCGATCTGGAGCAGGGCCACGCGGCCGCGCGGCCCTTCCTCGAGCTCGGCCAGGATCCCCTCGACCAGCGGATGGCCCGAGGAGAAGAAGTCGAGCGTCTCCTCGTCCACCGCCCGCTCGCGGCTGAAGGTGCCGAGCAGGGCGGTGCCGAGGGGGACGCCGAAGAAGTGGTCCACCAGCGCCTCGTAGCCGTACTCGATCCGCCAGGTCCGCTCGCCGCTCTGCGTCTCCACCTCGAAGCCGAAGCGGGAGGCGGCGCGCACCACCACGCTCTCGTTCAGCGCGTCGAGGTTGGGCGGCACGCGGCGCAGGATGCCGGCGGCCATCTCCGGCCGGTATGGGTCGCGATGGAGCTCGTGATAGGCCGCCTTCTGCACCCGGTCGTGCGCCGCCCGGGCCTCGCGCAGGATGGTCTCGAAGTCGGCGCCGCCGCTCTCCGGCGGCCCCTCGACCGCGGTCTGCTCGACGGCGCGGGTCATGTGGCGCAGCTCCTGCTCGAGCCCGCCGAGCGGTTCGCGGAACAGGCCGATCCCCTCGTAAAGGCCGGCGACGGCGGCGCCGAAGCCGCCGGGAGGACGGAAGTAGACGATCTCGGTGGGGATCGTGCGGCCGATGCGGTCGAGCCGGCCGATCCGCTGCTCGACCACGACCGGGTTCCAGGGGAGATCGAAGAGCACGAGCCGGCGGCAGAACTGGAAGTTTCGCCCCTCGCCGCCGGCCTCGGTCGAGATCAGGACCGACGGCCCCTCGGGAAGCCGGAACTGCGCCACCTCGATGTCCCGCCGCTCGGCCGAGAGCCCTTCGTGGAAGATGCCGGTCCGCCGCCCCTGCCGCTCGATCGCCCCTTTCAGCAGGTCCAGGCTCTCGCGATGGGCCACGAAGACGAGCGTCTTCTCGTCCGGTCCGGTCCAGCGGGCGGCCTGCTCGACCAGCCAGCGCACCCGTGGGTCCTCGCGCTCGGCGGCGGCGGCAAGCGTGGAGGTCTCCTCGTCGTCGCGTTCCAGCACCTTGAGCAGGGCGGCGGGGGAGGCGAGGGCGCGGAAGACGCGGTCGGCCTTGCGCCGCTTGGCCAGGGGGTTGTCGGCGCTCTGCGCGCGAAGATGGCTCACCAGCCGTTCCGACGCCTCCCAGCCACCGATGTCCACGGGCACGGCCAGCCGCGGTGGCAGGCCGCCGATGTCCACCCGCCGCGTCGAGCTGGTGCAAGGGGGGAGCGGCTCGCGGCGCGCAAGGCGGTCGTCGAAGGATTCCGTCTCGGGAAACTCCTCGGGGCGGAGGAGCTGGAGCAGCCGGAAGAAGCCGTGGGCGTCGTCCTCCAGCGGCGTCGCGGTGAGCAGCAGGACGTGCCGGCTCAATCCCGCGATCGGCGCGACGGCGCGATAGGCCTCGTTGCCGGGGTGCCCCTTGGGCCGCCGCAGGTGGTGGGCCTCGTCGACCACCAGCAGATCGATCCCCGCCTCCACCGCCTGCTCGGTCAGCCGCCGGCGCTTCACCAGGGTGTCCATCCCGACGATCGCCTGGCGGTGGACCTCGAACGGGTTGAACCCCTCGCCGTAGTCCTTGATCACGTCGTCCAGCCGCTTCTCGTCGAGGAGGACGAAGATCTGGTGATACTTCCGCCAGAGCTCGCCGAGCCATTGCAGGGTGAGCGTCTCGGGTGCCACGACGAGCGTGCGCTCGGCGCGGCCGGTGTGCAGGAGGCGGTTGAGGATCAGGCACGCCTCGACCGTCTTGCCGAGGCCGACCTCGTCGGCCAGCAGCCAGCGCACGGGATCGCTGTGGCAGGCGCGCTCGGCGGCGTAGAGCTGGTGGGGAAAGATCTGGATGCGCCCGCCGAGGAACGAGCCGAGGCCGCCCGCCTGCCGGATGCGCTCCAGCTTCAGGCCATCCAGCCGATTGGCGAAGTCCTCGAAGCCGTCCACCTGGCCGCGCGCCAGCCGCTCGACGGGGGAGACCTCGGCCGGCAGTGGCCAAAGATGGTCGAGATCGACCTCGCGGCCGTCGGCGAGCAGGCACCGCCCCTCCTCGCACGACTCGACGACCACCAGCTCCCCCTCAGGCTCCAGCCGCGCCCGCCCGCCCGGCGCGATGGTCAGCGGCACCAGGGCGTCCGTGCCAACCGCGAAGCTCAGCGTCTGGCCGCTCTCCGGGAACTGCACCCGCACGCTCCGCCCTTGGACGTCGAGCACGCGGCCGGTCCCGAGCTCGGCATGGAAGCGATGGCTGACGCGGTCTCCGGGGTTCCACATGGGAGGGGGATTGTACGGGATGCGGTTGCTGCCCTGGACTGTAGGGAGGGGAGGAAAGATAATCGGACATGACTTCGAGGCCGCTATGGGACGGATAACGCTCTACCTCGACGCTGACACGGAAGAGAAAATGAAGACGGCGGCGAAGGCTGCGGGAGTTTCGCAGAGCCGTTGGGTGTCGGATTTGATCCGGGAGAAAATCGCGTCTCTCGACAAGCAAAGGCTCGCGGAGATACCGGAAAGCGGAGAGACTTGACTGATGAAAGCCGTCGGACTCCACAGATACCTCCCCATCGACAACCCCGAGAGCCTGATCGACGTCGAGGTCCCGAAGCCTGAAGCGCAGGGCCGGGACCTGCTCGTCCGCGTCAAGGCCGTTTCCGTGAATCCGGTAGACACCAAGGTCCGTTCGCCCAAGGACAAGGTGGAGGCCGAGCCCAAGATCCTCGGCTGGGACGCCGCCGGCGTGGTCGAGGCCGTGGGTGGCGAGGCCTCGCTGTTCAAGACCGGCGACGAGGTCTACTACGCCGGCAGCATCGTGCGGCAGGGGTGCGACGCCGAATATCACTTGGTGGACGAGCGCATCGTCGGCCGGAAGCCGCGCAGCCTGTCGTTCGCGGAGGCGGCCGCCATGCCGCTCACCACGATCGCCGCCTGGGAGGCGCTGTTCGACCGCATGGACGTGCCGCGGCGATCCGCGGGCTCCTCGGACCGGAGCGTCTTGATCATCGGCGGCGCGGGCGGGGTCGGCTCGATCGCCATCCAGATCGCCCGGCAGGTCGCCGGCCTGCGGGTGATCGCCACGGCCTCGCGGGCAGAGACCTCGGCGTGGTGCCGCGAGCTGGGGGCGGACGAGGTGATCGACCACCGCGTCCCGCTCGCCCAGGAGCTGCGGCGGATCGGCCATGGCGAGGTGGACTACATCCTCTGTTTCAACAGCCTGGAGGAGCACCTGCCGCACATGGCGGACGCCATCAAGCCGCAGGGGAGGATTTGCTCGATCGTCGGCGCCAAGGGAGGACAGCCGGTGAGCATCAATGTCTTCCAGCCCAAGAGCGTGGCCTTCTGCTTCGAGCTGATGTTCACCCGCTCGCAGTTCCAGACCCCGGACATGATGGCGCAGCACGATGTGCTGGACGAGGCCTCGCGCCTCTTCGACGACGGCGTCCTGCGCCACACGATGCGGGAAAGCTACGGCCCGCTCAACGCCGACAGCCTGCGGAAGGCCCACGCCACGCTGGAATCCGGACGGATGATCGGCAAGCTGGTGCTGGGCGGGATCGAATAGCGGGAAGATAGAGGGACGCCGGGCGAGAGCTCCGATCGCGGATTGCGACACTGGACTCGCGAATTGCGACACCCGGATCAAGGTTTGAGTGTCGCAAACCGCGCATTGAGCTCCACAATCCACGGCTTGCGACACGCGAACCCTGGATTGAGATCCCCGCCTCACGCTTTGAGAGACGCGCACCGCGGATAGCGAAGCGCGATTCGCGGTGCGCGGACCGCAATCCGAGGTGGGAACGATTCAATCCGCGGTCCGAGCGTCTCAAACCACGGTGCGAGGAGTGCAATCCACGGTGGGAACAGCGCAAACCGTGGTTCCAGTGTTGCAATCCACGGTGCCGGTGAGGCCGCCGTCCCTTACGACTACGACGCCGGCCCCTTGATCTTGTCGCCGTACTTCAGGGGCTCCCCCTTCTCCCAGGGGCGGTACTCGTTGCAGAAGTCGATGCGCTCGCCGAGCGGCGGGTGATCGGAGCGCCAGAGCTTGTAGAGCAGGCCGGGGCGCGGCACGCCGAGGTTCTCCTGTTGCAGCTTGGCGAAGGCGGTCCCGCAATCGTGGTTGTCGCGCGTGATCTCGAGGCCGAAGCGGTCGGCCTCATGCTCGACGTGGCGGCCGAAGGCGAGGACGGCCGGCGTCAGCACCAGCGAGACCACGCCGAAGAGCAGGAGCATGAGCGGCAGCGAGGCGACGTCCGCCAGCTCGGAGAAGCCGAAGCGGGCGCGATAGCGCGCGATCATCTCGCCCGCCGTGCGGTGGATCACCCAGAAGCCGAAGAGCACCAGGGCGGACCCCATCAGGATGAGCTGCCAGGTGTGGCCGAGCACGTAGTGGCCCATCTCGTGGCCCATGACGAACAGCACCTCGGACGGGTTGAGCTTGGCCAGGATGGTGTCCCAGAGCACGATCCGCTTGGTGGAGCCGAGGCCGGAGACGTAGGCGTTGACCGTCTTGGTGTCGACGCTCTTGTTGACCTCGTAGACGCGGCTCCCTTCGATCCCCGCGCGGTCGGCCAGCGCCAGGATCTGGCCCTCCAGCGCCTTGTCCTTCATCGGGCCGAACTTGTTGAACAGGGGCTCGACCCAGACGGGCGTGATCAGCAGGAACAGGGTCAGCAGTGGGATCGCGCCGAGGCCCGTGTACAGCCACCAGCGCCGCGGGCTCTTGCGCAGCAGCAGGTAGGGGATCCAGAGCAGCAGGGCGGTGAAGACGCAGCCGAGGATCAGGCTCTTGATCATGTCCCACCACCACTTGGCGGCGGTCTGGTCCGAGAGCCCGTAGGCGTGAGGCCGGAGGAAGTCCTGGTAATAGTCGAGCGGCAGGGAGAGGAGAGCGGTGAGCAGCGTGAAGAGGAGGCCGTAGATCGCGATGGTGAAGAACCAGTTGCGGCCGATCAGGCGGGCGAGGTCGCGGATCCGCGCCGAGACGCCGGTGAACAGCAGGAGGATCGGCACCAGCAGCCCCCAGACCGTGGAAACCGCCCACAGGACGTTGCCGGTGTGGAAGTAGCGCAGCGCCTTGGCGCTCGGCTCCGGCACCGCCACCGGTCCGGTGGGGGCTTGAGCCGCGGCGCTCGCCGCGGGCTCCGGCGAGGCTGCCGCCGGGCTCTGCGCGTGCGCCAGCGGCATGAAAAGGAACGCGAAGACCAGGATCAGGACGGCGGCGGCTTTGCGCATCGGCTCTCCCTATCGGCTTGACAGGAGAGTACGACAGAACCCGTCCGGAGTTGCGCGGCGGCACCGCCGTCAGGTGGCGAAAGAGAATTCCGCCGCCTTCGACCGCGCCTTGCGCCGCAGCAGGATCTCCAGGTGCACCGCCGTCTCCTCGGCCAGCACCGCCTCCCCGCAATCCGGGCAGACCGCCGCCGGCACACCGTGGACGACGACGGTGCGCTCCCGGTAGATCACCGAATGGCTGATCGCCCGCGTCTCGTGCTCGCCGATGCAATCGGGGGTTTGGCATTTCATGGCACGACCTCCTTCTCGTTGGAGAGAACCTCTCGGCTCAGGCCCTCGATTCCCTGGTGGCAGCAAAGAGCAGGCCAGAGGATCGGTCAGTCCGATATACTGGCCTTCGGAATACTGCCCCGATCCGCCATGCTGACACGTCTCAAAGTCAATGGATTCAAGAACCTCGTCGATGTCGACGTGTCGTTCGGGCCCTTCACTTGCATCGCCGGGGCCAATGGGGTGGGGAAGTCCAATCTTTTCGACGCCATCACGCTTCTCAGCGCTCTTTCGGAGCAGCCGCTGATGGAGGCGGCCCTCTCGGTCCGCAGCGAGGGAGGGCGGAGCGGGGATCTGCGGAGCATCTTCCATCGGGTTGGCGACCAGACAGCGGAAGAGATGACGTTCGAGGCGGAGATGCTGATCCCGGCTTCCGGTGTCGACGATCTTGGCCAGGAAGCCAAGGCGGCGATCACATTCCTGAGGTACGTCTTGAAGTTGGGGATCGGAGCTTCGGGATTGTGCATCCGTCACGAGGAGCTGACGCATATTACGCTGGGTGAGGCCAGGAGCCGTCTGCCGTTTCCCCACTCTCCCGCCTGGCGTCATTCCGTGGTGCAGGGGCGAAGGACGAGCCCGTTCATTTCGACCGAGGTCCGTGAAGGCACGACGTACATCAAGCTCCACCAGGATCTCGGGAAGGACTACAAAGGGGGTGGCCGGCCGCGGAATCACGTGGCGGAGAAGCTCCCGCGTACCGTCCTCTCCAACGTCAACGCCGCGGAGAGCTCCACCGCCGTCCTGGCGCGGCGTGAAATGCAATCCTGGCGCCTCCTTCAACTCGAGCCGTCCGCCCTGCGTTCCCCTGATCTCTTTACCGCACCGCGATCCATCGCGACCAGTGGCGCGCATCTGCCGGCGACCCTGGCGCGCCTTGCCAAGCTGGACGTGAACCCAGCCATTGGCCGACCGCTGTCCCGGCCTTCGGGCTCCGAGGAGGGTCAGACCGAGGCCCTCTACGCCAGGATCGCCAATCGTCTCGCCGAGCTGATCGAGGGCGTGGGCTCGGTTCGCGTCGACGTCGACGAGAGACGGGAACTGTTGACTCTGATGCTGAGAGACCGCGGCGGGACGGAGCACGAAGCGCGCGCTCTCTCCGACGGCACCCTCCGCTTTCTGGCCCTCGCCATCCTGGAAAGCGATTCGGAAGCTCGCGGCGTCCTCTGCATGGAGGAGCCCGAGAACGGCATCCATCCTGAGCGAATCTCCGCCATGCTGCGGCTGCTCCAGGATCTGGCCGTCGATCCGATCCTCCCGGTCGATTCCGACAACCCCTTGCGTCAGGTGATCGTCAATACACACTCGCCGGTCGTCGCCAGCGAGGCCCCGGACGATTCGCTCCTGGTGGTGTTGCCGCAATCGTTGCGACAACAGGGCCGGCTGGTCACGATACCGGCGTTCCGCTGGCTCCCTGAGACCTGGCGAGCGCAGGGCTGGCCCGAGGTGCCGACGGTGCCGTTGGGCCAGGTGATCTCTTATCTGAGCCCTGTCGATCTGGCCTTGCGGCCCGATCCTCCGCGTTCCGCGAAGGAACAGGAGACTCATCGCGGCAGCACACGGGTGATCGACCGTCCAGACATTCAGCAGTGGCTGCCCTTCGGGTCGACGGCGAGCTCTTGATCCCTCTGACCTTCACGCTCCTTTCCGACGGCTCTTCCGACCGGGCGTTGCTCCCGGTGCTTCGCTGGCTGCTGCTCCAGGGCTCTGCTCGGAACTTCTCCGGACAGTGGGCGGAGTTGCGTTCGTTGCGCCCTCCTCCGCGGCTGCTCTCGGAGAAGATCCGGATGGCTCTCGCGCTCTATCCCTGCGATCTCCTGTTCGTCCATCGCGATGCCGAGGGAGAGAGCCGGGACCTGAGGGTGGCGGAGATCCGTGATCATTTGCAGGCGGCCGGCTCTCGCCAGACCACCCTCTGCGTCGTTCCGGTCCGGATGCAGGAAGCGTGGTTGCTCTTCGACGAAGCGGCGATCCGTTCGGCGGCGGACAATCCGCGAGGCCGCATTCCCCTGGCCCTCCCACCTCTCAAGAGGTTGGAGGAGATCCCCGACCCCAAGTCTGTCCTGTGGGACCTGCTCGCGAACGCCAGCGGCCTGCGTCCGGGACGCCTGCGGCGTTTTGATCCGGCGCCACGGATTCACCGTCTGGCGGACCTGATTGAGGATTTTTCGCCTCTGCGCCGCCTGTCCGCTTTCCAGGCCCTGGAAGAGGACCTGCGGCGGCTTCTGGAAGAACGTTCCTGGTGCTGATCGGATCGCTGAACGGCGTGAGCGATCTGGCATCCCACGTCCCTCCCCCCTGGCGCCTGCGCGGCTGCGGCTACGTTTTCCTCTTCACTTTCGAGCCCTGGTTCCTGCGCAACGGCGGCTTCCTGCCGCCGGAGCTGGTAGGGCCGCATTTCGAGGGGATGCTCGGGGTGCTGATGCTCGTCGACTATCGGGAGTCGCCGGTCGGGCCTTACCGCGAGCTGCTGTTCGCCGTGGGCCGGAACCTGCGCTGGCGGCATCATCTCTTCTCGATCAGCCGCATCTATGTCTCGACGGCGGCGAGCAGGGTCGACGGCCGGGAGAACTGGGCGATTCCCAAGCAGACCGCCGAGTTCGAGGTCGTGAAGCGGCTGGATGGCGCCGAGCGGGTGATCGTGCAGAACGATTGCGTCGCCGAAGTCGAGCTCACCGTGGCGCCCGCGCGGGGCCTCGCCCTGCCGGCCGCCGGCCTGTTCGCGCCTCCCTCCTGGCGGACGATCACGCAGTTCCGCGACGGTCGGACTTACGAGACGCGGTTGGGCGGCCACGGCGTGCTGCGGCCGGCGAAGCTGCTCGATTTCCGTACGATGCCGAAGGCGTTTCCCGACGTCAATCAGGGAAAATTGGTGGCGGGGTTCCGGGCGGAGAACTTCAGATTGCGATTCCCGCGACCGGTCTTGAGATCCTGAGCGATCCCTTCAGAGATTCTTTCGGACCCGCAGGTGTCCGGGGGAGATCACTGAAAAGGCTTCGACCATCTCATGCCCGTGACTGTTCAGGAAAGCGCCGACGATTTGGGCCTTTCGCTCGGCAGGTACACCCGAGAGTCGTAAGAGGACGACCCCTCCCTGAGCCCTCTTCTGGCGGAAGATCAACTCGCCGAAATCTTTATCAGCCGTAAGGAGAAGGGTTCCGGCCCTGCCTGCCTGTTCCAGCACCAGGGTATAGTCAATTCCGGGATCGAGCTCCGCGACGTAGAGGACTTCATGCCCATCCTGCCGCAAGTGGGCGACGATCTGGCGATCGACCGACCCCCTCGTCGGCCATCAGCTTCAAGCGGCCTCGTCGGGGATCGGATAGACCACGTCGGCCCGGAGTGCGCGAGCCGCGAATTCCAGCGCGGCCGAGATCGCTTCCCGGGTCAGGCGAGGATGGGCCTCCAGAAGCTGCTCCTTCGTTTCACCGGCGGCGAGCTTTTCGAGGATCAGCTCCACCGTGATTCGGGTGCCGGCGATGACGGGCTTGCCCATCATGACGGCAGGGTTGGATGCGATGAAGGGCTTCGGCATGATGAGCTCCATGATAGCGCCTATCCCACGGTGGAGTGACGCTCCAGGATCGCCGCGAAATCGACCTCGGGCGGCAGCGCGCCGAAGGTCCGGCCGCTGTCGCCGCCGAGGCGGCTGGCGCAGAAGGCGTCGGCGATCTCGGGCGGCGCATGGCGAACCAGCAGCGAGGCCTGGAGAGCGAGAGCGAGGCGCTCCACCAGGCGGCGGGCGCGCAGCTCCAGATCCTCCGTGCTGGCGAGTTGGGCGCGGAGCTCGTTGACGTAGATGTCCAGCCGGTGATCGCCGCCGCGCGCCTCCCAGATCTCGGCGAAGAGGGCCTGGAGCGATTCGGGGCTCTTCTGGATCGCCCGCAGCACGTCGAGGCACTGGACGTTGCCCGAGCCTTCCCAGATCGAGTTGAGCGGCGCCTCGCGATAGAGCCGCGCCAGGCCCCACTCCTCCACGTAGCCGTTGCCGCCCAGGCATTCCAGGGCTTCTGCGGCGTGGACCGGCGCGCGCTTGCAGATCCAATACTTGAGCACCGCCGTCGCCAGCCGCCGGAAGGGGGTCTCCGCCGCGTCGTAGGCGCGGGCGAGACGCATCATCGCGGTGGTGGCGGCCTCGGATTCGAGGGCGAGATCGGCGAGGACGTTGCGCATCAGCGGCTGGTCGATCAAGAGCTTGCCGAAGGCCCGGCGATGCGTCGCGTGATGGATCGCCCGCGCCGTCCCGGCGCGCAGGCCGGCGGCGGCGCCGATCACGCAGTCGAGCCGCGTGTGGTTCACCATCTCCAGGATGGTCTGGACTCCGCGCCCTTCTTCGCCGACGAGGCGCGCCCAGGCGGCGTCGAATTCCACCTCGCTGGAAGCGTTCGAGCGGTTGCCGAGCTTGTCCTTGAGCCGCTGGAGATGGAAGCGGTTGCGCTGGCCGTCCGGAGTGAAGCGGGGGAGGAGGAAGCAGGAGAGGCCGCCCGGCGCCTGCGCCAGCACCAGGAAGGCGTCGCACATCGGCGCCGAGCAGAACCATTTGTGGCCGGTGATCTCGTAGTGGTTCCCCGCCGGCCGCGCGGACGTGGTGTTGGCCCGCACGTCCGAGCCTCCCTGCTTCTCGGTCATCGCCATGCCGCAGAGGGCGCCCGTCTTTTCGGCGGCCGGCGCGAGGCGCGGATCGTAGAGGGTCGAGGCGAATCGCGGCTCCCATTCGGCCGCCAGCTCCGGCTGGAGGCGCAGGGCGGGCACCGCCGAGTAGGTCATCGACAGCGGGCAACCCACGCCGGCCTCCACCTCGGCGAGCAGCATGAACATCGCCGCCCGCGCCACGTGCGCTCCGGCGCGCTGCTCGCTCCAGGGGAGGGAATGAAGACCGTGTTTCACCCCGAGCGCCATCAGCGTGTGCCAGGCGGGATGGAACTCCACCTCGTCGATCCGGTTGCCGTTACGGTCGTGCGTGCGCAGGACGGGTGGATGCTCGTTGGCCTGGAACCCCCAGGCGATCGTCTCCCGCCGCCCCACGATCTCGCCGAAATCCCGCGCGCGCTCCTCCGTCCACTCCGCGCCTTCACGCCGCAACGCTTCGGTGAGGACCCGGTCGGAGGTGAAGAGGTTGATGTCCTCGAAGGGCGGGGGCTGGTTGAAGACGGTGTGGGTCATGCCGCTTCCTCCTCGATCTCCCGCCCCCGACCCCACTTCGGGAACACCCGCCGCGCCAGCGCCTCCAGCGCCGCCCGGCCCCGCAGGTCGTCGAACAGCGAGTAGAAGACCGGCGTCGCCAGCAGCGTCAGCAGCAGCGAAAGGCTCTGGCCGCCGATGACGACCACGGCGATCGCCCGCCGCTCCTCGGCGCCGGGGCCGGTGCCGACGGCGAGCGGCAGCATGCCGGCGACCAGGGCGAGGGTGGTCATCAGGATCGGCCGCAGCCGGTCGCGGTTGCCTTGCAGGATCGCCGAGAGGCGGTCCATCCCCTGCGCCCGGAGGTTGTTCATGTGGTCGATCTGCAGGATGGCGTTCTTCTTGACCACGCCGAACAGCACCAGGATCCCCAGCGCCGAGTAAAGGTTCAGCGTGTTGTGCGTGGCCCAGAGCGAGAGCAGGGCGAACGGCACCGCCAGTGGCAGCGACAGCAGGATGGTCAGCGGATGGACCACGCTCTCGAACTGCGAGGCGAGGATCATGTACATGAAGATGATCGAGAGGGTGAGCGCCCAGACGAACTCGCTGAAGGTGCGGGCGAGCTCCTTGCCGCGCCCGCTCACCGCCGTGGTGTACGTGGGCGGCAGGTTCATCTCCTTGACCGCCTGCTGCAAGGCCTCCAGCCGGTCCGCCAGCGCGTAGCCGGGGCCGACGCCGGCGCGCAGGCTCACCTGCCGCTGGCGGTCGAGGCGGTCGACGCGCGAGGCGGTGGTCTCCTGCTTGAGCGAGACGAAGTTGCCGAGCTGGTAGAGCTTCCCGTCGCGGCCGGGGACGAAGAGGCCGAGGATCGCCTGGGGATCGTTGCGGGCGCCCTCGGAGAGGCGGAGCTGGACGTCGTAGTCGTCGTTGATCCCGGGATCGTGGAAGCGGGAGACCTGCTGGTCGCCGCCGACCATGAGCTGGAGGGCCTCGGCGATGTCCGACATGTCGACGCCGAGGGCGGCGGCGCGGTTGCGGTCGACCTGCACCCGCAGCTCGGGGCGGTCGAGCTTGAGCGTGGTGTCGGCGTCGACGATGCCGCCCAGCTCCTTGGACTTGACCCGCAGCTGCTCGGCGTAGCCGGCGAGCGCCTGGAGGTCCGGACCGCGCAGGGCGAAGTCGATCTCGTAACCGCCACCGCCGATGTTGAAGGACTGCAGGTTGCGCACCGAGCAGCGGAGGTCGCGGAACTTGGCGATCCGCTCGCGGACCGCCGACATCACCTCCTGCTGGCTGTAGTTGTCGCGGAAGGCGGCGCCGGGGTCGAGGTGGATCAGGCCGCGGGCGAAGCGGGCGAGCGAGAACTTGCGCTCCTCGCTCGGCGCGATCCGCAGGAAGACGTTCCCCTGGTTGACGCCGCCGAGGAAGCCGCCGCCCGCCGTCGCGAGCATGCTGCGGACGCCGTGCACCTGGCGGATCTCGGCCTCGAGGGCGCGCATGGCCTCGTCGATGGCGGCGAGGCTCATCCCCTCGGGGCCGCGGACGTTGACCTCGAACTCGGACTCATCGACGTCGCTCGGGATGTACTCCACCTTCACCAGCTTGAACAGGGGGATCGAGGCGAGCATGACGCCGACGCAGAGCAGCGCCGCCGTCCGCCGGTGGGCCATGGTGACGCGGAGCATGCGCTCGTAGACGCGGTCGATGCGGGCGTAGAAGCCCTGGCGCGAGGCGGCGGCTGTCTGGGAGCCGGCTTCGCCGGCATGGGCATGACCCGAGGAGGCGTCCGTGGCGCGCAGCATGCGGGCGCTCATCATCGGCGTCAGGGTGAAGGAGACGAGGAGCGAGACCAGCACCGCCGCCGCCGCCGTCAGTCCGAACTGGTAGAGGAACCGTCCGGAGACGCTCGACATGAAGGAGACCGGCACGAAGATCACCACCAGCGACAGCGTCGTCGCCAGCACCGCGAGGCCGATCTCCTGCGTCGCCTGCTTCGCCGCCTCGAACGGCCCCATCTTCTTCTCCTCGATGAAGCGGAAGATGTTCTCGAGGATGACGATGGCGTCGTCGATCACCACGCCGACCATCAGCACCAGGGCGAGCATGGTGACGCTGTTGAGGGTGAAGTTGAGCGCCTTCATCATGCCGAAGGTGGCGATCACCGAGGTCGGGATCGCCACCGCGGCGATCACCGTCGACCGCCAGCTGCGCATGAAGGCGAACACCACCAGCGAGGCGAACAGGCTGCCCAGGATCAGGTGGAGGTTGATCTCGTGGAGGGCGGCGTGGATGTAGTCCGACTGGTCGCGGATGATCTCCAGCTTGAGGTCGGGCGGCAGCTGGGACTGGACGCGCGCCAGCGCCTCGCGCGCCCCCTGGATCACCGCCACCGTGTTGGCGCCGGACTGGCGGAGGATGTCGAGGCTGACCGTGGGCACGCCGTCGAGGCGGGCGATCGAGCGCTGCTCCTTGGTGCCGTCCTCCGCCGAGCCGAGGTCGCGCACGCGCACCGGCTGGCCGTTGATCGTCGCCACCACCAGATCGCTGAACTCCTGCGAGGTGGCGAAGCGCCCCATGGTGCGCAGCGTCTGCTCGCGTCCGCCGGAGGTGACGTTGCCCCCCGGCGCCTCGGCGTTCTGCCGCACCATCGCCTCGCGCACGGCGGCGATCGGGATGCCGTAGGCCGCCAGGCGGTCGGGATCGATCCAGACGTTGATCGCCCGCGACAGGCCGCCCACGAGGTCCACCTCGCCGACGCCGGGGGAGCGCTCGACCTGGATCTTCACCACCTTGTCCGCGTACTCGGTCAGCTCGCGCAACGAGCGGTTGCCGGAGAGCGTCACCGACAGCACCGGCTCGCTGTCGTTGTCGAACTTGGAGACCTCCGGCGGCAGCACGTCGAGCGGCAGCTGGCGGGTGATGCCGGCGATGCGGTCGCGGATGTCCTGCGCCGCCGTGTCGATGTTGCGGTTGAGGTTGAAGGTGGCGATCACGAACGAGGTGTTGCCCGAGGAGATCGAGCGCAGCTCGTCGATACCGTCGACGGTGTTGACCGCCTCCTCGATCACCTGCGAGACCTCGGATTCGGTCTCCTCGGTGGAGGAGCCGGGGAGCGTGGTGCGGATCGACACCGTCGGCAGGTCGACGGAGGGGAAGCGGTCGACCCCCAGCCGGCCGTAGCTGGCGGCGCCCACCACGACCAGGGCGAGGACGATCATCGCCGCGAACACGGGCCGGCGGATACAGATGTCGGCAAGCTTCTGCATTCCTTCTCCTCAGCGGATCCCTCCGTAGGGGCGGCCCTATGTGGCCGCCCTGCTCGCGAAAGGCACCCTCCCAGGGCGGCCACATAGGGCCGCCCCTACATCCTTCTTCTACCGCGCCACCCTCCTTCTCCTACCGCGCCACCCTCCTTCTCCTACCGCGCCACTCTCACCGGCTCGCCGGTGACGATGTTGCCGGGCTGCACGATCACCGGCTCGCCGGCCTTGATCCCCTCGACGATCTCCACCCGGTCGCCGTCCTTGCGGCCGGTGCGGACGCGCTTCTCGATCGCCTTGCCGCCGTCGACGCCGATCACCTTCTCGATGCCGGCGAAGGTGACCACGGCGGAGGCGGGGACGAGCACGGCCGAGTCGCCGGCCTGGACGACGATCCGGGCGCGCGCGAAGCCTCCCGGCCGCAGGTCGCGCCCGGCGTTCGGCACCTCGGCCTCCACCATCAGCGTGCGGTTGCTCTCGCTGATCGACGGGCTGATACGGGCGACCTTGCCGGCGTGCCTGGCAACGACCCCCTCGACGGTGAGGTCGACCGGCTGGCCGACGCGGATCCCCGTCGCCTCGCGCTCCGGCACGGCGAGGCGCAGGCGGAGCGGATCGACGCGCACCAGGACGGCCACCGGCGTGCCGGCCGCCAGGTAGTCGCCGGCGTTGACCAGCCGTTCGCGGACGGCGCCGTCGAACGGCGCGGTGAGCACGGCGTCGGCGAGCTGCTGCTGGGCGATGGCGAGCTCGCTCCGGCGCTGCGAGAGCAGGGCCTGGCGGGTGCGAGCGATCTCGATCGCCTCCTGGTAGCGGCCGTCCGCCACGCCGAGGTTGGCGTCGGCGGTCTCGAGGTCGGACTTGGGGATCAGCTGCTCGTCGAACAGCTTGACCATGCGCTCGCGGCTGAGCCGGGCCTGCGTGAAAGTGGCGGCGGCCTGCTTCACGCCGGCCGTCTGCGCGGGATCGACGGCGTCGCTGATGCCGTCGGGGGTGAGGCCGAGCGTGGTTCGCGCCTGCTGCAAGGCGGTCTCGGCCTGGCGCACCTTGAGCTCGAAGTCGATGGCGACGAGCCGAGCCACCACCTGGCCGCGCCGCACCGGCGAGCCGATGTCCACCAGCAGGCGCTCCAGCCGGCCGGCGATCTTGAAGCCGAGCTGCGTCTGCTCGTCGGCGGCGAGGGTGCCCGAGACCTCGACCGTCCGCGCCAGCCGTCCCTCCTCGGCGTTCGCCACCCGCACCTCGCGCGCCGTACCCGCCGTTTTCGCCGCCTGCGCTCCAGCGCCCGGACGCTCCCCGCCGCAGCCCGCGACCAGAGCCGGCAGAGCGAGGATCGGCGTCATGACCTGCATCAGCCTCAACAACCGCATGGACAGCCACCGCATGGACATGGTTCTCCCCTGAATTCCGCCCCAAACAGAAGGACAAGATACGAGTCTCGCCTCTCAAAAGTTGCTTGGGGGAGCGGGGTATTCCTGGGGCGGAAATGAAAAAGCCCCCGGCTCGATGCCGGGGGCTCGGAAGCGACGCGGGATGGCGCTAGGCGGTGCGGCGTCGCCGGACCATCAGCAGAGCCGCCGCGGCGAGGGCCATGGCGAGGGCCGCCAGGCCGAAGTCCGAGAGGGTGGGAACTTCCGCGACGATTCTCGCCACGGTCAGCGAGGTCGGATCGCCGGCCGCCGCGGTGCCCGGATCGTCGGTGACGGTGGTGGCGTCGTTGGTGCCGTCGCCGTTGGAGTCGTAGGAGATCGAGCCCTGGTTGGAGATCGTCTGGCCGGCGGTCCCGGTCTTGATGGTGGCGTGGATGGTGATCGTCACCGAGGCGCCGGCGGCGAGACCGCCGTTCCAGGTGACGGTGTTGGTGGCGGTGGTGGCGACGGGGGTACCGGCGGTGGCCGTGGCGCTCACCAGGGTCAGGGTGGAGGGGAGGACGTCGGTGAACTCATTGCCCGGGTTGTCCCCTTGAGCGGCGCCCCCCTGGTTGGTCAGGGTCACGGTGTAGGTGATGCTGCCACCCTCCGTGAAGCTGCCGGTGACGGTTTTGGTGCCGGTGACGAACGGCGCCGCCGCGACCGCGAACGAGGTGGGATCACCTGCCGTCCCGGTGCCCGGATCGTCGGTCATGGCGGTGGCATCGTTGGTGCCGTTGCCGTCGGAGTCGTAGGAGATCGTGCCCTGGTTGGAGATGGTCTGGCCGCCGCTGCCGGCGTTGACCGTGGCGGTGATGGTGATCGTCACCGTGCCGTTGAACGCCGCCAGCGTGCCGTCCCAGGTGGCGGTGTTGGTGCCGAGGTTGGCGGCCGCGGTGCCGGAGGTGGCCGTGGCGCTGACCAGCGTCAGGCTCGAGGGGAGGACGTCGGTGAACTCGTGGCCGGCGTTGTCTCCCTGGGCGCCCGAGCCGCTGTTGGTGAGGGTCACGGTGTAGGTGACCGTGCCGCCGACGTTGAAGTTGCCGCTGACGCTCTTGGTGCCGGAGACGGCCGCGACCGGCGTGAAGGCGGCGCAGGTGAAGGCCGTCGGCGTCACGATGAGCGACCACGAGTGCAGGGTGCCGGTATCCTCTGCGGCCTCGTCGGCGACGTGGACCTGCCAGGTGCCCAGCGAGCTCAGACCGTTGACGCGCCCGAGCTGGCCCACCGGATCCGGACCGAGGTTCGGAATGCCGAAGAGAGCCCAGATCGGCGAGTTGAACGCCGGCAGCCAGTCGCCCGTGTAGGGCGCGTCGGTCGAGGCGCTCAGGTTGAGGTCGTTGCTCGAGTTGTCGTCGAAGAGGGTGTTGGTGAAGTTGTCGCCGTCGCCGTCGCCGATGAAGCTGCCGCGCATGTAGGCAAGGGCGGTGCCGTAGCCGTTCGGCGCCTTGAACGAGAACACGAGGTCGCCGGTGAAGGTGTGAGTGAGGCTGTCGATCCGGACGTCGAGGTTGTTGATCTCGAGGTCGTCCGGGACATTTTGCGAGTCGGTCACGCCGGGGAACGTGTCGTCCGGAATGGCGAGACCCGGGTTGGGGATCGCGCGGGTGTAGGTCACCGGCGTGCCGGCGCCGGCGGCGGTGCCGACCCGCAGCACGAAGTCGACGCTGGTGGTGCCCAGGGAGCTGACGGTGGTGATGGTGAACTTCAGCGACTGGCCGCAGATCGCCGACGGCGCGACCGTGAAGACGAAGGGCGTGCCGCCGGTCGTGCCCTGGGCAGCGATGGCGCCATAGGTGGAGGAGCTGGTGAGGATCGTCACCCCGGCGGTGGACGAGGTCAAGGTGGCGGTGGCGCCGGCGACGTTGAACGCGGTGTTGTGCCAGGGGTTCAGGAGGTTGACGGTGAGGCGGATCGGCTCGCCCGGATCGATGGCGCCGTTGTTGTTGCCCACGCTGTCGTCGATGACCGGGGACGCCACGTCCAGATAGGGGACTTTGAACGACTCGCCGACTCCCACGTAGCTGCCGAGGCCCACGACTCCGGACTGGCCGAGCGGCGCGACGGCGCCATAGCCCAGGCCGCGGTCGGCGAAGCCGCCCCAGATCGAGGCCTCGTTGGCGCAGGCGTTGGTGACGCAGTCGGCGGCGACCAGGGCGTCGCGGGCGTCGGTGAAGCTCGGGTTGAGCGGCGTCATCTTGAGGGCGTCGGTGGTGAGCTGGAGCATCGTGGAGTTGCCCGTCGGCACGTCGCCGTTGGCCCCCGCCGGATCGGCGATGACGCGGCTGCGCACCTCCCAGAGAGTCAGCGCCCAGATCTCACCGATGTTGTGCACCTCGAGGGCGCCGTTGCCGCTGAAGTTGATCGGGCTCGGAGTGATCCCTCCGGCCGTGCTGTAGGTGACGTCGTCCACGTCCGCCCAGGTGAGCGGATTGACGCTGTTGTCGGTCGAGTAGGGGAAACGGCGGATGCCGTAGAGATAGTTGTCGGTCAGCCCGAGGAACTGATACGTCGCGTAGGCGCCCTCGACGTACTCGGCGTTCGGATCGTAGGCGTTGGAGTTGTGCGTCAGCGACATCGCATAGAAGTCGCTCCACCCCTCGCCCATGCCGCCCCCTTCGTCCCAGATCAGGCCGTTGCCGTCGCCGATCAGCCGGTTGGAGGTGCCGTGGGTCAGCTCGTGGAGCACGATCGTGCTGTCGAGCGAGCCGTCGCGCTCGGGGGTGGGGAAGTCGAAGATGTACATCTGCATGCGGCCGGACATGCCGTCCGGCGGCGTCGAGAAGTTCGAGTTGTCGGTCCCCGAGCCGTCCTGCGTCTCGGCGAGCACCGGGTCGCCGCCCGCGCCCATGCCGCTGAAGTTGGTGGTCTGGAAGTTGCCGGCCGCCTCGTCGAAGCCGAAGCCGTAGAGCTGGTCGTGGTACCAGTTGGCGATGTAGAAGAGGTTGGTCACGGCGCCGCGCTGCGACTGCGCGGTGGTGGGGGCGTCGCCGGCGTCGGGATTGCCGGCCATGGGCGCCGGAGTGTAGGTGTAGTCGCGCGGCGTGGCGCCGAGGAAGTCGCGGTTGTGGCTGTTGGCGTCCGGGTTGCCGACCGGCCGGCCGTTGTTGTCCAGGAGCCCGGTGTCCGGCGCGTCGTCGGCGTCGGTGTCGAGATAGGCGTCGACGTTGTTGCCGGTCGTCGTCGTGCCGCCGTCCGGGATCCAGCCGTTCGGGCTGAAGGTGAGGTTCTGCGCCGTCGACATGTTGACGGTGGTGCGGGCGATCGCCGGGAACTGAGTGCCGGAGCCGGGCGTCACGGTAGTGGGCTCGTGGGGCGCCGGGCTGGTCGCCGGAGTCTTGCCGTCGGCCTGCGCGTAGACGCTGAACCGCGCCTCCTGCGTCGAGGCATGGGCGCGGATGTTCTTGCGCCAGAGGAGGATGCCGGTGTCGGCGTCGACCAGCGTGTACCAGTCGGCGGCGGTGTCATGGGTGAAGGCGATCTGCCGCCAGGCCGGGATGAGCACGCCGGGGCCGGCCGGGAAGTAGACGATGTCGCTCTGCACGTTGCCGGCGATCGCCGGCTGGTTCGCCGCCACCTGCGTGACCGCGCCGTTGGCGCTGGTGGTGACGGACATGCGTCCGGCGTCGGCCGCCAGGTTCACCGACTGCATCGCCTTGGCCAGCGCCTGCGGCGCGCCGAAGGTGAACGCAGCGGGGAGCGGCGGCGCCGAGGCGTTCGGCATCATCAGGCCCAGCGAGCGCCAGACGCGGCCGGTGCGGTCGAGGATGAAGCGGCTCTCGCTCTGGAAGACCGGCCGGCCGTTGACCAGCTGCTCCACGCGCACCATCCGCATGCCGTTGCGGGGACTGACGCTCTCGCCGAGGAAATGGAGGGCGTCGATCTCGCTGTCCGCGAGCCCGTAGAGGGCGCGGTTGGCGTGCAGGAAGGCGCGCACGATGTCGAAGCCGGCCACGCCGGGGGCCGCGGCGGAGAGCGGGCCGCGCTCGCCGGCGACGATCTCCGGCGCCACGGTGACCGGCGAGAAGCGGACGGTGGCGCCGGGCGAAACCGTGCGCAGCTGGCCGGCCGCCGCCTGCATGGTCTGGATCTGCGCGCGCAGCTGGGCGGGCGTGGGTGCCGGATTGAGGCCCGGCGCCGTGCGCCGGGCGATGACCTGGGAGAGATCCTGACTCGCGCTCACCCTCAGGTCGAAGTTACCGGGAGTCGGCGCGGTCTTTCCCGCGGCGGCCGACGCCGCCGAGGAGAAGACGGGAATCGCCAGGAGCACCACACCACCAGCGACGGCCTGCCGTAACGCATTCCAGCCCATGCGAGCTTCCTCCTGTTTGAAGAGAACAGAACGGTCTGCCTACTGTTGCCGGCAATTATATGTCGGGCCGAAGAGTCCGGACCGTGCCTTACAGTTTCCTTACATGTCGGTGACGCGTCGATCGACACGTCAGTCCCGCGAAGTCACGCCACGGTTCCCTGGCCGCCCGTTCCCTGCTGAACTGGCGCGCGCTTTGCAAAATTGTCCGGCAAGGTAAGATCCTCTAAAATACTCGCCAAAGCCGTCGAGCCCCTGGTTGTCCGTCATCCGTCGAGAGGAGACGCTATGCGTTCCGGCCGTCTGTCGTACCTTCTGATCCCGGCCGCGTGTCTGGCGGGAGCCGCGCTCGCGGCCTCGCAGGCGCCGGTCCCTCCAGCCACGCCGCCGGCCGCGGCCTCGCCGCCCGTGGCCACGGTCCCCACGGCCGCCCCGGCGTCGTCGGCGCCGGCGATCCAGCTCAGCCCGGTCCTCCCCGCCGACGTCGGCTTCGGCGGCACCGTCAGCCTGCCGGCGCTGCAACAGGACTTCGACATTTTTTCCTGGAACTCGTTCATCGCCGCCTCCTGGCCGCCGGCGCCGGGCGGCAACGCCGATCCGGCCCGCAAGCCCGGTGCCTCGAAGACCGGCGACAACCGCACGGTCTGGGAGGGCTGGCGGAGCGTCAACAACATCTTCCTTCCCGACGGCAAGACGCCCACCTGGAGCGGCCACCAGGAGATCCCGGCGATCTGCAAGGCGAAATACAAGCCGGGGATGAAGCTCCTGCAGCAGATCGGCAAGACGCCGGGCCTCCTCTCCGAGACCGTGCAGCCGTTCGAGACCGGTCCGCTGGTCGACCAGAACCACGCCTACACCCGCTTCGAGATCGTGGTCAACCGCAACATGTTCGACTACATCCTCGCCAACAGCCTCTACTCGGCGGCCGGGCAGAAGGCGTTCACCGGGCCGGTGAAGTTCCCCTGCGGCACCGGCAACCAGCTGGGCGCCATCATGGTGAAGGCGGCCTGGAAGGTCCTGGGCCCCGGCGACGACCCGCACCGCTTCCACACCTCCAAGGCGCTGGTCTATACGCCGCCGTCGGTCAATCCGCCGGTGACCGAGAGCTGC
>DATBAW010000474.1:0-4586 GCA_036271335.1 Thermoanaerobaculia bacterium
GCGCGCGCCAGCCGCTTGAGGTCGGCGTACAGGCGGGCGAACAGCTCTCCCTCCGCCCCCGAGTCCCCCTGGTGGGCGGCATGGAGCAGCATCGTCACATCGGAGATCGACATTGCGCTCTGGCTCACGCTTCTAGATGACTGAAGAGGGTAATGCATTTCAAGCTCGCTGGCGACATCGCTTCCGGCTTCGCTTCAAGAGTGCCGTGGGCGAGGCCGGCCGGGACGCCGACGGAGCCGGAAAAGAGTTGTGGATGGAAGACGTAAACATCCCGGAGAACCGCAGCGCTTCGGGATGTTATGAATTAAAGAGTCGTGAGATGAAAAGCGCTAGGGATCTGGGTTGGTGACGGCGCTGCAGTACCACTGGTGGCAATTGGTCGCGCAAGTCTGGTAGGTGATACAGCCAGCGAAGCCACTGTTCTGCGCGCCGCCCGCAACTTTCGCCATCTGATCGGCATCGAGGGCGAGCAGGGTTTCGCGATGGAGGGACAGGCGGGCCTTCAGGCTTTTCTTCATGCAGGTTCTCCCCTTTCGTTGTTGAGATCCCCGTGGGACGATCATGTCGCCCCGGGGATACTCTCAATTCGTACTACTGGGGAAGTGCGCAAAGTGAATGAAAGAGGGACACCGCACTGACAAAACGAGAATACCCCGAAGCGTCGGTAGCGCTTCGGGATATTCTGTAATTAACGAGGAATGATCGGAATCAGACGGCGTAGCAGTACCACTGACCGCACCGCGTGGGGCAGGTCTGGCTCACGACCGGGGCAGGCGGGCAGTTGAAGACGGTGGGGACGACGTTGCAGCCGGTGGTGTTCGCCTGCACGGCTCCGCCCTGGGCGCCCGACATCTGGTCGGCGGTCAGGTTGCGCAGGGTTTCGCGGTTGAGGGTCAGGCGGGACTTCAGGCTCTTCTTCATGACGTCGGCTCGCTTTCTATTCGATTGAAAAAAGGGGGATACCGGAGATCACACGTAGTAGCAATAGGTCTGGCCGCACCGCGTCGGGCAGGTCTGGGTGACGCAGACGGCGGTGATCAGGACCGGGCAGGTCCCAGCCCCCTGCGACACCAGCACCACGCCGCCGCCCTGGGCGCCGGACATCTCGTCGGCGGCGAGGTTGCGCAGGGTTTCGCGGTTGAGGGTCAGGCGGGTCTTCAGGCTCTTTTTCATGACGTCGGCTCGCTTTCTTATCTGATTCCCGCCGGGACGATCTGTCGCCGTCGGGAGCCTCTTGTCGTGGGCTGTTGGGTAATGCGCAGAGCGGAGAAAAAAGGGGACATCGGCCTCCCGGAGCGCGGCGCTCCGGGAGGCTGGAGAGCTCAGACGTGGAAGCAGTACGTCTGGCCGCAGCGCGTGGGGCAGGTCTGGGTGACGCAGGCGGCCAGGATGGACGGGGCGACGCTGATGGTGCAGTTGGCCGTGAGCGCGGAGCCGCCCTGGGCGCCCGAGGTCTCCTCGGCGTCGAGGGCCCGCAAGGTCTCGCGGTTGAGGGTCAGGCGGGTCTTCAGGCTCTTTTTCATGGTCGTTGTCTCTCTCGGTTGCGATCCCCGTGGAACGGATCTGTCCCGCGGGGGCCTCTCAATGGAGGCTACCTGGAGATGCGCAATCCGCGGGCGGCAGGGGACACGCGCGGAGCGAATCTTTAGAAATTCTTTCGATCTCCCTCCGGACTTCTTCGTTCCCGGTCAGCGACCCTGAGCTTGCCGCCTCCGCAAGGAGGACGGACCCGTGGAAAGGGGAGCCCTCATGATCGACCCGCAACCAGCCTCCAATCTCCCGCACGGCTTCGGGCTGCCGGCCCGGCTCACTCTCGGCTTCGTCGTGCTGCTGGCGATCCTGATCGCCGTTGGCGTCGAGAGCATCTCCCTGCTCGACCGCCTCGGCGGCTCGATCGACGTCATCCTGCGCGAGAACTACAAGAGCGTCATCGCCGCCGAGCAGATGAAGGAAGCGCTCGAGAGGCTCGACAGCGGCGCCCTGTTCGCGCTGGCGGGCGAAGATGCGCAGGGGAGCGCGCTCGCGGTCCAGAACCGGCCCCGCTTCGAGGCGGCCCTCGCGACCGAGCTCGGCAACATCACGCTACCCGGCGAGGGGGAGCGGGCGGCGCGGGTGCAACAGCTCTACGGCGCCTACGTCCCCGTGCTCCAGGAGGTCCTCGCCGCCGGCACCCCCCTCGCGCGGCGGCGCGCGCTCTACTTCCAGCGGCTCTACCCGACCTTTCAGCAGATCAAGCAGACCGCCGACGAGATCCTGCGGATCAACGAGCAGAACATGGTGCAGGCCAACGACCGGGCGCGGAAGGTCGCCGCCGAGGCGAGCCGCAGCATGGCGATCGCGCTCCTCGCCGGCACCGCCTTCGCCGGGATCGCCGTGTTCCTCTTCTCCCGCGCCATCCTGGGGCCGTTGGAGCGCCTGACCTCGGCGGCCCGCGAGATCGAGCGGGGCAACCTCGACCTGACCGTGCCGGTGACCTCGTCGGACGAGCTGGGGCAGCTCGCCGCCGCTTTCAACTCGATGGCCGGCGGCCTGCGTGACATGCGAGAGACCGATCAGGCCCGCCTGCTGCGCGCGCAGAGAAATGCGCAGTCCGCCCTCGACAGAACCTCTGAGGCGGTGGTCGTGATGTCGCCGGAGCACAGGGTGGAGCTGATCAAT
Source organism: Thermoanaerobaculia bacterium (assembly GCA_036271335.1). Taxonomy (GTDB): domain Bacteria; phylum Acidobacteriota; class Thermoanaerobaculia; order Multivoradales; family UBA5704; genus DATARR01. The sequence continues at coordinate 2,659 of DATBAW010000474.1, forward strand.
CAACCCGCTTCGTCGCAGCTCGGCCTGCGCGCCGGCGAGCCGCTCCCCGAGCCGTTTCGTGAGTGGGTCCTGCCGCTGTTCGACCGCGCCGAGTCGGGCCGTCTTCCCGCCGGCGGCACCGAAGCCGCGGTCCGGCTCACGGTCGCGGGGAGTGAGCGTCTCTTCCAGCCGCGAGGGACCGTTCTGCGCGACGGCCAGGGGCGCATCGACGCCCTGGCGCTGATCCTCGAGGACGTGACCGACTGCCTGCATGGCGGCAAGCTGCACACCGCCCTGCTGGCCAACGCGGCGGGCGATCTCGACCGCTCGCTCATGCCCGTGCGGGACGCCCTGGAATCCCTGGGCGCCGAGCGCATCGGATCGCTCAACGACCGGCAGAATCAGCGGCTGCAAACGATGTGGACCGCGACCGGCCGCCTCGGCGAGGTCGCCGCCAGCCTGCTGGCGATGTCGAGCCTGGAGGAGAGCCGGCGCCAGCTCCATCCGCGGCCGGTCACGCCGGCAGAGCTCGTCGACGCCGCCGTGAGCGAGGCCGCGCCGGGCTTCGACCTGGAGAAGGTGAAGCTGGCGACCGACGTCAACCCCGAGGCGCCGCGCGTCCTCGCCGACTCCGCGCGGGTCCGCGAGGTGCTCCTCGCGCTGCTCCGGAACGCCCGCGCCCAGAGCTCCGCCGGCGGCACGGTGACGCTGGCGGCCGAGCCTTGGGAGGGAAGGGTCCGCTTCGCCGTCACCGACACCGGCGGCGGCGTCCCGGACGCGCACCGCGAGCAGATCTTCGAGCCTTTCTATCAGGTTCCAGGCTCGCAGGACCTCGGCGGCGTGGGGCTCGGCCTCACCATCGCGCGGAGTCTCGTGCAGGCGCACGGCGGCGAGATCCATTGCGAGAGCGCGGAAGGGCGGGGATCGACCTTCTGGTTCACGCTCCTGCCGGCACCGGTTTGAGCAGCTTTAGAAACTCTTTCGATCTTTCTCCGGACTTCTTTGGATCCGGTCCGCCATATTGATCCTGCCACGTCCGAAAAGAGAAACGTGGCAGATCGGAGACCTCAATGTCCGCTTTTCGTACCCTGACGATCTTCACCCTTCTGTCGCTTCCGGCCGGCGCGGCCCTTGGGCAGCCCACCGCGCCGTTGCCCCTCGTGACCGATCGTCCAGGATTCCTGCTCAGCAGCCTCACCGTCGGCCGCGGCGTTCTCCAGACCGAGTGGAGCCTCCCCGCCGTGACGCTCAACAGCGGCGCTGGCGTGGACACCCGCCTGACCAGCCTCTTCGGCCTCCTCCGCTATGGCGTGACGCAGAATTTCGAGCTGCGGCTCGACAGCCCCGTCTACAACGAATCGCGCCTGAGCGTGAACGGCCGTTCGGCCACCGAGCGCGGCTATGGCGACGTCGAGGTCGGCGCCAAGTGGCACCTCTTCGACAACCAGGGCGCGCGCCCCTCCTTCGCCCTGATCCCTTCGGTGATCCTGCCGACCGGCGAGAAGAGCTTCACCGCGGACGATCCCGTCTACCAGCTCAACGCCATGGCCGAATGGAACTTGGCGAGCGGCTGGGGGATCGGCGCCCTCGCCGGCTATCTCAACGGCCCGTCGGGCGATGGCCGCTACGGCCAGGAGACCTTCGGGTTCTCGCTCGGCCGCTCGCTGCCGTCGCCCAAATGGAGCGCCTACGGCGAGGCCGTCTATGTGGCCACCGACCTCGACGGAGCGAGCGATTCGTCGTTCCTGGGCGGTGGGATCAAATACCTGGTTTCGAACGACTTTCAGCTCGACCTGAGCTTCGACCGCGGCCTGACCGCCGACTCGCCCGACTGGCTGCTCGCCTTCGGGATCGCGGCCCGCTTCTAAGGAGGCATCTGTCATGGATTTCGTCTACGTCCTCGCCACCGTCCTGTTCTTCGCGCTGTCCTGGGGCTTCGTGCGCTTCTG
>DATBAW010000475.1:0-2140 GCA_036271335.1 Thermoanaerobaculia bacterium
CCAGCAGCAGATCGAAGGCAAGTACGCGCTCCTCGGCCAGCTCGAGGATCAGGGGAGCGCCGAGGTCTACAAGGTCCGCCATCTCTTCCTGGAGGAGGTGCGGCTGATCACGGTCGTCCATCCGCCGAGCCTGGCGATGACTGCGGAGGTCACGGAACGGTTCCTGCGCGACGCGCGGGCGGCGATCAAGCTCCGGCACCCCAACATCGCTCAGCTCCATGACTTCGCGATCGACGAGGAGGGGACGGCCTACATCGTCACCGAATTCATCGAGGGGCTGACGCTGGAGGAGGCGCTGGCGCAGGATGGGCCGCCGCCGCTGGAGCTGACGCTCAACCTCGCCCGGCAGGCGCTCCGGGCGCTGGCCTATCTCCACAAGTCGGGGATGGTGCATCGCGACATCTCGCCGGACAAGCTGATGCTCACCCGCGACGAGGACGGCCGCGCGCTGGTCAAGTGGGTGGATCTCGGCACGGCCCAGGTGCTGGCGGTGAGCGACGGGCTGCCGGCCGGGACCGGCGTCTTTCCCGCGCGGCCGAAATATGCCTCACCGGAGCAGTTCAGCGCCGCCGGCGGCGGCACGGTCGACGCCCGCGGCGACCTCTACTCGTTCGGCGTCGTGCTCTACGAGCTGCTGACCGGCCGGCTGCCGATCACCGGCCGCGATCCGTTCTCGCTGATGGTGGGGCACCTCTCGACGCCGCCGGTGTCGTTCGCGGAGAGCGACCCGGAGGCCCAGGTCCCGGATGAGGTGCGGGAGATCCTCCTCTCGACGCTCGCCAAGAAGCCGGAGGAGCGGATCGCGAGCGCCGAAGAGCTGGCGCGCCGGCTGGCGTCCGTGCAGGACCCGCTGGCGGACGACCGCGGCGAGTATCTCCAGAAGGTGCTCCAGCGCGCCCGCCAGAAGACGGCCGTGGTGGTTCCCCCTCCCCCGCCGGTCGAGGCCGCCGCGCCGAAGCAGGTGGCGGAGCCAGCCCCTCCCCCGGCGCCGGTCTCGTCCTCTGCGCCGGCTCCCGTGGCCACGCCGCCGGCACCGAGGGCCCCGGAGCCTCCGCGTGCGGAGGAGCTGGGGCCGATCCTCCTGGAGCCTCTACCCCAGACTCCCGTCGACGTCCGCCCGGACGGAGCGCAATGGGACCGGGTGGACATGGCCGCCTTCAGGACCCAGGCGCTCCGGTCCGATCCCGTGATCCCTTCCGAGGCGACGCGGCGGACCACCCTGATGGAGCCCTTGCCCGAGCCTCCGCCGGCTCCCGCCGACGTCGCCCCGCCGAGCCCACCGGCCTCCCGGCCAATTCTGCTCGGAGTGGGCGTGGGCATGCTGGCGGCCCTCTTGATCGGAGCCGGCTGGTGGCTCGGCGGCTCGCATCGCCCGGACGCTCCGGAGGCGGCCGCTCCGGCGACCTCGGCGGCTCCCGCCCCTCCCCCGCCGCTGCCCACGGTCGAGGTGAAGCCGGAGACGGCCGCGAAGCGGGAGAAGGGGCGGAGGAAGGCGGACGATCCGGCGAATCCCTCAGCGAATCCGGCAAATACGCCCTCGGCGCGTCACGAAGCGCGCGTCGCCGCCGCCGAGCTCTCGGGGACGACGACCGGACGGAGCGAAGAGGCTCCGAAGGCTTCGCCCCCGCCAGGAACGCCGCCTGAGCGAGGGCGGATGATCACGGGTGGCGTGGGCGTCGAGAACGCCGAGGTCCTTTCTTTGGGGAAGCTGGTCTACCCGGAGCGCGCGCGGGGCACCGGCAAGAAGCCGAACGTCAAGGTGGCGGTGCTGGTGGACGAGAACGGCAACGTGCTCCAGGCGCGGATCAAGGAGGGAGATCCCTCCGGGCTCGGCTTCAACGAGGCCGCCAGGGACGCCGCGCAGCGGACCCATTTCCTGCCGGCGACCCAGAACGGCGTGCCGGGGAAGTCGTGGAACGATCTGGCGTTCGAGTTCGTGGAGCCGGCGGAGCCCTCATCACCCGGGCCACCCTGAGCGGATTGGGATAGAATTGACCGTGGAACGAACCACGAGGAGGAACGGCGTATGGATTGGAAACCCGGAACACCTTTCAGGGCCTTGGACACCGCGGAGGTCCGGCGGGCGGGGATCGTGCCCGGTTCGGGCGGCGAGGTCACCTCCGTGCTGGGCGCGAAGGTG
>DATBAW010000476.1:0-13238 GCA_036271335.1 Thermoanaerobaculia bacterium
TCGAGCTTGACGACGCGGCCGTCCTCGATCAGCAGGTCGTGGACCGCGTCGAGGTCCTGGCTCGGGTCGATCACCCGGCCGCCATGGATCAGCAGCTTGCTCATGATGCTAGGCGTTCTCCTCGTGGATGCCCGACAGCAGATAGAGGATCGCCATCCGCACCGAGACGCCGTGGGTGACCTGCTCGAGGACCACCGAGGCGCCGCCGTCCGCCACCTCGCTGGCGATCTCCACGCCGCGGTTCATCGGCCCGGGGTGCATGACGATGACGTCCGGCTTCGCCGCCGCCAGCCGCGCGGTGCTCAGGCCGAACAGCTGGAAGTACTCGCGGACCGAGGGGAAGGCCATCCTCCCCTGCCGCTCGAGCTGGACGCGCAGCATCATGATCACGTCGGCGTCGCGGATCGCCTCGTCGAGCGTGTAGGCCACTTCGACGCCCATCGCCTCCATCGCCGCCGGCATCAGCGTGCGCGGGCCGCCGATCGTCACCCGCGCGCCCATCTTCTGGAGCAGGTGGATGTTCGAGCGCACCACCCGGCTGTGCTCGATGTCGCCGACGATGGCGACCTTGAGCCCGGCGAGCGTCCCCTTGTGGCGGCGGATGGTGAAGGCGTCGAGCAGCGCCTGGGTGGGGTGCTCGTGGGCGCCGTCGCCGGCGTTGATCACCCCGGCCTGGATCCGCTTCGCCAGCATGTGGGGGACGCCCGGGTGGGCGTGGCGGATGACCACCAGGTCGGGCGCCATGGCCTGGAGGTTGAGCGCCGTGTCGATCAGCGTCTCCCCCTTCTCCAGGGCCGAGCCGGAGGTCGAGAAGTTGATGTTGTCGGCCGACAACCGCTTCTCGGCGATCTCGAAGCTCGAGCGGGTGCGCGTCGAGGCCTCGAAGAAGAGGTTGAGCACGGTCTTGCCGCGCAGCGTCGGCACCTTCTTGATCGCCCGCTCGCCGATCTCGGCGAACGACTCGGCGGTGTCGAGGATCAGCCCGATCTCGGCCGCCGACAGCTCGGCGATGCCCAGCAGGTCCTTGCGCCGCCAGCGGATGGGGGTCTCTGGGGTCATCAGCGTTCCGGCCGCTCCAGGATGCGCACCTGCTCGGTGCCGTCGGTCGAGAGGAAGGTGACTTCGATGGTCTCGCTCTGCGACGTCGGCACCTTCTTGCCCACGAAGTCGGCCTGGATCGGCAGCTCGCGGTGGCCGCGGTCGATCAGCACGGCGAGCTGGACGATCCGCGGGCGGCCGAAGTCGACCAGCTCGTCGAGCGCGGCGCGCACGGTGCGGCCGGTGTAGAGGACGTCGTCGCAGAGGATCACCGCGCAGCCGTCGATGTTGCGCGGCAGCTGGGTCCCCTTGACCAGCGGCTGCGGGCCGACGGTCGACAGGTCGTCGCGATAGAGCGTGATGTCGAGGGTGCCGACGGGGATCCGGACCCCCTCCAGCCGCTCGATCTCGGCGGCGATCTTCTCGGCGCAGGGGACGCCGCGGGTGCGGATGCCGGCGAGGAGCAGGGAGGCGAGGTCGGAGTGGTGGCGCTCGACGATCTCCCCCGCCATCCGGCGGAGGATCCGGGCCATCTGCCTGGCGTCGAGGATGGTTGTCTTCGGCGTCAGGTTCTTGGCCACGTCGCGGGGGGTCTCCAGATCCGCGGCATCCTATGGCCGGCGGCGGGGGGATGTCAATGAAGCGTCTGGAGCTCCACGAGGTCCGGCCGCCGGCGGCACGGTTTGCGCTCCGCCGCGCACTCTAGACAGCGAGCTCGGCGGGTGGGCGCACGGCTGCGCCCCGGGAGGCCGCGAAGAGCCGGAGGAACCGTTTGATTCAACCGACCGGGCAAGAGGCGTTACCCGTCGTGAATTCCCACAACGAGTGGGATCCGCTCGAGGAGGTCATCGTCGGGGTGGCGGACGGCGCGTGCGTGCCGGCCTGGCACGTGGCGCTCAAGGCGACGATGCCCCGGCGCCACTGGAGCTTCTTCATCGAGCACGGCGGCAAGCCGTTTCCCCAGGAGCTGATCGACCGCGCCAACCGCGACCTCGACGGCTTCGTGCGCCTGCTCGAGAGGGAGGGGGTGACCGTCCGCCGTCCGGAGGCGGTCGACTACAGCCGCCCCTTCTCCACTCCCGGCTGGCAATCGCCGGGCGGCCTCTACGCCGCCATGCCGCGGGACACCCTGCTGGTGGTCGGCGACGAGCTCATCGAGGCGCCGATGGCCTGGCGCTCGCGCTACCACGAGACCGACGCCTATCGCCCGCTGCTGCGCGAATACTTCCTCCAGGGAGCGCGCTGGACCGCCGCCCCCAAGCCCCGGCTCGACGACACGCTCTACCGCCAGGACTACGAAGAGTCCGCGGAGGGGGAGGACGTCGAGTACGTGATCGGCGAGGAGGAGCCCACCTTCGACGCCGCCGATTTCCTGCGTTGCGGCACCGACCTCTTCGCCCAGCGCAGCCACGTCACCAACGAGCTCGGCATCCGCTGGCTGGCGCGCCACCTGGGCCCCGGGTACCGCATCCACCAGGTGCGCACCCGCGACAGCCACCCGATGCACGTCGACGCCACGCTCACCCTGCTCGCTCCGGGCAAGCTGCTGATCAACCCGGAGCGCGTCACCGAGGTCCATCCGCTCTTCAAGTCGTGGGAGGTACGGCCGGCGCCGGAGCCCTGGTCGCGCGAGGACCACGTGCTGTGCAGCGGCTGGGTGAGCATGAACGTGCTCTCGCTCGACGAGAAGCGGGTGATCGTCGAGAGCCGCGAGGAGGCGACGATCCAGGCGCTGAAGCGCTGGGGGTTCGAGGTGCTGACCTGCGACTTCCGCGGCTTCAACCTGCTCGGCGGCTCGTTCCACTGCGCGACGCTGGACGTGCGGCGGCGGGGTACGCTCGAATCCTACTTCTGACCGCGGAGACGTCCCGCGAACCAGGATGGACAGGCCGCGGGCGGACGCGGCGGCTCTGGACACCCGTCGCAACTCACCCTAAGATCTCCTCTCCACGTTCAACTCTGGAAGCACGCATCTTATGGCCCGCAAGACCTCCGACGCCTCTATCGCTCCCGCTCCCGAGGAGGGCCCCTTCTGGCGGCGCTACCGCCGGGAGCTGACGTTCCTCGTCCTCTTCGTCGTGCTGCTCGGCGGCGGCTTCACGCTGATCTCGGTCAACTGGGTCAACGACCATGCGATCGAGCCGTTCACGGCCGGCATCGCCCGCGCCAGCGGCATCGCGCTCAACCTCCTCGGGCAGAACGTGACGCAGAACGGGACGATCCTGCGCAACGCCAGGTTCGCGGTGAACATCCGCAACGGCTGCAATGGCGTCGAGGCGATGCTGATCTTCCTGGCCGCCGTCCTCGCCTTCCCCGCCTCGTGGCGGTCGCGGATCACCGGCCTCGTGCTCGGAACCATCGCCATCCAGATCGTCAACCTGATCCGCGTGGTGGCGCTCTTCCTGACCGGGATCTACTTCCCGCGGATCTTCGACACCTCGCACACCGTGATCTGGCAGACGATCGTCATCCTGGTCGGCGTGCTGCTCTGGATCTTCTGGGCCAACCGGTTCGCCACCCCGGCGTCCGCGCCGCCCGTCGAGCCGGCGACCTAGGAAAGATCCCTGGATGGCGCCGAAAAAGACGGCCCCGGCGGCCCCGCCTCCGAAGCGGCGGAGCTGGGCCCTGCTCTTCGTCCGCAACGCCCTGCTCTGGATCGCGCCGGTGGCCCTGCTCTGGATGGGGATGACGTCGGTCTACAACCGTTTCCTGCTGGGGAGCGCGCAGAACCTCGTCCGCCTGACGGAGTATCCCAGCGTCACCACCCTGATGCGCAAGGACAAGCACTTCGCCTACATCTCGCGGAGCGACTTCACCGACGCCCGGTTCCTCGTCCATTCGTTCCGGGTGACCGACGTGCACTTCCATCTGATCATGCTCGGCGTGCTCTTCCTGGCGGTGCCCGCGATCCCCTGGCGGCGGCGGCTGGAGAACCTCGGCTGGGCGTTCCTGATCACGATCTTCTTCGACATCTTCCTGATCTTCTTCTACGTCAAGGCAACCTACGTGCACCTAGGTCCCTGGAGCGCGGCCCACTACAGCGCCTTCGCAATCAACTTCTGGAGCCAGGGCGCCCATGTGCTCGACCTCGCCTTCAAGTTCGCCCTGCCGTTCATCCTCTGGCTGGGCTTCTACTTCAAGGAAGTGGCCGCCGGGGTCCTGCCCCGGCTGCCGGAGCCCGCGCCGCGGAAGCCTCAGTAATTCAGCCGCTTGGCCATGAAGTCCCGGAACGGGTTCGGCTTGTGGCCGGGGGTGTCGTAGGTGAAGGCGAGCAGCACCCTTTCCCCCTCCTCGGCCAGCGTGACGCCGCGATGGAGCACGCGCCCGCCGCGCATGACCAGAAGATCGCCAGGGCGCGCCTCGACGGTGCTGCGGGGGAAGAGCGAGAAGACCTGGGGAAAGGCGTAGAGCGGATAGAGCAGGAACTTCAGCCAGCGCGACAGGCCGGTGGAGAGGAACTGGGTCTCCCCCCGGTTGGAGTTCTCGAGGGTGACCAGCGCCACGTAGGGGTGGCCGTCGAGGTGCCAGCGGAACCCATGCTCCGGCCGTTCGTAGACCTGCACGCGCATCGACCGCCGCGAGCTCCCCAGCGGCGCGAGCGGGGCGCCGGCGAACGCCTCGGCGAGCGGCCGCACCCGGTCCTCCCCGAGCGCCTCCACCGCCGCCAGATGGGCGTGGATCTGGTCGCCATCGATCACCCGGTAGCGCGGGCCCAGGCCGCCGCGGCCGTGGACCTCCCGCAGCAGCTCCTCGCGGTCCGCGACGAGCCGGCGCAGCCGCTCGACCTCCTCACCGGTCAGGAAACCGGGCACGTGACGATAGGCTTCCATCAGCTCTCTCCTCTCAGGCGGTAGATGCTGGCCCGGGGGTCCGCGTAGGCGGGCTCGAACCATTGCCGGAAGGCGGCGTCCTCCGGGAACGGCAGGGCCACCACCGTCCCGCTCGCCGTCTGGCGCGGCAGCAGCAGATAGCCCGCTCCCAGACGGCGCAGCCGGCCGTGGAGGTCCTCGGGGCCGCGCAGCCCCGCGAGCACGCGGTCGAACCGGGCGAGGCCGATCCAGTCGCCCATGAAACGTCCCCGCGCGTAAAACGCCATGTTCTCGGCGTGGAGGCCCCAGACGGCGTAGCCACTGCCGAAAGTCCGGTTCAGATAGGAGATCGCCGGGTAGCAAGGCTGCCACCGCGCGAGATAGGCCTCGCGCTGGCCGGCCGTCAGCGGCAGCGGCCCTTGGCGATGGATGGCGAATCCGGCGTAGAGCCAGCCGGGCAGGAAGCAGATGGCGCAGAGGGCCGCGATCGCGAGGCGGCGGCGTGATTCCGGAAGGTGGAAGCGCCCGAGCAGCGGCACGAACGCCCCCGCCGCCGCGAGGCTGACCAGCGGCAGCGCCGGCGCCAGATAGCGGGCGTCGGCGGGGAGCGCGAGGCAGGCGAAGGCGTAGGCGCCGGCGACCGCCAGCAGCCGGCGCTGCCGGGAATCCCGCCAGGAGGCCAGGAGAGCCAGCGGCAGCGCGGCGAGGTAGAACGGGGAGATGGGAGGCTGGCCGTTGTACTTCACCCGCTCGAACACCAGATCGTACGGCAGGCGGACGAGGTCGACCAGGCGCGCGCCGAGGACGCCCTCCCGGCCGATCGGCGTGCCGTCGGGCCGCGCGGGGGGCGCCAGGAAGCTGTGGAAGCGGATGGGTGCCCAGGCACCGGCGCCGAAAGCCCGGGGGAAGAACGGGAAGAACGGATTGCCGGTCCAGGCGTAGATCCGCCCGTACCAGGGAGCCAGCAGGAGGGCGGCGACCGCGCTGAACAGCAGGACGCTCCGCCACCGGTCGCGCACCGGCCAGCGGCCGAAGAGGACCGTCAGCCCGATCACGCCGACGGCGAACAGGCCGAGGTACTTGGTGTCCGCCGCGGTGGCCGCGAAGGCCGCGGCGAGCACCAGCCAGCGCCGTTCGCCCGAGCCGCGCCAGCGCCGCGCGGCGTAGAACGCGGCGGTGATGAACAAGGTAAGCCCGGCTTCCAGATAGGCGGTTCCCGCCAGATACGCCACGATCGGGTTGCCGAGGAACACCGCCGCCGCCAGCCAGCCGGCCGCGGTGGCCGCAGTGGCCGAAGAGGCGGAGAAGGCGTCGCGCGCCCACGCCCAGACCAGCGCCGCCGTGAGCATCGTCATCAGCCACTGCACGCCGTGCGCGGCGACGTCCGGGGCGAAAAGCATGACGAGAGCGAAGAGCATCTCGTTGGCCTGCGGGAAGACCGGAAAGCGCAGGTCGCGCAGGAAGGGCACCCCGCCGGACGCCACGAATCCCTTGGCGTAGGGGAGGTGGTACAGGGTGGCGTCGAACGCCGTCGGCGGGTAGAGCGACAGGACGCAGAACGGCAGCAGCGCCGCCGCTCCCAGCGCCAGGGTCCGGCCGCGCACCCGGCGGAGGGCCCTCCCGGCCTCCCCCGCCAGCTCGCGCCAGACCCGAATCCCCAGCAGATGGATGGCGGCGGCGAGGAGGAGCACCGGCAGCGGACGCAGGAGATGGACGAAGCCGAGGAGCAGCCCGAGATGGGAGAGCGCCGCCAGCCCCAGGGCCGTGGGGACGGCCCACCGCTCGACCGCGCGGTCGAGCTCGCCGGTCAGCAGCCGCCCCAGGACGTAGGCGGTGGCCGCCAGGACCAGCAGGGCGCACGGGACGCCGAGAAGGAGCGCGGACGCCTGGAGGAGCGCGGGCATGGTCGCTGGATCGGCCTACCGGCCGGGGCCCGGCTTGCGGGCCACCCAGGTCAGCAGATAGCCGAAGCGGCCGGGCCAGCGCCAGCGGGTCTCCAGGAACTGGAAGGGGGCGAGCATCAGGGGGGTCAGCCGGTAGAGGGGGATGCCGCGGGTGTAGAAGAAGAGGTCGGCCATGCGCAGGAAGCCGGGCAGGGTGAGGATGCCCGTGCGCGCGACCGGCTGCAGGCCGGCGCTCTCGAGGTCCCGCCGCAGCTCGCCGGAGCTGAACGACTTCTCCGGGGCGTAGAGGTACTGGCCGAAGGCGTCGAGGATCCAGACCATCAGCGGCCGCAGGAAGAGGTTCCACTTGTGCGGCACGCCGACGATCGCCCGCCCCCCCGGCCGCAGCACGCGACAGATCTCCCGCAGCGACTCGGGGTATTCGTCGATGTGCTCGATGGTCCCCATCGTGTAGACGGCGTCGAAGGAGCCGGCCGGGAAGGGGAGCTCGCGGATGTCCGCCCGCAGCAGGCGCAGGGGGTTGCCCTTGGCCACGGCGTTGCGGCGCGCCCGCTCGGCCACCACCCGCGAGAGGTCGAGGCCGACCACCTCCGCGCCCTGGGAGCGCATCCAGTCGAGGATGCGGGTGTTGAACGCCTCGTTCCAGAGGTCCAGCTTGAGGATCCGAAGGCCGCGGAGATCCCCGAGGGCGCTCTCGATCAGGGCGATCTCGCAGCGCCGGTAGTACCGCGTGCTCGGCGCGGCGCTGAAGTCGCGGACCGACGCGGCGACGCCGTCCCACGTCCGGCGCTGGCGCTCGCGCAGGGTGGGCTCCGCCGGCGTCTCGAAACGGACCTCCGGCTCAACGGTCTGAAGCTCGATCATCTATCCTCCGCGCGGCAGCAAGCCGTCGATGGTACGGGCCAGCCCCGCCGCCAGGGGGCGCGGCCGGTAGCCGAGCTCCCGGCCCGCCTTGGCGGAGCTGAAGCGCCACTCCCGGAGCAGGTTCCGGATGGAGGTAGCATAACCGGCTCCGGCCTCCCGGCCACGCAGCCGGTCGACGATCCCCGCCGCCGCCAGGGCCACGCCGGCCGGCAGGGGGAACGCCAGCCGCGAGGTCGCCACGCCACGCGCCGCCGCCAGCGCCTGGACCTGGCCGGCGAGCTCCCGCGGCGAGACCTCCTCGCCCCCCAGCAGATACTCCTCCCCCACCCCACCCCGTGCCTCGGCGGCCAGCAGGCCGTCGACCACGTCGTCCACGAAGACCAGGTCGCGCGCCTGCCGCCCGTTTCCCACCCAGACGCGCGGGCCCCCCTTCAGCAGGCGCCGGATCTCGGCGGTGATCCGGTTCGGATGCGACGGGTGGTCGGGGCCGAAGACGATGGAGGGACTGACGACGACGGCCGGCAAGCCCGCGGCGGCGAGCGCGCGAAGCCCTTGCACCGCCGCGATCTTGGAGCGCACGTAGAGCTCGGGGTCCGGGTCGAGGCCGTCCCGCTCGGCGCGGGCCTCGCCCTGTCGCGAGGGGCCGTAAATCAGCGCCGTCGCGACGTGGACGAAGCGGGAGACCCCGGCCTCGCCGGCTGCCCGCGCCAGCGCCAGGGTGGCCTCGACGTTGACCGCCTCCATGTCGCGGACCGAGGCCCGGGGTTGATTCCGCACGCCCGCCAGATGGAAGACCGATTCCACGCCGGCCAGCAACGGCTTCCAGGACGCCGTGACCCGCAGGTCGCCGGCGGCGATCCGCAGGCCGGGATGCCGCAGATCCGCCAGGCTCTCCGGCCGCCGGCAGAGCGCCACCACGGGACGCCCCCGGGCCAGCAGGGCGGCGACCAGGGGGCGGCCGAGGAAGCCGGAGGCGCCGGTGACGAACGCCGGACCGCTCAACGCTCCGCCCCTCCGGCGCCCCGCGGAATCATCGGATGCAGGAGCTGCTCGATCCCGCCGGCGCGGCGGACCAGCCGCGCCTCGCCATCCTCCCCGAGGGCGTAGACCGCGGGCGGGACGCCGGCGTAGGAGCTTGCCCGCGAGATCGAATAGGCGCCGGCGTCGCAGAAGGCGAGGGCGTCGCCGGTCTCCAGGCGCGGCAGCCGCCGCCGGAGATCGAGCACGTCGAGCGTGTTCAGGGTGCTCCCCGAGAGGTGGTAGAAGCGCTCACGGTCGCCAGTCGCCGGGCGGGCCAGCGGCAGGATGCGCCGGCGGAACAGCAGCGGCGATTCGGGCAGGGCGTTGCGGCTGGCGTCCAGGAACGCCCATCCGCCGCTCACCCCACGGACGCGCGAGACCAGCACCATCGCGTCGCCCACGATCGATCGTCCCGGCTCGGCGGCCAGCACCGGCCCCTCCGGCAGCCGCGCGCGGTCGACCAGTTCACGGAAGCGCCCCGCCAGCCGCGCCGCGAACTCCTCCTGGCTGCCGCCGGGGGCAACCGGCCGGTCCCGCCAGCGCGCGAGGAGCCGGCGCGGCCCGATCCTCTTCAACGTGGGCGAGGGGATGCCGCCGCCGAGATTGACCTCCCGGATCGCCACGCCCGTCGTGGCCGCGATCCCCGCCAGCAGCCCCACCACGCCCCGAAAGACCCGCGTGAAACCGTCGAGGGACGCCTGCTGCGTGCCCAGATAGAAGTTGACCGCCGCCGGCTCGATCCAGGGCGAACGGGCGAAGCGCCGGCAGGCCTCCAGGACCTCGTCCTCGCCCAGACCCAGCCGCCGGTTGAGCCGGTCGAGCGGCGAGAGGGAGAACCGGCTCTCGTCGCGCAGCCGGAGCGACGTCCGGACCCGTCTCCCCGCCCGCGCCGCGACGCTCTCCAGGAGATCCAGATCCGCCGCGCGATGGACATGGATCAGGCCCACCCCGGCCGCCACGACCGCCTCCAGCTCCTCCGGCGTGAGCACCGGGCGGGCGTAGGCGATCCGCTCCGGCGGAAACCCGCACCGCAGCGCCAGCTCCACCTCGGCGGCGTGGCTGGCCAGCAGATGGCTCCCGCACCGCGCCAGCGGCTCCAGCACGGCGGCCTCGTGGTTGGTCTTGGCGCAGTAGCGTACGACGGCTCCGGGCCCGGCCGCCGCCAGTCCCCGTTCGAGCGCCCGGTAGTTGGCGATCAGGCGGCGTTCGCCGAGCAGGAAAAACGGCGTGCCGAAACGCTCGGCGAGCCCGGCCAGGGGCACCCCGTCCAGGCACAGGGCGCCGTCCTGGTAGTCGAGGAAGGCGCCCGATGGCGCTTCGGGAGTCGGGGGCATGAGGTGGAAGATAGCGTTGATCGGGCAGCTTTCGAGGCGGGTCCGATTCCGCACCGTTTGCCCTCATCACCCCGGCCCTTCTCCCAGCCCTCCGCCCGCCCTGACGGGGAGAAGAGGGAGAAGTTAGTGAAAGACTCTCGAAGCCCGTCTCTTGTGGTTTTAGCCCCTCTCTCCCCGGCAGGGCGGGTGGAGGGCTGGGAGAAGAGGGGTTGGGGAGTGAGGGCCCGCAGCGGCGCCGCCCCCTCGATCGACCTCCCTCCCCCGCCGTCACTTCCGCCTTGCCTTCGAACTACCCCTCCAGCAACCGCTCCAGCCGCCCCCTCGATCGACCTCCCTCCCCCGCCGTCACTTCCGCCTTGCCTTCGAACTACCCCTCCAGCAACCGCTCCAGCCGCCCCAGCGCGTCGTCCAGCCGCCGCACCACCGCATGGCTGGAAGCATGGCCGGAAGCGTGGCCGGACGACGCCGGGCTCTTGCGCGGCGACCGCTCGGGCTGGCGCGGGCCGGCGCCGTAGACGCCGTCCCAGAGGCTCTTTTCAGCCTCCAGCACGTCCCGCCGCAGAGTCAGGCCGTGGCGGGCGAAGAGGGGCGCCAGCTCGGCGTAGCGCGCCAGCAGGTCGCGGCGGACGGCGGCGTAGGCGTGCTCGCAGACGGCGCGGCGCTGGGAGAAGCTGAAGATGTTGGTGAAGAACATCAGGTAGTCGTCGCTCTGCGGCTCCAACAGCACCACGTCCTTGTCCTTGTACTTCGTCTCGTAGGAGGCGATGCCGATCTCCAGGCGGGAGTGGATCATCGTCCGGAAGGTCTGCGAGAGCACCGCCGGCAGGCCGTGGTCGAGGAGCTTGCCGCGGCGCATCAGCCCCGCCTCCACCGTGCCGAGGGTGTCCACCGGCACGATCGGGTTGACGCAGATCAGCAGGTCCGTCCCCTCCTCCAGCGCCACCGAGGCGTGCAGGGTCTTCAGCAGGACGCCGTCCACGTAGTGCCGGCCGTCGATCTCCACCGGCGCGTAGAGGCCGGGGAGGGCCGAGCTGGCGGCCACGGCGAGCGAGATCGGCACGTGGTCCATCCCCGGCTCGCCGAAGCGCACCGCCTGCCCCGAGTCGAGGTCGGCGGCCACCACCACCAGACGCTTGCCGAGCTGGCGGAAGTCGTCCGTGCGCCCCTTGAGGTTGTAGATCTTGTGGAGATAGTCGCGGATCGGCTGGTTGTCGAACACCGCCACCGGCAGCGACCGCGACAGCCGGGTGAGCGATTCGAGCAGCGTCAGGTCGCGCCGGTGCGTCACCCACTCCCAGAGCGATTCGACGATCAGCCGGGGCACCGCCTGGCCGCCGCGGAACATCTCGCGGAACGAGGGGGTGAAGAACGTCTCGGGGACGAACGGATGCTCGCCCGGCTCGGACGACACGATCGCCCGGCACATCTGGGCGGTGGTGAGGTTGTTGGCGAGATTGGCGCCGATGAAGGCGCCGGCGCTCACCCCCACGTAGATGTGGAGGTGGTTGAGATCGAGACCGTCGACGGCCTCGTCGAGAGCCCGGAGAGCGCCGATCTCGTAGATCGCCCCCTCCGGGCCTCCCCCCGCGAGCGCCAGCCCGATCCTGGGCCCAATACCGGGCCCAATACCGGGAGAACCGTTCGGAACCGCGGCCTTCGGAACCACACTACTCGGGAGATCGCTTTGGCTTCGCTCCACCAGTTTCCCCTCGCGCCCCTCGTTTCGGGCCGGATGCGGATCAGACGGTCTGGATCGGCTCGACCGGCGAGGTCGCCGCCGCCGGGGTCACCCGCGGCTTGAGCTGCTCGATCTTGGCGTTGAGCTCCTCGACCTTCTGCGTCAGGTTGCGAATCTCGTCGCGGGTCGGCACGCCCAGGCGGTTCAGGGTCGCCGTCAGCTTCTCGTCGAACTTGTCGCCCCAGGTCTCGAAGGCGCTCTCGGCCTTGGTCTTCATCTTGTCGACCTCGGCCTTCACCTTGTCGACCTCGACCTTGCCCTTCGACTCGACGTCGCGGCCGCGCTCCACCAGGCGGCTGAAGATCTTGCCCCCCTCCTCCTCCGCCGCCGACAGCGCGCCGAGGCCGGCGAGCCAGATGCGGTGGACCGAATCCTTGATCTCTTCCTGCACGTTCTTCTCGGTGGTTCCCGTCTCGGTCGTGGTTTCCATGGTTTACCTCTTGCTCGAAGTTTTCCGTTGACGCGGCCCTGCCGTCCTGGCGACTGCGGCCGCGATGGGAGTCTCAGGGTTGTTGACGACGGTCGCCGTAGACGCCTGCCGGCGCGCCACGACCTCGTCGACCTTCTTCGTCAGCGTCGAGATCCGGGACGACAGGATCTTGACGTCCTCGTGCGTCATCACGTTCAGGCGCTTCAGCAGGCCACGGCTCTCGAACTCCACCGTGTCCTTCGCCAGCTGGCCGGCGTCGCGGACCGCCTTGCCGGCGCGGGCGACGACCGCCTCGGCCTTCTGCTTCTGCTTCGCCTCGAACGGCCGGCCGCGCTCGACCAGCCGGTCGAACATCCCGGCTCCGCCGTCGCGAACCTCGGCCGCCGCGCCGAGGCCGGCCAGAAAGAGACTCTTGCCGGTGGCGACCAGGCGATCGAGCGGCTTGCTGCTATCGAGAACCTTCCCGGTCTGGCTCATCTATTTGACCTCTCCCTCGGTTTCGATCCGCGCCGCCGGCTTGCGCTCCGCCGGCCGGCCGTTGGTTCCATGGCTCCCCACCGCGGCCGGCTGATCGGCGCGCTCGAGCTCGGCGAGCGACACCTCGAGCTCCTCCAGCCGGCTCCGCAGGCTCGACATCTCCTCGCGGGCCTTGCGCACCGGACCCAGCCGGTCGATCAGGCGATCGACGCCGTGCTGCACCTGCTCCATGCCGTTGCTCACCGCCCGCTCGCCGATCCGCACCAGATCGTGCAGCAGCTCGCTCGGCAGGAACGACGTCCCCTTGCGCCCCTCGTCCAGGATGATCTGCGTCAGCGTCTGGGACGTGACGTCGTTGTTCGTGCCGTTGTCCACCACGCGCACTTCCTGTCCCTGCCGGACCCAGGTCGCGATCTCGTCCAGGGAGACGTACCGGCTCTCCTCGGTGTCGTACAGTTTGCGACTCTCGTAGCGTTTGATGAGCCGGATCATGGTGCTCCTCCTTGCAGTCGGTCGCGGCACTCCCGGGGAACCGCGCAAGGGAGAGATTACCGCACTGCGGCAAAGCATGTCAAGCCTTTTTTGACGCGCTGCGGCAAGAGCTTTCCGGCGGACGCTGCCGGC
>DATBAW010000477.1:0-22969 GCA_036271335.1 Thermoanaerobaculia bacterium
GGTGCCACGTCCTCAGATAACCGCCTCAGATAACCCCTCACTCTCCTTGCTCCCAAATTGCTATGTCCCAGAGAAATCACCCCCGCCGAGGCTCCCATTTCCTCTTGTCAAGCCCACCAGGAGGCGCTTACAAGATGCCCAAGGGCCTTCCAGTGGCGGTTGGCTTGTCCAGATTCACGTCAGATCGCTCCACCGAGCACACCTCCCCCTTCCTCGCCGCGATCAGGAGAAGCGCGAACAGACGCTGTCGGCAGAGACCCCGGCGCTGGCCTACCCGCCGACGAATGGCAGGGCCGGTGGGAAGCATCCCGCGGGGAAGCATGGCGCGGGATCTCCACCACGCAGCTTCTCGGACGCCGTGCGGTACGCGGCGACGAACAGCGCGAAACCTTCGTAGAAGAGCTGGCGCACCGCCTTGCTCGCCGCGTGGTAGAGAGGGGCCGGCGACTTCTTCGGACGCTTGAGACGGCTGACCGGGTCCTGCGCCAGGATCGCCGCCGCGCCGAGTGGCTGGACGCCGTTCCCCTTCCTGGCCGTGGCGGCGTTCTCCTCGATCTCCGCCGCGAGATCGGCGACGCACTTCCGGTACGCCTCCGGAGACAGATGCTTCCAGCAAGGGAGGGGCGAGAAGGTCACGATCTCGGGCGTGGCGTAGTGGAGGCGGTCGACCTTCTCGCCCTTGCGGCGGGCAAGGTACTGCTGGGTCCGGTCGAACCAGGTGCCGAGGAGAGGCTCGCCGTCCACGATCTGCCGGACACAGTGAAGGCCTGGCCATTCCCGGAGGCGGGCCACCAGGCTTTCCTTTATGCCATGCGCCAAAACGTACCGGAGTCTCCCGACCTGCGCCTCCTCCTCGTCGCTGATCGGGATCGCCTGGTAGCGCCGCTCCCAGATCTTTCCCGTCCAGCCGGTGAGCCGGCTCACCTCCCGCGCCAGGTTCGAGTTGAAGTAGCCGACGAATCGCGCGAGTCGCTGTGCGTCCTCCACCCAGACGACCATGTGGTAATGGTTGGACAACGGGACGAAGGCCACGAGGTCGACCGGATAGAGCCGCTGGGCCCTGCCGAGGATGCCGGCGGCGATGTCGTTGAGCTCCAGGCTGGGCCGGAGCAGTGGGCGTCCGTGCAGGGTCCGGCTGGTGACCTCGACCAGGGCGCCTCCGTCGGGGATGTAGCGAAGTTTTCGTCCCATATCCCCAATAAGACGTAAAATCAGACCGGCTCTGACAAACCTTTTGGCATCAGTGGTTTACAGCGGCATTTCGCGGGATGCGGCAAGTCTGGGCAGGGGCACCGAAACTTGGTGCCACGTCCCTGGAACTGGGCCTCAAGGCGGCGTCAGCGAGTTGGTAGGAAAGATACCGCTTCGCTCCTTCATTCGCGGTTCATGCGCTCTCCTTGTATGAACG
This sequence comes from Thermoanaerobaculia bacterium, assembly GCA_036271335.1. Lineage (GTDB taxonomy): Bacteria > Acidobacteriota > Thermoanaerobaculia > Multivoradales > UBA5704 > DATARR01. The sequence goes on from DATBAW010000477.1 coordinate 1,409, forward strand.
GCAGACTCGCTCTATGGCAAGGCTTGCTGCCTGGTTGCAAGGAGAACGGCCTGAGCCGGCGCGCTATGAAATGTCGCGGTGGGCCTAGGATACAACGTCATCATGATCTTCGTGAATTTCTAGGGCTGGAAAGGAACCGGAATGAATCTCTCACCCCTTCGACACGTGCGCAGGACTCTGGCCGTCGTCGTATGCGGCCTCGCGGCTCTCGTCCGGGCGAGCTGGGCCGCCGCCCCTCCTGACATGCACGCACGGCTGGCGGAGCTCAGCCATGGTTTCACGTTCGACGGCAAGCCCGTGCCTCCACGGCTGATTCAGCAGTTCGAGGGCTGGCTCTCCGATGGAACCGAACCGATCATCATCACGGTCGATCTCGCCGAGGCCGTCGGCAGCAACCAGTTCGATTCCGAGGACGTCGAGCGCAGAAACGGCGCGTTCGTGGTGCACGGGCCCGACCCGGACGCGACGTTCTCCTACGAGTGGCTCGGAACGGTTCGACCGAACGTCCACGTCCTGACCCTCGACAACGCTCCCGGCGGGACCGGAGTTTTCGGGATGCTCCTGATCCTCAAGGCCGAGGTCCACCGCGCGACCCGTATGGACGGAAAGCCCTACGATCAACTGTTGCTGACCTTCGTCCGCAGCTACGACCTCGGAGATCGTGATGATGGAACGGTCAAGGTGCTGCCCGGCCGCGTCATCATCAGCAAATCGAGATACCGGACGAAGCCGTTCACGCTGAGCATTCCCGGGGAGGGCCGGACGCCGGCGCCTTCTGGAAGGAAGGCCGGAGGATAAGGTGGAAATATGTCCTCCTGGATCCGTGATCCGTTGGAGGGCCTCTCGGCGAGAGACGCCCTCCAACAACGTCCGGGATTCAGCACGCCTAGCCGACTCTGGGGTGGCCCGTGGAGCCTTTCACAATCAGGTCCAACAGCTGCTGTTGGCGCTGGCCGACGGCGTCGATGAACTGGCTCTCCGAGTGAAAATTGCCACCGCCACTTACTTCGACTCGGACGCCCCCTTCCGGGGAGATGTAGACGGTCGCGATCGTTCCAGCGAAGGCGTCGTCGGCAATGTCCTCTCGACGTCTCGCGCTGATGAAGCCGGCCGCCTCGTTCAGAACCTGCGGAATGTAACCCTGGTCCAGCAGCACGCCGACGGCGCGTCGCCAGATCGCGGCCTGCTGCTCAGGGGCGACGGCTGCCCTTCCGGGTTCCAGCGTTCCCGGGCGAATCTGGTAAAACGACGTGCAACCGCAAAGCAGCAAAGGGACTACAAACAACCAGCGCGAACCATGTCCAGGGAGTTTCATCGTCTCGACTCCATAGCAAGGGTTAAAAGGTGTAGCGGCGGGATTGAGGCTCACCGATCTCATGACGAGAGCAGCCTACCGCCTCCCGGACGGGGCCGGCAGAGCATGTTCATGCGCCCATGATCCTCAGAGCCGAGGCCTCGGGGGAGGCGATGGGCAGGTGTCCCCTCCCACCGGCTCTTCACGCCTCAGAGATGTGGGGATATGGGAGAGTGCATCTCCGTTCTCCCGAAGGGAGATGTCGTGACGAGAAAGCTTCCGATGCGTGCGGGCCTTCTGGGACCCGGTAGACTCTCGGTAAGGTCGGAGAACGCCAGGGTGACGCGGAAACTCTGGGTCGCCGGTTTTGCCTTGTTCGCGGTGCTGATCGGGAGCGTGATTCCGGCGCGGGCCGAGGCGGTGAAGGGGGAGACGGAGGTTCTTGCCGGCTTCGATCTCGACCTCCTCGCCAAGGCGCTCTGCCAGCTCACCACGCTGCGAACCCAGTACGGCGAGAAGGACGGCAAGTTCCGCTTCGACGCGTGGCTCAAGAACCAAGGGAGCGCTCGCCCGCAGTTCGACGCCTCCTATGGCGCGTGGTGGCGGCGGTTCAAGGCGGATTCGACGGGCCAGCTCGAGGCCCGCTTCAACTTGCTCAACTCCAAGTGCGCCAACGAGGCGAATTTCGGCGACGTTCCGAGCCACGCCAAGGAGGTGCGCGAGGGGATCACCCTGGAGCAGTACGCGAAGATCTCCGTCGCACTCTCCCGCAAGCCCGGCGCCGGCCTCGACAAGGTTCTGCGCCAGAACGGGATCGACAGTCCGTCACGATGGCAGCGTGTCAACGAGGCGTGGGGGAAGGCGATGCACGACGATGCCACGCTGGGACTGGTGCAGCAGTACGCCGCGCTCTATCAGAAATACGCCGGTCCGGCCTTCGAAAAGGAGCAGCAGGACAAGACCGCGGCGATTCTGGCCGCTCACAACCGCGAGGCATCGCCGCCTCCGCCTCCTCGTACCGGGCCTCTCACGCTGGCCGATCTCCAGCCGAAGCTCGGCGCCAGATCGCCGGCCGAGCGCTGGTCTGCCGCCCGCCAGATCGCTCTCCAGTGCTCTCTCTGGTCCGGTCCGGCGAGAAAGGACGCCGGCGATCCGCGCGCGCCCTACTGCTCGTCGCAAGCGCTCCACCAGCGGCTCCTGCCGGTGATTCTCGACGCCGTCGACCATCATGACGACGACACCCTCAACTACGGGACCAACATGCTGGACCTCGCCGGCGAGCTCGGCCTCAAGGACGCGACCTTCAAGGCCGCCGTCGAACGGGCGCTGAAGCGGGACCAGGATCGCCTGACGGCTCTGGAGGCCGCCTTCGCGCCGATCCAGAACAAGGCGGTGCCCGAGCGGGTCGCGCTGCGCAGCAAGATCAATGGATATCAGGCGGCAGTCCGGGATTTCAAGGCAGCCCTGGCGGATTGGTGAGGAAGGGGTGGCCGGGCCGCGCGCCGCCTCGGGCTCGCCGGCGAGAAGCGCAGGCACCCTTCCTTTTGAACGCAACCCTTCCAGGAGGTTCCACAAAATGAAGATCCTTCGACGTTTGAACCGGTTGGCTTTGCTGGGCGGCCTCGGGCTGTCTCTCGTCGTCGCCCTCGGACAGGACAGGTCCGCAACCGCCCTGGTCTGTCTGGGCGGCGCGCCCCAGTGCTCCACACCCGCGAATTGCGCGTCGTACTGCCAGGCCCAGACCGGCTCCCCCGGGGCCATCTGCAATCGGGTCAACTGTTGTGTCTGCCTTGTTCATTGACCCGGACACCTTCTGAGCGCAACTCTTCCCAGGCGTCCGACGCGCACCGAGAGCCCCGTTCGCCCTCTTCGCCTGCACTGCTGCCCCTCTCCCCTGCCCAGGCGGGCCCTTCGCCTGTCCAGCCGCCCGCTCGGCCTGGGCAGGCGAAGAGGGCGCCTGTTCAGGCGCCCGCTTCCTTCCGGCGAAGTTACGGGTCATCCGGCCAACTCGTGCATTCGCCTGAACGAAGGAACACTACGCCGTGAGGATTGCCCCGTTCAGCGGACGAAAGGAAGTGTTCCACGCGTCAGGCGGAGAGGGCGATTGGCCAAGGGAGAGGGAAAATCGGTGCTCGAAGGAGGTGTTGTGTCCCATTTGTGTTCGTAAAGACGCTCGGGAAGAGTCGCTCCGCAACGGCGGGAGGCTTGGCGGACGTCGGCAAAGGGGCGGGGTGAGCGGCGGAGGGAACCCTTCGGCGAACCGGCCAGCGAGAGGTCGGAGGCGGCCTTGCCGTAGAGCGCGGGCTCAGCGTGACCTTCTCGATGACCAGATCCCTCGCCTGCTCAAAGCCGCCAGGATCTGCGTCGCGGGATTTCTCGAGGTCGGCACTCGGCTTGTTCATGTTCGTTGTGTGTCGTGTTGTGTACAAGTAGGACGCAACGCGAGAGCGTTGGCAAGAGGGCAGGGACCCGGACGGGCAAAGAGGGCGGTAACGGAGGAGGCCGGAGAGAATCCTTGTTGGCTCTTGTGGGTCGGCGGGGTGGCCGCGTACGATGGGCGCGTCGCTTCGGGGCGGCTTGTTTTTCCGTTCAGCCGAAAGGAGACGTCGATGAAGAAGCATGCGATTCGGAAGATGACCCTCACCCGCGAGACCCTGCACCTGCTGGAGGAGGCCTCCCAGGAGAAGTTGCAGGAGGTCGCCGGCGGCGCTTGGCCGGTCACGACCGTCAAGCCCTACCCCTGTCAGGCCACCTGCCTCTGCCCGTAGTCTGAGCCGCGGAGTCCCCAGTGCTTCGGACGGCCCCTGAGAATCCTATTCAGGGGCTGTCCTGCCATGGGCGGTGCTCTGTTCCGGCTCTTCAGTCCTTCGTAAAAGAAAGCCGCAGATTGGCGCCGCTGGCCAGGGTGCCCGAAACGCACTGGCCGTTCTGGCGGCTCGATTCCGGCGTCGCCGCGGTCGTGCTGATGGTGGGCGCGCCAATACAGACCACGTATTCACCCGGGGCCAGGCTGGAGGCATGGAAACCCGAAGCGCTGTCGAATTTCTGTCCGTGTCCCTCCGTCCAGACGAGGAGCGTAGGAATTGACAGCGGCAAGCCGTTCTGAAAGACGAGCACCAGTTGATCCGTCGAGTCTCTCAGATTGAAAGGGAGCGTCACGTCGAGATCGCCCTCCTCCTCGGAAACGGTAAGAGCGATCGGCTCGCTTCCGATGGGTACTGAGAACACCTGGAGAGCCATGCCGGGCGGGCTGACGACCGCCACGACGGCTTCCGTCCGGGCATCGACACGGAATGTAAAAGAGCCATCGATGCCCGACCGCGCCTGATCGGCGTTCGCCGACACAGGGCGAAGGGATGAGATGCGGATAGACGCGCCTGGGACGGGTCCGCGCGGCGATTGAACGATGCCCTGCAATTCCTTCGTCCGGTGCAGGACGAGCGTCAACGGACCGACCGGATCGCCTTCGGTCACCGCGAGGACTTGGGGATCGCTCGTGAGCTTTCCTTCCGGAGAGTGTGCCTGAGCGCTGAGCTCGGCCCGGCCTTCCGATATTCCCCGGAGCTCAAATTTACCCTCCTCTTCGGCTTCCGTCGAAGTGATGCCCAGGAGATCATGCAAAATTACCTCTGCCCCCGCCACTCCATGCCCGGCCTCGTCGACGACATGGCCGGAAATCCGAGTGTCCGGTACCGTCAGATCCACCACCGCGACCTTGTTGGAATCCGCCTTAACCTCGGCCTTGAGATGAGTATCGATCTTCGGATCGCTCGCGAGGACCTGCACCGTCCAGGAGCCGCCATGAGGAAGAACGCCCTGATATTTTCCTTCCGTGTCACACTCCATCTTCACATGGAGAGTCCCATGTTGTCCCCCGAACCAGAGGGTGGCCGGCAGGGCGTCCGCGCCAAGAGTTACCCGGCCTCGAATGTCCTGAATTGGGACGTCCAGGTTCCGTTTGGAGTCTTCGACATCGAAGGTCAGAGCCGCTTCGTGGAGAAACGGGTTGCCGAGGGAATCTGAAACCTGTACCAGATAATCCCCGGGGCTTTGGTCGGGAATCCGCAGGTTTCCCTGCCTGTCCGCCGCGCCTTGAAAGGCTGGCTTGTTCTCCACGCCGGCGCTGAAATCAGATCGTTTCTGAACGAACACTTGCCAGGGATGACCCAGCCAGTCGACGGGTGGCGAAAACGCGAGCTCGAGGGTCAGAGGACGCTTGAGGACAAGATGCTGCTTCAGCGACGTCTCGGAAAGATTCCAGACATCCAGCGGAAACGCCTGGGCCGGCGCATAGCCGGGTTGCTGAACCTCCAGACGATAGGTGCCGGGAGCGATGCCTTCGAGCTGAAAAAAGCCATCCTTGCCAACCGTTTGCTGAAGGACGGCGCGGCGCAAGCGGTCCTCGGTTTTAGGTTGTGCGACTCCCGGTGCTTGTAACGGTGCGAGGCGCGCGATGCACTGCCCAGGAAGGATCGACCCTCCTTCGACCTCGACCCATCCTCGAAGAGACGCTCCACGCCGAAGCTCCAGTTTGCCGAGATTCAACGTTTCTTTGGTGGGGATGTTCCGGCCCCACTGATAATGCGGAACGAACCCCTTGGCGCGAAATTGCAGATCGACGACGCCGGACGGCACCTCGCACATCCAGGCGCCGCGTCGGTCGACAGAGCAGGGGATGCGGGATTGAGGGATCTTCTGAGCCGGTGGAGTGGCGGGGGGAGACTGGACGATGACTCCGAAGTCACGAGGATATGAGAGCTTCGGGTCCAGCATCTTCAAAGAGCCGGAGAGCCGACCTGTCGGCACCAGATCGATTCGGCGTTCCAGGACTCCAGGAGAAGCGGGTACGTTGAGGATCCATTCAGGAGCCCAGTAGCCCGGGATCTCGACGTCGAGATCCCAGGCTTTGCCCGTTGCGACCTTGGCCGAAAGCGGCTTCCCGGCGTTGACGGGAAGCCGGATCTCATCTCCCTTACCATCATCGGGGTGCAAGCGCACCCATCCTTCAAGGGGCTTTTTGGCGGGTGTGCGGGGGTTCAGCGCAATGTGAATCTCAGTGAGGTTTTGGGGTTCCGCCCTTTCCCCTTGCGCTGATGCCTGGACCGCTGCGAAGAGGATGATCAACCAGGTGAGTTCGCGGTACTGTGGCCGTCGGTGCATGAGGTCCCCTGAAGGTTTCCTGTCCTGTTCTCGCCATACCAGTGCCTTCGTGTATATACGCGAGAATTATACGCGATTCGGGTAGAGGTGCGGCTCACCGCCGGCCGCTCGGCGCACCTTACCTTCTGAACGCCGTTCTCCCGAAAGGAGATGTCATGACGAGAAAGCTTCTGATGCTCGCGGGGATGCTGGGGGTTTGCGCCTGTAGCCTCTTCGTCCGTCCCGCCCAGGCCCTGAACTTCCCCTACTGCGCTCCCGCCGTCTGCTCCGGCCATCCGGATGCGGTCTGCACGTGCCCCGCGGGTACGAAGGCCTTTGCGAATCATGGTGTCGCGCCCTGCGATACCTGGCACGCCGACTGTAATTACCTCTGAGTTGGGGGAGCGGTTCTCGGCAGGAGGAGTGGCGTCCGCACCTCCTCCTGATTCCTGCCGCCTGCAGTTTCCTGCGGGAAGGGACTCGCGCTACAGCGGCCTGTAGGTTCCAGTGACGTGGCTCTCGGCGATCTTCTGCAGGCCGTCGACCGAGTAGCGCTGGAAGTACTCCTTGGCTCGGTGCGTCTCCAAGTCGGCCTGGGAGCGGTACTGCTCATAGATCAGGAACTTGCGAGGGTCCTCGATCGAACGGTGGGCGACGTAGAGGAGATTTCCCGGCTCTTTCCGGGTTTCGACGGCCAACTGTCGGAGGTCATTCGCGGCCTCGTCCTCGTGACCGGCGCGGATCGTGTACATCACGCCGACGCAGACCTTGCCGTCCCCATCTCCATTGGCGTTGACGCTCTTCGCATCGCCTTGCGCCGAGGATCGCATCGCGACAAGGATCAGGACCGCCGCGGTGGCCAGCGTGCAAAGGATCGAGCTCTTCGAGATTCGCATCGTCTCCTCCTTGGGCCTTCTGGCCGGGGAAACTCAAAGAGCAACAGTCGTGCCCAGAATGAAGCCCCAGGCTTAGTCTTACTTCACCCGCGCCTTCAGGATTTCCGCGAGCACGTCCGGCTTCCCTTCGATCTTTTCGAGGTGGGGGTAGCGGGGGCCGTCGTGGTAGTCGAGCGGATGGATGCGGAGGGCGTCGCCGTTGGCGGTGACGACCTCGATGGCGGCGGTGCCTCCCTTGGCCTCGGCGAGCGCCGCTTCGACGGCTCGCGGCGAGTAGACGTGACCGCCGATGCCCAGCAGTTTCTCTCCCGCGTTCATCCCCACCCGGCCCGCCGGAGAGTCGGGCAGGACCTCTCTGATCACGTCGTCCTTGTCGACGAGCAGGCCGAGCGAGAATCGCCAGTCGTGGCTCTCGCGGCGGGAGTCGTCGTCCGCCATCACGTCGTTGGGCTTGTCGTTGTAGACCAGCCGCCAGCCGGCGCGCTCGACGCCTGACATCGGCAGGCGGGGCGCGATGCGGTCGACACGCGCGGCGAACAGCCCTTCCCAGTCGAACGGCACCAGCACGTTGAGGGTCTTCACGACGTCTTCCCGATCATAGGGGATCACGGAGGGCGCTCCGCTGGCGCCGCCGTAGAAACGGCGGCAGAAGTCGTCGAGCGTCACCTTTCCTTTCGAATGCTCGCGCAGGAGGGTGTCGACGTCGAGCCAGAGGAAAACCGATTCATCGTAGAAATCCGTGCTGCGCCGGCGAGCGCGGCCGTCGTTCGGCGTGCTGTAGAGGATCTGGGCGGCCACCGCCGTATCGCCCAGGGGACGCCAGTCGCGGCCGGTGCGGGTGTCGAGCTCGGCCGCGAGGGCGGCGAGCTGCTCGCGGTAGTACTCGGGCGTCCAGAGACCCGCGCGGGCCGGCAGCACGAGGCCGAGATGCTCGGTGAGCCCCTCGTAGACCCAGAGCAGCGCGCCCTGCATGGGTTGCAGGTAGTCCGGCGACAGCAGCCCCGCGGGACGCCGGTGCTTGCCGTTCCAGGAGTGCACGAACTCGTGGGCGAGAAGGCCGGGAAGCGAGCGCTTGTTGGCGTCCTGGACGAGGGTCTCCTCCTCCACGCGATCCTCGCTCGATTCGTGGTGCTCGAGCCCGAAGTGCTCGATGTGATCGGACATCGAGAGCAGCCAGTGATACGAGTTGTAGTGGCGGGCGCCGAAGAGAGCGATGGCTTCGGCGGCGATGCGCCCCATCGGTTTCGTCAGCTCGTCCGCGCCCGTGAGGTCGGCGGCGCGGTCGGCGGCGATCGACAGGGTATGGCGGGCGCCGCCGTGCTCGCCGAGATCGAGATCGATCCGGTGCGCACCGATCTGCAACGGCGAATCGATCAGGGTCGCCAGCGAGACCGGCGCGAAACGCGTGGCTCCGCCGTCTTCGCCCTGCTTCACCAGCGCCGTCGCGACGGTCCAGCCCGGAGGGAGGAGAAGGGAGGGCGCGACGCGCAGCGCCTCGGCGGACACTCCCTGCGGATAGAGGGCGACGGTGTTCCAGCTGATCACCGCCTGGGCCTCCGTGGCCGCGGGTCCCGAGGAGAAGCCCTCGCCGGGAACGAGGAAATCGGCCTTCGCAGTGAGCCGCGTCGCGCCGGCCGGGATCACCAGATGGAGCGCGTACATCTCGATCGGATCGCGCTCCCAGGAGAGTTCCTTGCCGTCGGCCGAGAGGTGCAGGTCGACGAGGTTGACCAGCGGACCCGTGGGGCCGTGCTCGCCGGGAATCCACTTCGGATAGAGCAGCGTGAGCGGACCCGGCGCGACCGGGATCTCGCTGCTGACGTGGAGGATCCGCTGCGCCACGTCGCGGGCGTCGAGCGCGAGCGCGATCGGCTCGCCTGTCGCGGCTGGCGCGGTCTGGGCCTGGGCGGCCGCTGCGGCGGCGAGGCTGGCGAGGACGACCACGAGGACGGGGTGCGACAGGCGGATCTGGAGCTTCATGATCGTCGGCTCTCCTTGCAGGACTCAGCTCGGTTCGTGCAAACTCATGCACTATAACGTCCACAACCCCGCCAGTGTCAACGCCGAAGGAGAAACGGTATGGACGGTACATCGTCATCGCTCGCTAGTCTGATCGAGGCGCTGAAAGGCGAAAGGGAGCCCGCGCAGGTAGCACTCTTAGCAGAAGAGGCACTTCATCAGGTGAGCCGTGACGAGAACCCTATGCTCTGGGCGAGTCTTCTTGGAACGATGGCAGCATCCCTTGCCACCTCCGTCTCCGGACAATTCACCGATGAGTCGTTCAGAAAGGTCCTGGGTGCTTACGAAGCAGCTCTTACCGTCTTCACTCCTGAGCAAACTCCTGGTGAATGGATCGACACTCAATGCAACGTAGGCGCCACACACGTGGGAGCCGTAGAGAGCGGCATCGGAAATGCGACGATTCATGGCGAAGCCGCCATCGCTGCTTTTCAGAAGGCTCTAGAGCTTCCGTTCGATCAATACGAGCCTTCCAAGTGGCTGGCCTGCCACTTCAAACTGGCGGGGGCGCTCGAACTGTCAGCCTTGTGGCGTGGACCATCGGCGCTGGTGGAGAGCGCTCGCGTCTACGCTGCGGCGCTCAAGGGAGTGAGCCAAGAGACGTCGCCTGACGTCTGCGCCATTCTGAATCTCAAGCGCGGTAGCAGTCTGAGTGAATCGGGGCTCGATTCAGCCGTGGAGGAGGCCATCCAGGCGTGTGAGGACGCGTTGCGGACCCTGCGGGCCCAGACGCAACCGTTGGATTGGGCCGCGGCCCACCTGCTCCTCGGCGGGCTTTATCGCACGCGTCGCGCCGGTTCTCGTGACGAGAACCTGGAATGTGCGACCGGATCTCTGGAGAGCGCACTTTCCGTGTATACGCGCGAAACGACCCCAGAGGAATGGTTCCGGGCTCACTATCATCGCGGTCCGGCATATTTGTTCCGTGAGCATGGTGATCGTGGCGACAATCTGGAGCGTGCGCTGGAGTCACTTCATATTGCTATCGACGGCATTTCCCGGGATTCGTCTCGTGAGGTGTGGGCGTCTCTCCAAGTGGCCTTCGGTCAAGCGTACCTGGAGCGCGTCGGCGGCGAGCGGAAAGAGAACGTCGAAGCTGCAATCTCTGCATTAGAGTCGGCTCTGGAGGTACTGAGCCCTTCCTCGGGATCGAGCTCATGGATTCTGTCGAATCGGTTCTTGGGAGTCGCATACCTGGAGCGCGCGGTGGGGGACCAAGGCGAAAATATTGAGAGATCCATCGCCGTTCTGAGAGCAGTCCTTGAGTTGTGGCCGGAATCAGGAGACCCAGGAGCATGGATCGAAACCCAGACGCATCTTGCCGAAGCGTACAAGCGAAGGGTCCGGCAAGAGCCAGAGTGCAACCGGGCGCGCGCGATCGATTGCCTGGAGAAAGCGCTCACTTTGCCAGCTGACATGTGGCCTGACATGGATTCATGGTCCCTGTCTCAGGCAGCGCTGGCGCAACTTTATCTCGACGAGAACGCAGAGGGAATCGGGAAGCCTGCGGCTGAGGAGCAACCGAGGCGAACCCGCGCAAAGGCAGGGGATGATTCCCGCCCGCGAGATGAAGATGCAAGGGAAAAGCGAGATCCCTTCGACCTGGCAGGTCAAGCAAGAGAGCAGGTCGAGGGCTTGGAAAAGAGTTTCCTTGCGGGAGAAGGCCCCATGGCGATCGATCCTGGTTGGCACGTGCCCTCTCTTCTCAATGAGGAGGTGAGCCTTCTCGATTTTCACCTTAGAAAATTTATCAGAGAGGGCGCCTCCGACTTCCGTACACCCGCTGAGAGATCGGATTTGGAGCGCGGCCGGTTGAATCTCTTTCGCATGATCATGGAGCATCTGGAGGAAAAATACAGCGCGGCACGGCGCACGCAAACGCTGTTCCGCGAGGTCATCGAGGGAAAGACGGGGTTCGTTCTCTTCCTGCGGGGCTTCGCGTTCCGGCCGGCCTATTTCAAAACTGTAATGGTTGTCACAGGCACCGATTTGAGTGAAACCTTCGAGAGGAAGCGTCTCGTCCAGAAGCTGTCGCCCATCCCTCTGGTATTTGTGTCCAATCCGATCGATTCCGGGCCGCTGGAGCGAGATGCTGGGGAGATCGATGAAAGCGCCATGGGTTTTCGCATCGAGTCTGGCGCCAACTGGGAGGATGACGTTCGGACCCTGATCCGCTCCGCGTCCTTTATCGTTGTCCACAATCCAGGCATGACTCCAGGCCTTGTCGCCGAAATCGGATTGATCGATGAGCTTGGACGGCTGCCGCATACCTTCTTCAAATCTCCCGAGAATGCCAGGAAAGTCGTAGGCAGCGAGGAGGGCAACTGCCTTGCGCTTACTAACGAGGCGATCGAGCGGCTGCGCGCGGAGACTCGGGGGCGAACGCTTCAACCCGGTTCTCTCCCAGCACCAACGTGCCGATGGGTAGAAGGCTCGCGCAGAGCGCGCATCGATCACGAGATCAAGGAAATAGGACGGTGGGTCAAGCGGCTGGCCTCAGCCAGGACGCCGCTCTCGACCGATCTCAAGTTGGACGCCAATGCCTATCTACTGGCCCGGCTGGTGCTCCTGGAGAGCGTAGACCGCCTTCCGCCTGTGCTCCTGGAGATGTCGAAAGTCCTGGTCTCGGTAGATGAGTCTCTTTTGCCAGAAGCAAAGTCACTAGCCGAGTGGTACTCGCGCTTCGCCGACGAGCTCCGGGTTCGTTGGGAGCACGCTCCAGCGAGCCTCCCCTTTCTGGAAAGAGTCGCTGAAGCGCTACGACCCGACCCGCCCGGTATTGCCGGAAGCACCGCCCACCTGTAAGCTACGGCCCCGATTCACTTGCTTCCTGGGGAGGACGCGCGTCCATGGCAGGACTGGGCTCAACGCTTCTCGCGCGGTCGCGCGGCGTCTCACGGCTGGGCATCTTCCTGCTGGCGGTGGCGGGTCTGTCCGCCGGCGCGCTGGCGCAGGCGCCGAACCCCTGCACGCCGCCGACGGGGGACACCGGGTTCGCCGAGGTCAGCGTCAATCTGAGCGCGGGGACGTTCGACAGGGTCCTGCCGTTCGACGTGCCGGTCCGGATCTGCGGCACGGTGCCGGCGGGGAGCACGGACGTCTCGGTGCAGTACGCCGTCTCGACCACCGCCGATCTCTCGGTGGACGCCAACTGCAACCTGCTGGCGCCCGCGAACGCCCGATGGCTGCCGGCGACGCCGGTCGCCGGCCGGCTCGACGGCACCACCTTCCGCGTCATCCTGCCGCCGCTCCAGGCCGACCGCTACTACTCCTTCTGCTTCCGCCGCCGCGCCAAGATCGCGGAGGACCTCGCGGCGGCGTTCAAGCCCAAGGCGCGCGAGGTGCTCGACCAGGGGCTGGCGAAGGTGACCTCCGGCGACCTCACGGCGGAGCAGAGCCTGATGCTGCGCACCGACCTCTATCACCGGCTGCTCGAAGCCGCCGGCGCCGACGTCGCGGTGGTCCAGGGCACGGTCTTCGACACCACTCCCGGCTACGACGAGCTGCGGGGCTCGGGCAAGTTCCACAGCCTGGTCCAGGGCGTCCTCGATCCGCAGCGGCGGCGGGACCGGATCGTCGAGGGAGACGCGCGCACCGGCATCCCGCCGTTGAGCCAGCAGCAGCTCGCCTTCCAGCAGGCGCTCAAGACGGTGCCCGACAGCGTCGCGCTGGCGCACCTCCTCAGCCAGCTCGAGGCCGAGGCGCCGACCCAGCCCGGGCTGCGCGAAAGGCTCGCCAGCCGGGACCTCACGGCGGCGGTGGCGCTCGCCCAGGCGGACGACGAGCATCTGTTCCTCACCGCCTTCGGACGCGCGCCGGGCGCGCCGCCGCCCAATCTCGAGGACCCGGATCAGGCCGCGTCCCTGGCGAACAGCTACGCGGCCTCGTCCCAGTCGCTCACCGCGCTCGCCGGCCTGGTGCACATGGCGATCGCCACGCCGCCGGCGATCGCGCTCAAGACGCCCGTGAGCGCCGACGACGCCAAGGCGCTGCGCGATCTGACCGATCCGGCGACGGGCCCGCTGCCGCGGGCGGCCAACCTGGCGTTCACCCTCAGCGGCCTCGCCGAGAACCTCGAGACCAGTCTCGTCGAGCGCTCGACGGCCCTCGATCAGCTGGCCGACAAGGTGAAGCTCGAAGCCTCGGGGGTCGAGGTGGTCGACGGCTCGACCACCGGCAACTTCGCCACCTCGCAGACCAACTACATCAGCGCCGACGCCGGCATCCTCACCGCTCCCGAGCTGAAGACCAGCGCCACCTACGTGGGGATGAACTTCTACTGGCGGCCGGTGAACAAGGACGCCAACCTCGCGCAGCTGGGAAATTTCCGGCAGACCTTCACGCGGCGCTTCTCGAACACCCTCGGCCTCACCGTCCAGAGCCTCGCGGACGGCGGCTCCGGCGCGCCGCAGACCCGCAAGGATCTGTTCGGGAGCCAGTCGCTGGTGCTCGGCGCCGGCCTGCGCATCACCAATTCGTTCCGTCTGAGCGCCGGCGCCCTGATCTTTCAGAAGAAGGACCGCAATCCGCTGGTCAGCAGCTTCACGATGAGCGCCAGCTACTATCTCAGCCTGTCGTTCGATCTCAACGTCGCGAAAGCCTTCCAGGGGGGCCTTGGTGGGCTCTTCTGAGGCGGCGAGGAAAAACAGACCCATGGCGATCCAGATCCGCGCTCATCTCACCGCGACGCCGAACCCGACGACCCTGCCGCGCCGGATCGACTTTCATCAGACGCTGCGCAGCAATCTGGCGAGCGAGGCGATCGTCGTGGAGTATTTCCTCGACCCCGACAACGACGTCTGGTTTCAGGACAGCGCCGGCAAGCCCACCAAGACGGTGCGGCGCAGCGAGACCGTGACGCAGGCCGACGGCGTGTTCCTCACCCGCATCCTGTTGCAGCGCGGCGCCAGCGGCACCGCGCCGCTGGCGCTGGTGGAGATCGATCAGACGATCACCGATTCGTCGGGGATCAGGATCCCGGACAGCGTCGTGATCCATATCGGTTGAGCGCGGATGAATGAAGTCAGGATGAATGAAGTCAGGATGGATGAAGTCATGAATCGAATCAGGCACTCGGCTCTCCTGCTGATCGTGATCGCCGGGCTCGGCGTGGGGAGCTGCTACAAGGAGAGCAACTATTCGCCCACGGCGCCGCAGGTGGCGGGAGCGCTCAGCCTGTCGGTCCTGGGGGGCGCCACGTCGATCCCCGCCGACGGTCTCACCCAGCTGACTCTGGTCGCCAGGATCGCCGCCGACTCGGACGCCGACAAACGGGTGATCACGTTCACGACCTCGAGCGGGAGCTTCGTGGGGGCCGCCGGAGTCACGACGGTCGACGTCACCGCCGCCTCGGACGGTCGGGCGCTGGCCATCCTCCAGAGCTCGCAGCAGGTGGCGACGGCGGTCGTGTCGGCGGTGGTGAAGGGCGCGCCGACGGTCTCCGCCCAGCTTCAAATCAATTTCACGGCGCCGAGCGCGAACGACGTCATCCGTTTCGTCTCGCCCCCCGTCTCGGCGCCGGCGGACGGCCAGACGGTCACCCTGTTCACCGTCGCCGTCTCGCCCTCGATCAGTACCGGAACGATCACCTTCACCTCGACCGCGGGCACCTTCCCGCCGGCGCCGGTGCCGATCGGGATCGATCACACGGCGACCGCCGGCCTCACCAGCCCGAAGACGATCGGCGCCGCGTCGGTCAACGCGACGCTGAACACGACCGGCGGCAGCAACGGCTTCAGCCGCCAGGCGCCGTTCCGGTTCGACGTCGCCCTGCCGGACGTGATCACGGTGAGCGTGGACAATCTGACGGTGATGCCCGGCGGCACGGTTCACGTCACGGCGCACTTCACGCGGCTGGTCGGCCAGGTGAGCGCTAACACGGTCGCCGTGTTCAGCGCCCGGGACGCCAGCGGCAACGCGGTGGGAGGCTTCGAGAACGTCACCGTGGTGCAGCCCGCCGCGAACGGCAGCGACAGCACCGCCACGGCCGATTTCCTGCCGGGGGCGACCGCCGCGCCGGGCCCGATCACGATCTCCGCCGGCACCAATCCGCCGTCGGTGACCGGCTCGACGAACGTGACGGTCGTCACGCCGTAGGAGGCTCGTAGGGGCGCAGCATGCTGCGCCCTTTCCCCATTACGGCGACGTCGAGGGCGCAGCATTACGGCGATGTCGAGGGCGCAGCATTACGGCGACGTCGAGGGCGCAGCATGCTGCGCCCCTACATCATTTTTTCGGCTTTCTCCCTCGTCTACCGTCTCGACGTCCGCGAGGATCCGGCGGGCGCGATCGAGGTCGAGCTCGCCCTCCCAGCGCGAGACCACGACGGTCGCCACGCCGTTGCCGATCAGGTTGGTGATCGCGCGCGCCTCGGACATGAAGCGGTCGATGCCGAGCAGCAGGGCGAGGCCGGCGACCGGGATGTTGCCCACCGCCGAGAGGGTCGCCGCGAGCGTGATGAAGCCGCCGCCGGTCACCGCCGCCGCTCCTTTCGAGGTGAGCAGCAGCACGGCCAGGATCTCCAGCTCCTGGCCCAGCGTGACGTGGGTGTTCGTGGCCTGCGCGATGAACAGGGTGGCGAGGGTGAGATAGATCGAGGTGCCGTCGAGGTTGAACGAGTAGCCCATCGGCACCAGCAGGCCGACCACCGACTCCGGGCAGCCGAGCCGCTCCAGCTTGCGCATCAGCAGCGGCAGCGCCGACTCCGAGGAGGACGTTCCGAGCACGATCAAAATCTCCTCGCGCAGATAGCCGAGGAAGCGGAAGATGCCGAGCCCCGCCCAGCGCAGCACCAGTCCGAGCACGATCAGCACGAACAGCAGGCTGGTGGCGTAGAAGGTCGCCATCAGCTTGCCGAGGCTGAGCAGGCTGCCGATCCCGTATTTGCCGACCGTGAAGGCCATGGCGCCGAAAGCGCCGAGGGGGGCCAGGCGCATGATGATCGCCACGATCCGGAAGAGCACCTGCGACAGCTCCTCGACGAAGTGGAGCACCACCGAGCCGCGATCCTTGAAGGCGGCCAGCGCGACGCCGAAGAGGATCGAGAAGAGGAGCACCTGGAGGATGTCGCCGCGCGCGAAGGCGTCCGCCACGTCCTTGGGGATGATGTTGAGCAGGAAGTCGACGGTGCTGAGCGAGTGGCTGGAGGCGGTGTAGCTGGCGATGGCGCGGGTGTCGAGCTTCGCCGGATCGACGTTCATGCCGGCGCCCGGCTGCGCGAGCTTGCCGATCAGCAGGCCGATGGCGAGCGCGAAGGTGGTCAGCACCTCGAAATAGACGATCCCCTTGAGGCCGATCCGGCCCACCCGCTTCAGGTCGCCCATCTTGGCGATGCCGGTCACCACCGTCGTGAAGACGATCGGGGCGATCAGCATCCTGACCAGCTTGATGAACCCGTCGCCGAGCGGCTTCATCGCCGCGCCGAGCGTGGGATTGAGGAATCCGAGGAGGGCCCCGAGAGCGACCGCCACCAGGACCTGGAGATAAAGGCTATGGACCCATCTGCGCATCGGGCGCCTCCCGGCTCGTGGAAAGCCGTAACTGTAGGCGCGTGGAGGGCCGGAGGCAAGGGAAGCGTTCGTGGCCTGCGACCTCATCCCCGACCCATCTCCTAAAGGAGAAGGGGGGCGACTGCGACGCGGCCCCGTTGGGCCCTCCCTCTTCTTTAGGAGAGGGAACGAGGGTGAGGTCGCAGGCCACGGATGTTGGATCAAGGTCGGCCTCGCTCCAAAAGCAAACGGGGCGCCTCGGAAGGCGCCCCGTCGTTCGAGCGAATCTAGGGTGCGGAGCTTCTAGTAGCCGCCGCGGCCACGGCCGCCGCCACCACCACCGCCGCCGTAGCCACCACCGCCGCCAC
The DNA here is from genome assembly GCA_036271335.1 of Thermoanaerobaculia bacterium. Classification (GTDB taxonomy): domain Bacteria; phylum Acidobacteriota; class Thermoanaerobaculia; order Multivoradales; family UBA5704; genus DATARR01. The sequence continues at coordinate 18,612 of DATBAW010000477.1, forward strand.
GGCCGCCGCCGCCACCACCATAGCCACCACCACCGCCGCCCCGTCCACCACCACCACCGCCACGACCGCCCTCTTCCTTCGGACGAGCCTCGTTGACGGTCAGGTTGCGGCCGTCCAGCTCCTTGCCGTTGAGCGCGCCGATGGCCGCCTGCGCCTCCTGGTCACTGCTCATCTCCACGAAGCCGAAGCCCTTGGAGCGACCAGTGTCGCGGTCCATGATGACCTGGGCGGAGTCCACGGTGCCATGCGCCGCGAACAAGTCCTCCAGATCGCTGTCCCTGACGCTGTAGGCCAGGTTGCCCACGTAAAGCTTTCTACCCATTTGCGAGACTCCTCTTGACCCGTCGTCCGATCCGGTCGTGACGACCCTGTGAATGCCTGACTTCTTCTTCTACGTAGCCTGCGGGGCTCTCCGAGATCGTGACCTGCGACGAATCGGATTCGGTTCCGGAGTCTTCACGCCTGGACCTGCCCGAAGTGTGAGCCTCTTGGCCCCATACCTCATCTTAGCACTCTCGTCCAGGAAGGGGAGAATCCTGGCGACTCCGCCGGAAATGCCCTTCGATCGCATCAAACTCATGCAGGTTCGGTGCCTGAAACGGCTCGGCGGCCCGCTCACTCGCTCACAGGCCCGTCGCGCCGCAGCTCGGCGATCAGGCGGGGCGATGTCGCGGGCTCCCAGGGGCGGCGGTCGAAGTCGCCCCAGAGCTGCTTCACCCGCAGGCCGGCGGCGCGGGCGCGCTGCTCCAACTCGCCGCGCGACCAGAGGCGGGCGGGGAACGAGGCGGCCTCCAGGGCCTGTCCGCGGCACGAATACTCGAATCGGGCGGTGCAGAGGCGAGTCCGCGGATCGCACCGCCAGATCTCGCGGATCTCCAGGCCGTCGGCGCCGGAGCTCTCTTTGATCAGCCCGGAGGCGTCGCCGGCCTGCCGGCGCTGATGGGGCGAGAACCAGGCCGCGTCGAGCAGGAACCGACCGTCGGGAACGAGGTGGCGGGCGGCCGTCGCGAAGGCCAGCGCGCGGTCCTCGTCCGAGAGCAGATGCACGAACGGGTCGTCCACCGCGACCACCAGATCGAAGCGGACCCGGAAAGAGGCGGCGCGCATGTCGGCGTTCACGAACGAGACGTTGGCGGCGCCGGCGAGGCGGCGGCGGGCGACCGCGATCATCTCGGGGGACAGCTCCAGCGCCACCACATGGCCGGCGGTGCGGGCCAGAAATGTTGTGGCGCGTCCGGTGCCGGCGCCTAACTCGAGCACGCGGCAGCCCGGTGGCGTGGCGGCGGCCCAGGCCCAGAGGTCGCCGTCGCCGCGGTCCGCCAGCTCGCGGTCGTAATAGGGAAGGATCTGGTGGTAGTAGGAGGTTGTTTCGTCTGCGACCGGACCCGCCATGTCGGGGATTGTAACGAGTCCGGCGCATGGACAAGTCGTGAGCAAGGATGTAATTTTAGCCTTTGGAGGAACCCGAGCATGAAAATTTGGATACGCGTCGTGCTGGCCCTGGCTCTCTTGGCGCTCCCGGGGGGCGCCGCGCAGGCGAAGACGAAGACAGGAACTCCGACGACGCCCGGCAAGTACACCGACTGGGATGGCGAGATGGACTCCCTGGAGGTCGTGGAGACGTTCAAGCTGTCCGATTACGACCGCATCCTCGTCGAGCCGCTGGACACCTCCGGCGTCGAGCTGCCGGACCCGAAGGACAACACCTTCGTGCCGGTCAAGCGCGTGCTGGCGGAAGCCGCGAAGCCGCTGGCCGCCGGCATCGCGGAGGACTCGCCGCCGGACGTCCTGATCGGGACGCTGAAGAAGCCCGAGGTGGGAGCGCTGGTGGTGCACGCCAAGGTGGTGAAGATGGATCCGGGCTCGCAGGCGGCGCGCTACTGGGCCGGCTTCGGCGCCGGCGCGGCGAAGACGGGGATCAGCGGCGAGGTCAGCGACTCGCGCACCGGCAAGGTCCTGCTCCGCTTCCAGCAGGAGCGCCGCTCCGCCGTCGGCTCGTACGGCGGCGACTATGACGACCTCATGAACCGCAACCTCTGGACGATCGGCAAGGATCTGGCGAACGTTTTGCAACATTTCTGAGATATGATGGAGATCTGATGCCGAGGAGGGCTCGTCCAGGAGCTTTTTGACATGAACGCCAAGACACTTCTTTTCGCTTTGCCGCTTTCGCTTCTGATGGCTTCTGGCAGTCTGTGGGCGACGCTCAGCCGTCCGTCCCCGACGACTCCGGGCAAGTACGCCCACTGGGGCGGCGAGGTCGACGAGCTGGAGATCGTCGCGCCCTTCAAGCTCGCCGACTTCAACCGCATCGTCGTCGAGCCTTTCGACACTTCGTCGACGCCGCTGCCGAAGGCGCAGGACAGCACCTATGCCCCGGTCCAGAGCGCCCTGGCCCACACGGCGCCGACCTTCGCGGCGATGCTCAGGGCGACGCTGCCGGGGATTTCCGCCCAGGTCGAGGAGCCGGGGGCCGGTTCCGAGGCCGGAGCGCTGGTCGTCCGCGGCAAGGTGCTCGCGATGGAACCGGGAGAGGACATCCCGGTCTATGCCGCCACCGGAACCGGTCGTGCCCGCACCGTGATCGCCGCGGAGGTGGTGGATGGCACCACCGGCAAGACGCTCCTCCGTTTCCTGCAGGAACGCCGTGTCGGCGTCTCCGGCGGTCCCCAGGCGGGCTACGACCGGAACGTTGAAATCCACGTCAGCCTGCGCCCGGGCCCCGCCAGTTCCTCCGGCGATCCTTACGAGAAAGCCCTGGCCTTCAATGTCCGCTTCATCAGTCGCGACCTCTCGGACGTCCTGAAGAGCTTCTGACGCGTCCCCTGTTCGGCATACCATGAGCTCCGGGCCGGCCCGATCCGGCCTGGAGCTCCCGATGCATCTCGCCGACCTCGTCGCCACCCGGTAAGGACTTGGCGAACCTTTTGCAGCATCTCTGATTTCGTGAGGGAGAAACGCTCTGGTTTCAGGAGGGCCCTCGTCCTTGGAGATGACTGACATGAAATCCTCATTCCGTTTCGTCGTAGTCCTGTCGCTTCTGATGGTTCCCGGCAGTCTGTGGGCGGCCCTTGACAGGCCTTCCCCGACGGCCCCGGGCAAGTACTCCCATTGGGGAGGCCAGATCGAGAAGCTCGAGATCGTGGCCCCCTTCAAGCTCGCCGATTACAGCCGCATCGTCGTCGAGCCGCTCGACACCTCGTCGACTCCGTTGCCGAAGGAGGGGGACAGCAACTACGCCCCGGTCAAGGATGTCCTGAGCCAAGCGGCGCCGGCGTTCGCGGCGGCCCTCTCGAAGCAGCTGCCGAAGATCCCCGTGAACGTCGAGACGCCAGGCGCCAGCCCTGATTCCGGAGCGCTGGTCGTCCGTGGCAAGGTGCTCACGATGGAGCCGGGATCGCAGTCTCCCCGCTACGCGGCCAACGGCTCCGGCCGCACCCGCACGGTGGTGGCCGGCGAGGTGGTGGACGGCAACACCGGAAAAACGCTCCTTCGCTTCCAGCAGGAACGCAACTTCGGCGCCTCCGGCCCGACCGTGGTGAACAACCGTGACGTCACGGACGATATGTCCGTCCGTTTTGTGGAGAAGAGCCCCGCGCGCTCCGGCAGCGCCTCCGAGAAGGCGATGGGCCGCAATCTCTACCTGATCGGTGGGGATCTCGCGGACATCCTGAAGAGCTTCTGACCCTTATCCCTGCAAACCGAAAGGCCCAGTGCCGTGAGGCCTGGGCCGCCCCTCGCCGACCCGGATTCAATGAACCTCGCCGATCTCGTCGCCACCTCCCGCAACGTCGCCGAAACCCGCCCGCGTTCGCAGAAGATCGCCGCGCTGGCCGACCTCCTGCGGCGGCTGGGGGCCGAGGAGATCGACATCGCCGTGGCCTTCCTCTCCGGCGATCTGCGCCAGGGACGGATCGGTCTCGGCGGCGCGGCGGTGCGCAACGCGCGGCCGGACTCGGCCGCCGCCGAGGGATTGCTCACGCTGATCGAGGTGGACGCGGCCTTCGCGCGGATCGGCGGCACGACCGGTTCCGGCTCGGCCTCTGAACGGTCGCGTCAGCTATCCAGCCTGCTCTCCCGGGCGACCCGCGACGAGCAGGAGTTTCTGATCCGCCTGATCTATGGCGACTTGCGCCAGGGAGCCCTGGCCGGTCTGATGGCCGAGGCGCTCGCCCAGGCCGCGGAGGTGCCGGCGGACGAGGTGCGGCGGGCGCTGATGCTGGCGGGCGAGCTGCCGGAGGTCGCGCGGGCCGTCCTCACCGAGGGACGCTCCGGCCTCGCCAGATTCCATCTCCAGCTCTTCCGGCCGCTCCAGCCGATGCTCGCGCAGCCGGCGGCGGACCTCTCCGAGGCGCTCG
>DATBAW010000478.1:0-7670 GCA_036271335.1 Thermoanaerobaculia bacterium
GTCGCCGAAAGGCTGGAGATGTCGGCGCTCGGAGCCGGGGCTGGAGGGGGGACCTTTTCGGGCACCGGTGACGTCGTGGAAGGCGTGACGATGGCCTGCTGCTGTGGCTGCTCTTGCGGCTTCTGCTGCGGCGCGATTGGAGGCGGATTCGATCCCCGCGAGTCGGGAACGGTGCTCTTCCCCGAGAGAGTGTTCTTGTTGATCTTCGTTCCTGTGCCACTGGCTCCGGTGTGCGGATCGGGCGGCGGATCGATCACTTTATCCGTCGTCAGCGCCGAGGTGTCGGTGGTTACGTCCTGCGGGTTCGTGATCGGAGGCGTGGACGACCTCGGGATCGTGAAATAGAGCACCGACGCCACCAGACCTGCTCCCGCCACGCTGGCCGCGATCTTGAGCGCCGGTCCACGGCTCGCCGGCGCTGGAGCCGGCTCGGGAGCAACGATCGGGGGCGCCACGGGCGCCGCAGGCGGCGGCGCTTCCTCGGTCTTCGCCGCCGGCTTCGCCACGAAGACGTTGCCTTCGGGCATGCGGAGGAAGAGCACGGGCGTCGCCCATTCGAACTCCTCGGGCTTGGCGGAATGGATCGCCTGGCGCCCTTCGGTGAGCGCCTCGTCGATCGAATCGCCGATCGCCAGATGCCGGTAGAACGCGGTGCTGAAGGCGATGGCCGCGCGGTCGGAGATCGGCCGCTGCATGGCCACAACGGCCGGAACGCCGCCGTATACGAGGGCGGTGGCGACGCCGCGGAAAGGGTTCACGCCCGCCTGGTGGGCCCGCGCCGTATTGCAGGCGTTGAGCATCACGACGCCGAGCGAGCGCAGGTCCCGGAGCTTGGTGGCGAACGCCTTGCCGCTCATCAGGTCCACGGTGCCGTCCGACCCTTCGAAGGCGAGCATCCCTTCGCCGCTCGTGCGGTCGAAAGCGCCGTGGCCCATGAAGTGGAGGACGTTGAAGGTATCGCCGGCCAGGGCCTGGCGCACGGCGCCGGCCGAGGCGTGCGGGAGGACCTCCACCGCGACGACGCCGGCGGAGCTCCGGTTCAGGTTCTCGAGGTGCCGGATCTCCTCGTCGAGATCGAGCGGCGGCAGGTCGCGCGGGCTGGCGCCGATGGCGAGAATGCGCAGCGGCGCCGTGAACGGGATCGGTTGCGACGAGCGCGGGACGTCGAGGTAGCGCACCAGCGACGTCTGGCGGGAGAGCGCGAAGAAGTCCTCGGTCTCGCCGTCGCAGAGCAGCTCCCAGGGGAGGTCGGCGAGCGCCCCCGTCTCCTCGTCGCTGGGGTCGATCTTGATCTTGAGCCGCAGGCCGAGATTGGACGAGAGCTCGAGCTGGCCCCGGCTCTTGTCGAGGAGCGAGCGGACCTGGCCTTGAAAGATCGACCGGTAGAGCTCGGTCCCGATCTCCACCGGCGGCCGGGCCGCGGAGGCCACGGCGGCGCCGTAGTGGGCGATATCGCGCGAGATGCCGGCAGGGCCCGCGTGGTGATCGCCGCCCGCCAGGGTGGGAAGCGAGAACCCTACGACCCCTTCGCCAAAAGGAGATTTGAGCACCCGGGCGCGGAGACCGCGCGAGCTGGTATCGAACTGGAGGACGAAGTCTTCGAAGCGCACTCGCCCTTCAGACACCCGGCGCGTCACTTTGTTGAGGGCAGCATCCGATCCTCCCGCCTTTGGCTATACTTGAGCTCTACATCAGGAGGAGTGCAGTCCCATGAGTACAGACGATCGTCCCGATCGGCGTCCCGAGCCGTCCTCGCATTCTGAGCTTCCCGCCGTCAGCCGCCGCCGGTTCCTCGGTGGTCTCGGCGCCACGGCTGCGGCGCTGGCCGCCGGTGTGACCGGCCTGGAGACGACGGCCAGCGCGGCTTCAGCCGCCGGGCTCGACGACTTCAGCGACGACCTCAAAAAGAAGCCCCCTGCCGCGGTCGGCGACGTTCGCCGCCAGGATTCCTTCCAGTTCCGTCAGAACGCGGCCACCTACTGGAAGAACCAGCCGGTGAAGCAGCACCCGACCAACGGCGACGAGGCGCGCTACGCGACCCGGATCGCCAATTATTCGAAAGGGCTGGCGCACAACAGCTTCGGCGAGGTGGACCCGGCGGGCTACCAGAGCCTGCTCACCGCGGTCGGCAGCGGCAAGCCGGCCGACTTCGACGCCATCGACATCGCCGGCCCGATGCGGCTGACCGATCCGCAAGGGGGCCTCGCGTTCGATCTGGAGGGTGCGGACTCCTATGCCGTCGCCGTGCCGGCGCCACCGTTGCTCGCCTCGGCCGAGATGGCGGGCGAAGGGACGGAGCTCTATTGGGCGGCGCTGCTGCGCGACGTCAACTTCCTCGACTACGGGACCGATCCCACCGCCGCGGCCGCAGTCGTCGACCTCAACCGCTTCGGCGCCGACTTCAAGGGCGCCAAGGTCGGCGGCAAGGTGCTGCCGCGCACCCTGTTCCGCGACCCCCTGCCGGGCGCCCTGAACGGTCCCTATCTCTCGCAGTTCATGTGGCTGAGCACCCCGTTCGGCGCCGATTTCGTCGAGCGCAGGATGCGCACCGTGCTCTCCGACACCGATCACCTCACGGCCTATGACAGCTGGCTGGCGACCCAGAACGGCGCCTTGACCGAGACGTACGCCGGCCAGGGCGATTCCGACCGGCGCTACATCCGCAACGGCCGCGATCTCGCCACCTGGATCCACCTGGACACCCCCCTCCAGGCCTTTTTCAGCGCCTGCCTGATCCTGCTCACCGTGCCCAACGACGACGCCACGGCGGACGGCATCGGTTGCCCGCTCAATCCGGGCAATCCCTATCTCAACAACCTCACCCAGGCCGGCTACACCACCTTCGGGGCCCCCTACATTCAGGGGCTGATGTGCGAGGTCGCCACGCGGGCCCTCAAGGTGGCCTGGCACAAGAAGTGGCAGGTCCACCGCCGCCTGCGCCCCGAGGCGTGGGGAGGGCTGGTGCACAACCAGCGGCTCCATAACCGCTATCCCGGGGTGATCGAAGCCAGGCAGCTCAATTCTCCGGCGCTCGACCAGGTGTTCAGCCGGTTCGGCACCTACCTGCTGCCGCAGGCCTATCCGGAAGGGTGCCCCACTCACCCCTCCTACATCGCGGGACATGCCACGGTGGCCGGCGCCTGCGTGACGATCCTGAAGGCGATGTTCGACGAGAAATTCGTGATCCTGAAGCCGGTCGTGCCCACGGCGGACGGCCTCTCGCTGCTCCACTACCAGGGAGCGCCGCTGACGGTGGGGGGCGAGCTCAACAAATTGGCATCCAACATCGCGACCGGCCGCAACCTGGCGGGCGTCAACTGGCGCTCGGACGCGCGCGAGGCGCTGACCGCCGGCGAGGCGCTCGCGATCAGCATCCTGCGCGACCAGCGAGCCAGCTACAACGAGACTTTCCACGGCTTTACCTTCACCCGGTTCGACGGTTCGACCGTGACGATGTAGGGCTTTTTCCGTAGGGGCGCAGCATGCTGCGCCCGCTTCCTCTCCGTCGCTGGGATGTGGGCGCAGCATGCTGCGCCCCTACGGTCTCGCGGCCCCCCTTACATTCCTTACATTTGACGCACCGATCGCGCCTGCGCTATATCGCGTTCGGAGGAAAATCCTATGCGTCACCATCTGATCCGATCCGCCTTCGCTACCATCGCCGTCTCCACCCTGCTCGCTCTCGCCGCCGGCCCCGCCCGGGCTGCCGAGACGATCGATCCCGACCTGCTCGCCGGCCTGTCGGCCCGTTCGATCGGTCCGGCCGTGATGAGCGGCCGCCTGCCGGCGCTCGACGTCGTCGAGTCCAATCCCGACGTGATGTACGCCGGCGGCGCCGCCGGCGGCGTCTGGAAATCGGTCAACGGCGGCCTCACCTGGACGCCCATCTTCGACGACCAGCCGGTGGCGTCGATCGGCGCGATCACCGTCAACCAGGCCAATCCGGACATCGTCTGGGTGGGCACTGGCGAGGGAAATCCGCGCAACAGCGTGTCGATCGGCAACGGCATCTACCGCTCGCTCGACGGCGGCCGCACCTGGGCCCACCTGGGACTCGAAAAGACCGAGCACATCCACCGCGTCGTGCTCCACCCGACCGACCCGAACGTCGCCTGGGTCGCGGCCCTCGGCCAGACCTGGGGGGAGAACCCCGACCGCGGCGTGTTCAAGACGACCGACGGCGGCAAAACCTGGCGCAAGGTGCTCTACGTCGATCCGCGCACCGGCACGGGCGACCTGGTGATCGATCCGAAAAACCCCAACAAGCTCTACGCGGCGATGTGGGACTACCGGCGCTGGCCCTGGGGCTTCCGCTCGGGCGGTCCGGGCTCCGGGCTCTACGTCTCCTATGACGGCGGCGAGAGCTGGAAGCGCTACACCGAGGACGACGGGCTGCCCAAGGGGGACCTCGGACGGATCGGCATCGCGATCTCGCGCTCGAATCCGAACATCGTCTACGCCCTGGTGGAGGCCGAGAAGAGCGCGCTGATCCGCTCGAGCGACGGCGGCAAGAGCTGGAAGACGGTCAACGCCGATCAGCGCACGGCCGAGCGGCCGTTCTACTACGCCGACCTCCGCGTCGATCCGCAGTGGCCGAACCGGCTCTACAGCCTCACCGCCCGCCTGCAGGTCTCCGACAACAGCGGCGCCAGCTTCGAGACCCTCGGCCGCTCGCGCGAGGTCCACGGCGACTACCACGCGATGTGGATCGACCCGCGCGATCCCGACCACATGGTGACCGGCAGCGACGGCGGCATGGCGATCAGCCACGACCGCGGCGAGACCTGGCAGTTCGTGAGCACGCTGCCGCTCGGCCAGTTCTACCACGTGGACGTCGACATGGACCGCCCGTATCACGTCTATGGCGGCCTGCAGGACAACGGCGCCTGGCGCGGCCCCTCCTCCGACTGGACCCGCGGCTCGATCCCGAATTCGGACTGGGACGGCATCGGCGGCGGCGACGGCTTCGAGACCCACCCCGATCCCGAGGACTCGATGGCGGGCTATTCGGAGTCGCAGGGGGGCTCGCTGGTGCGCTGGAACCTGCGGACCCGCGAGAACCGGCTGATCCAGCCGCCGCAGCCGGCGCCGGACAGCGGCCGCAAGCCGCTCCGCTTCAACTGGAACGCCGCCGTGGCGGTCGACCCGTTCGATCCGGGCACGGTCTACATCGGCAGCCAGTACGTCCACAAATCGACCGACCGCGGCGCCAGCTGGACTTTCATCAGCCCGGACCTGACCACCGACAACCCCGAGTGGCAGCAGCAGAAAAAGAGCGGCGGCCTCACCCTCGACGTCAGCGCCGCCGAGAACTTCACCACCATCCTGGCGATCGCCCCCAGCCCGGCGCAGAAGGGAGTGATCTGGGTGGGGACCGACGACGGCCGCCTGCACGTCACCCGCGACGGCGGCCAGACCTGGGCGAGCCTGGAGAAGAACGTCCCCGGCGTGCCGGCCAACACCTGGATCCCGAACATCCTCCCCTCGCCGCGCGACCCGGCCACGGCCTACGTGGTCTTCGACAATCACCGCCGGCAGGACTTCACTCCCTACGTCTTCCGCACCGACGACTGGGGGAAGACCTGGAAGAGCCTGGCCACCAAGGACCTCCACGGCTACGCTCTGGCGATCGAGCAGGACCCGGCCGACAAGAATCTCCTCTTCGTCGGCACCGAATTCGGCCTCTACGCCTCCTTCGACGGCGGCGCGCGGTGGGTGCCCTGGACGCATGGCGTGCCGACGACCTCGGTGATGGCGTTGAAGATCCATCCACGCGACCTCGACCTGGTGATCGGCACCCATGGCCGGTCGCTCTACGTGCTCGACGACATCACGCCGCTGCGCGCGGTCACGGCGGCGACGCTGGCCGAGCCGGTCCACCTCTACCCCGCGCAGCCGGCGCTGCTCTACCGCGCCAACCGCGGTCGCGGCGGCGTCCGCGGCCTCGGAGCCGGCGAGTTCGTGGGCGAGAACCGCGCCTACGGCGCCCTGATCACCTTCTCGGTCAACGCCCCGAACCTGCCGCTGCCGAACGAGGAGAAGGAGCGGCAGCGCAAGGAGGACGAGCGGGTCCGGCGCGCCTCGGCGCAAGGGTCCGCCGCGCAGCCGGCGACCGACCGCCCGACCGGCTCCCCGAAGGAGGACGTCCCCAACCGTGAAGAGGCCGCCGGCGCCGCTCCGGAGGAGGGGGGCCGCAGAGGCGGCGAGGCCGGCGCGAGAGCTGAGATCCGGATCACCGATGCCGCCGGCAAGCCGGTCCGCGTCTTGAGGCCGGCGGTCAAGCTGGGGCTCAACCGGGTGGTCTGGGACTTCGGCCGCGAGGCCTCCCGCAACCCGGGGGGCGAGCCGCGGTTCGTCCGGCCCGGCGGCGACAGCGGCCCCAACGTGGTCCCCGGCACCTACACCGTGGTGATCAAGCTGGGCTCGCACGAGGCCAAGGGGACGATCCAGGTCGATCCCGATCCGGCCCTCAAGGTCTCCCCGGCCGACTGGCAGGCCTGGGACGCCGCCACCGTCCACGCCGGCCAGCTCCAGGACGCCGTGGCGGATGCCATCAACCGGATCGACGCCACCCGCAAGGACGTCAACCTGGCCCTCGCCAAGCTCGACGCCCGCAACCGGGAGCGCGACCGCGACGGCGCCACCCATAAGCCGGACGACGCCGAGAAGGCGCTGCGAAGCTCGGCGCGCGACCTCCAGAAGAAGCTCACCACGGTCGAACGGCGGCTCTACGTCTCGCCGGACATCAAGGGCCTGATCGAGGACGACACCACCGCCTTGAGCCAAGTCGAGAACGTCCGCCGCGCCCTCGGCTCCGCCTGGGAGGCGCCGAGCCCCACCACCAGCGCGTACCTCGACGAGGCCGACCGCACGGTCAAGGCGGCCCTGGACGACGTCAACAAGCTCTACGCGGAGGACGTGCCGGCTTTCCAGAAGAAGGTGGCGGACGCCAGGATCGGGCTGCTGAACGATCAGGGACCGATCGAGGTGAAGTGACCGAACGACGCCCCACAACCGTTCATCGGAGGCGGTAGAGACGTCCCAGGTCCTGAACGACACCCTTGCGGAGGCCACGGGGACCGCGGGACGTCTCCGCCGGAGGGCATGGCGTTGGCGGTGGCAGTGCCTTATCGGGGCAGAACAGAATCCTTCGCTTCTTTGAGTTGGTGGCCTTCTCACCGGAAGTGGCAGATGGAGCGCAAACTCACCGGCGGAGACGTCCCGCGGTCCCCGTGGCCTCCGCAAGGGTGTCGTTCAGGACCTGGGACGTCTCTACCGCCTCCGTCGAGGGGATCTCCTCAAATTTGCACCACGATCTTCCCGAAGTGCCCCCCCGCCGCCATGTGCGCGAAGGCGGCGGGAGCTTCCTCCAGCGGGAAGACACAGTCGATCACCGGCTTCAGCCCATTCTGGGCGATCGCCCGGTTCATCGCCTCGAAGCTCTCGCGGTCCCCCACCAGGATGCCCTGGAGGCGGATCTTCTGCATGAAGACGTGGGTGAGGAGGAGCTCGGTCTTCGTCCCCGCCAGGTTGCCGATCAGGCTGATGGTGCCGCCGAAGCGGGTGGCCTGGAGCGACTGCTGGAGGGTGCCGGCGCCGCCGACCTCGACGACGTGATCGACGCCGTTGCCGCCGGTCAGCTCGCGCGCCCGCGCGCCCCACAACGGGAG
>DATBAW010000479.1:0-2924 GCA_036271335.1 Thermoanaerobaculia bacterium
GGGAAAGCGGCCGCCGCGATCACCGACAGCAGCGCCTTCCAGACCTGCCCCTGACCCAGCTTCTGACCCTTAGCCTCTGACCCATAAAGGCCCTATGGAACCGATCGCCAATCAGCCTCCCAGTTGGGACGAATGCGTCGAAATCCTCGAACGGCTGCCGACGATGGCGCCGGACGGCCGCGTCGAGGCCCTGGAGCGGCTGGTGCGCAATCCCAGCCCCGGCATCCGCGAGCAAGCCCTGCGCATCGGCGCCACCGTCCTGCCGGAATCCCGTCTGACCGAATATCTTCGCGATCCGGCGGACGCGGTGCTGCGCAGCGCCGGCTCGGAGATCCTGCGGCTGCGCGGGGGGCGGAGCCTGCCGGCCGTGCTCCGGCTGCTACACGATGCCGATCCGGACGTAGCGTTGCAGGCGGTGCTCATCCTCGACCGTCTGCGCGATCCGCGGGCGCTGGAGCCGTTGCACGCCATCCTCGGCCACGCCGATCCCAACATCCAGCAGGAGGCGATCCTCGCCGTCGGCCATCTGGGGGACGCGCGGTCGATCCCGCATCTGGTGCCTTTCCTCACCGGCGATCTCTGGGTGCAGATGGCCGCCGTGCAGGCCCTCGGCGACCTGCGGGCGCCCGCGGCGGTAGAGCCGCTGGCCGCGCGGCTGACCGATCCCCTGGTCGGCTCGCTGGCGGCCGAGGCGCTGGCGCGGATCGGCGGCGAGGCGGCCTTCCGGGTGATGGCGGCGCACTGGCCGGCGGGCGGGGTCGAGATCAACGACGAGACGATGCTCGGCCTGCTCGCCCACGTGCTCGAAGGGCTCCAGCGCCCCGAGGAGGTCGGCGTGGCTCCCGGCTTCCGCGAGGCCCTGTCGGCGCGGCTCCACGATCGCTCGGCCGAGGTGCGCGGCGCCGCCGCAAGGTGCCTGCTGGCTCTGGGAGCGAGCGGCTGGGACGCCGAGGCGCTCGCGACCCTGGCGAGCGCCTTGCCGGTGGCCTCGGTGCGCCCGTCCGCCCTGGCGCGGCGGCGGGACCTGATCGCGCCTCTGCTGGTCGACGCCGGCGAGCCCCGGGTCTGGGGGTTCCAACTGGCCGCCAGTTTTCCGCAGGACGTGCCGGCCGACGCGTTCCTCGCCGCGGTGGCCGAGACGGCGGAGCGGCGCGAGCAGCTTCCGCACCTTCTCCAGTCGCTGGAGACGGTCCGCGTCCCCGGTCTCGGCGAGGCCCTGCTCGATCTCTACCTCCGTCTTCCCGCCGCTTCCCGGGAGGCCTTCGGGCCGGCCCTGGAAGCCCATCGCGACGAGGTGAAGGATGCCCTCGACCGCCGGCAGGATGTCGACGACGCCGACCGGGTGGTCCTCTCGGCGTTCCTGGGGCGTCCCATCGACGAGGTCGTCCTGGCGATCCTGGATCTGGAGCCGTCGTTCCGCCCGGGCGTGATCTCGCGCCTGATGCGGATCGAGGGGATGGCGCCGCTGCTCCCCTGGGACGACTGGCTGGAGGAGGCGCCCGAGCTCTATTCGGCTCCGGCCGCCGAGGCCGCCGTGCGCTGCGGCATGACCGAGCTGTTGCCGGCGCTGCGGGCGCGGGCGGCCGTGGTCCCCTCGGCGCCGTTGATCCGGGCCCTGGGACTCCTCGGCGACCGCGAGGCGGTGCCGGTGCTGGCGCGCTGCCTCGAAGGGCGCGAGGAGCTGCGCCCGGCCGTCCTGGAGAGCCTGGGGAAGATCGGCGGACCTGAGGCGCGCGCCGTGCTCCGCTCGGCCCTGCTCACGCCGGGGAAGGGGACTGACGCCCGCGCCGTCTACAAGGCGCTCGCCGCCTGTGTGGGACCGGGGGACGACGTGCTCTTCCGGGGCGCCGTGGCCCACCCCGATTGGCAGGTCCGGCTTGCCGCCGCCGAGGTGCTCAGCCGCTTCAGCCGCTCCGGCAACCTCGTCGCCCTGACCCGGCTGGCCGCCGACAGCGTGCCGGCGGTGGCCCACCGGGCGCTTTCGGCGCTGGAGAACTGAGGGCCGCCCGGCAGGCGGCGGCTTCAGCTCCAGGATCTGCGGCCGTTCGAGCTCAATGTTCCGCGTGGATCTCGGCGCCTTCCGGCAGCTGGGCCTTGACGCGGGCCAACGCCTGATCCAGCGCGGCATGAACCACCTTCTGCGCCTCGCCACTCAGCTCGTGGGACAGGGCGTGGACGCTGGCGAGGATCTGGAGATCCTTCGCCCAGTCGGTCACCTTGCCTTCGCCGGTGACCCAGGGCTGCGGCTGAGGTCCTTCCGCTTGCCCTTCCACGGGACCCGGCCCGTGGATATGAAGGCGCCACAAGGGATCGATGAGGAGCGGGATGGTGAAGCAATAACGCCTGCCGTGGATCGTGAAGCAGATTCTCATGGGTCTCTCTCCTACGCCGAGCATGAGTTATTTCATGTTCATATGCTCAGGCGTCGAAGAGACCTGAAACGTTACCTGGACCTTTGCGAAAAGCCCACGGCATGGATAGAGTCCCGGGTCGTGCGCAAAGTCACCCTGATCACCACCGGCGGGACCATCGAGAAAACTTATGACGAGCACACGGGGGAGCTGGCCAACCGGCGCTCCCTGGTGCGGCGGATGCTGGCCGAGCTGCGGCTGGAGGAGACGGAGGTCAACGTCTTCGAGCTGATGAGCAAGGACAGCCTCGTGATGACCGAGGCGGACCGCGTCCGCATCCTGGAGGCCGTGCGGGCCACCGGCGCCTGCGAGGCGGAGGCCACGGCGGGCATCGTAGTTCTGCACGGCACGGACACCCTGGCGCTCACCGGCGAGTACCTGTACGCGAACCTGACGGAGCCGTGCGTCCCGGTCGTTCTCACCGGCGCCATGCGGCCGTTCGAGATGAAGCAGTCCGATGCTCTCCAGAACCTGACCGAGGCGCTCTTCGCGGCCGGCAACCTGCCGCCCGGC
>DATBAW010000480.1:0-5620 GCA_036271335.1 Thermoanaerobaculia bacterium
GGAGGTACCTGGAAGCGGATGTGCCGCAGATCCTGATCCAGATGCGGCGTGATCCGCACGGGATAGGTGACGCCACCGTCGAGGCTGAGGAACGCCTCCCACTCCTCGACGTCCCGCAGGCGGGAGAAGCCAGAGCCCGGCACCCAGGCCAGCTCGGCCGTGGCGCCGGCCGCCAGCGTCTCGCCGGCCGCGGGGGCCACGAGATGGACGGCCACACCGGTCTCCCGCGCCAGGCCCGCGGCGGCGGTCGCGAGAAGGGCCCAGGCGAAACAGGCCCAGACGAGGGAGGACGACGCGAGGAGGCGGGCTGAGCGGCGCATGGAAGGATGACTCTACGAGCGGCTCATCATATCGGGCCGAGTGAATGCACGGAAGGCAGCCTTAAATCTTCGTGGATCGACCTTCGGCATGAGCTCGAAACGCGCGCTCGGCCAAAGCGTCGAGCTTCCCGGCCTGCGCATCCGCCTCGAACTGCCGGTCCCATTCCGAGGCGTCTGTCTTCCCCACCACCCACGTCGTCATGCACCGCTGATCCTGCACCACCGTCGTCTTCAGCGGATCGACCAGCGAGCCGCCCAGCTCCGCGGTGAGCGCCAGCAGATACTCCTGATCGACCAGAAAGCGCTCGCTGCCGTCGGGGAGCAGGAAGCGCCGGTCGCCCAGCGACTTCATGCGGTCGGCCATGCCGATCGACGAGGCGAGGCGGCAGAAGAACAGGCCGCCCGGCCTCAGCAGGCGCCAGGAGCCCTGGAGCATGGCGCGGAACTGCGCCTCGTCGCGGGCGAAGTGGAGGACGGCGCTGCTCAGCACGACGTCGAACCCACCCTCGGGGAAGCTGCTCGCCTCGATCGCCTCGACGCGGAAATTCTCCGCTGGCAGCCGCGGCGCGAGCCGGGCGGCGAGCGAGCGCACCGCCCGCACCGCCTCGGGATTGGGATCGACGCCGAAGACCTCGTATCCCTCGCGCAGCAGGAAGACGAGGTTGCGCCCGCCACCGCAGCCGGCGTCGAACACGGTCACGCCGGGACGGATATGCCCACGCGAAATCTGATCGAACAGGTAGATGTCGATCGGCCCGAAGAGATCGGCGAGATCGGTCATTCCGTCTTCTCCCAGGCGAACAGATTGAGCTCGGGCCCTTCACCGTTGAGCCGGATCAAACGTTCGAATTTCAGGCCGATCCTTTCCAGCAGCCGGATCGAGCTCTGATTGTCCGGCGCGGTGATCGCCACGATCCGCCGGAGGGCCAGCCCGGCCTGCCCGTAGGCGAGCACCGCCGAGGCCGCCTCGAAGGCGTAGCCTTTGCCCCAGAAGCCCGGGAGAAACGCGAACCCGATGTCGACGTCGTCCAGCCCGTCCCGCTTGATCAGGCCGCACATCCCGATCGGCGTGCCTTCCGGCTTCAAGGACGTCAGGTAGAGACCGTGGCCATGACGCTCGTACATCTCGGCCGGCCCCTTGAGGATATAGGAGCGCGCGTCCTCGAGGGTCCGCACCTTGCGGTCGCCGATGAAGCGCAGGAACGAGGGCTCGTTGAGCAGCGCCAGCATGAAGGGCGCGTCCTCTGCGGTGAGCCGGCGCAGGGTCAGACGTTCGGTTTCGGCGACGGTCATGGCTCTCCCTTCGGGTTCGGCGCGCCGAGCGCTTCCCGGAGCTGCTCGAGCCGGATCGGCTTGACGAGGTGCCGCTCGAAGCCGGCGGCGGCGGCCTCGGCGCGGTCGGCCTCCTGGCTGTAGCCGGTGACGGCGATCAGCCGGATCGATTCCAGCCCCGGCAGCGCGCGCAGATGGCGGGCGAGCTCGTAGCCGTCCATCACCGGCAAGCCGATGTCGAGCAGCGCCACGTCGGGCCGGAGCTCCGCCGCGAGCTGCAGCGCGGCAGGTCCGTCGTGGGCCACGCGAGCGAGGTGCCCCATCATCTGGACGCTCGTCGCCAGCAGCTCGGCGGCATCGAGGTTGTCGTCGACGACGAGGACGCGGAGGGCGCCGGGCAGCGCGGCGATCCCGGCCTCCACCCTCGCCGGGCTCGCCGGCGAAGGATCGTCGCCGGCCTCGGCGGCGGGCAGCCGGACGAGCATCTCGGCCCCCTGGCCATGCCCCTCGCTGCGCGCCTCGACCGTGCCGCCGTGGAGCTCGACGAGGACGCGGACGATCGCCAGGCCTAGGCCGAGCCCCCCCTGTGCGCGATCGATCGCCTGACGCTCCTGCACGAAGAGGTCGAAGACGCGCGGCAGCATCTCCGCGCTCAACCCGATGCCGGTGTCGCGGATGCGGAGGGCGATCTCGTCGCCTTCGCGCGCCGCGAGGATGGCGATGGCGCCGTTGGGCTCGGTGTACTTGGCGGCGTTGTTGAGCAGGTTGGCCACCACCTGGGCCAGCCGCACGGCGTCCGCGTCGACGGCGAGCCCCTGGCGCGGCACGTCGACGGTGAGCCGGTGCTGCCGCTGCTCGATCAGCGGGCTGGCCATCTCGATCGCCTTGGCGACGACCTCGGAGATCTCGATCCGCTCGCGCCTGAGCTCGACCTTGCCGCGGGTGATCCGCGAGACGTCGAGCAGGTCGTCGACGAGGCGGATCAGGTGATGGACCTGGCGCTCGATGACCGTGCGCTCCTTGACCAGGGTCTCGTCGCCGCGCAGCCGCATCAGTTGCAGGGCGGTGACGATCGGCGCCAGCGGATTGCGCAGCTCGTGGCCGAGCATGGCGAGGAACTCGTCCTTGGAACGGCTGGCCACCTCGGCGTCGGCGCGCGCCTGGCGCTCCAGGACGAGCAGCTGCTGGTTGCGCTCCTCGACGCTCTTGCGGTCGCTGATGTCCGAGAAGGCGTTGACCGCCGCGACGATCCGGCCGTCCGCGTCGTAGACCGGCCCGGCGCTGGCCGACAGGATGAGCCGCGTGCCATCCGGGCGGAGGTAATGGATCTCCTCGTCGAGCACGACCTTGCCGGCGAGCGCCCGGGTCAGCGCGTATTCGTCGGCCTGGAACGCGCTGCCGTCGGGGTGCACGGCCCGGTAGGCGGCGAAGTCGTCGACCGACCGCGTCGGCAGCGCCGGCGCGCCGAGGATCGACCGCACGCGCTCGTTGGCCATCAGCGTGCGGCCTGAAGGTGCCTCGGCGATGATCACTCCCGCGGGCATCTGGTTCACCACTGTCTCGAGCAGCTTGCGGGCGGCCTCGACCTCGCGGCGCGCGGCCACCTGCGCTGTGACGTCGACGGCGATCGCCATCACGCTGACGACCTCGCCGGCCTCGTCGCGCATCGGCTGGATGGTGAGCTTGAAGATGACGTCCTCGACCGTGCCGTCGCCCCGGCGGTCGAGCGGCACGCGGTACTCGTCGGCGACGAACGGCTCGCCGCTGGTATAGACCCCTTCGAGCATCCGGAAGACCGGCGCGTCGTGCGGCAGCTCGGGGAACATCTGGCGGATCGGCCGGCCGGTCTCGATCGCACGGCCGACCATCTGCTCGTAGAGCGGATTGGCGACGTCGTAGATCAGATCGGGCCCGCTGAGGACGCACACCGGCACCGGCGCCTGCATGAATTGCGAGTAGAGCCGCGCCCGGGCGCGTTCGGCCTCGACGCGCAGGCGGGAGACTTCCAGATGCGTGCCGACGCGGGCGAGCAGCTCGCGCGCCGAGAACGGCTTGACCAGGTAATCGTCGGCGCCGGCGGAGAGACCCTCGATACGCGCCTCGTCCCCCGCGCGCGCCGAAAGGAAGATGACGGGGATGCCGCGCGTCGCCTCGCCGGCGCGCAGGGCCGCGAGCAGCTGATAGCCGTCCAGCCCGGGCATCATGATGTCGGCGAGGATGAGGTCGGGAGGAGAGATTCGGGCCCGCTCCAGCGCCGCGAGGCCGTTGGTGACGGTCTCCACGGTGAAGCGCCCACGCAGCAGCCGCGCCACGTACTCGCGCATGTCGGCGTTGTCGTCGGCGAGCAGCACGCGCCCCACTCCCGTTGCGGCCGGCGCCGGGTCGACCGCTTCGGCCCTGGCTCCGGCGTCCACTCCGGCGTCAGGAGCCCAGCGCATCGCCTCCTGCACGAAGGGACCGGCGCCGAGGGCCGTCGAATCGGGCGCGCGCGCCGCGAGGCGATCCGCGGGCAGATGGGCGGTGCCGAAGGAGAGCGCGACCGTGAACGTGGTGCCCCGGTCCACCACGCTCTCGGCGGTCACGGTGCCGCCGTGGAGATCGACCAGCTCCTGAACCAGCGACAGGCCGATGCCGCTCCCCTCGTGAGTGCGCGAGCGCGCTCCCGGCACGCGGTGGAAACGATCGAACAGCCGCGGGAGCTGCTCGGGAGCGACGCCGATGCCGGTGTCGCGGACCGTCAGCACGGCACGGCCGTCCTGCCGGCGAAGCGTCACCTCGATCTCGCCGGTGAACGTGAACTTGAACGCGTTGGAGAGCAGGTTGAGGACGATCTTCTCCCACAGGTCGCGATCGACGAACACCGGCTCGGCGAACGTCTCGACGTCGAGCGTATAGCGGAGGCCGGCCTGCTCGATCGCCGATTGGAAGGCACTGGCCAGCTCGCGCGTCTGCGTGCCGAGATCGACCGGCGCGAAGGAAGCCTCGACGCGGCCGGCCTCGATGCGGGAGAAGTCGAGCAGCGCGTTGACCAGCCGGAGCAGCCGGAGCGCGTTGCGATGCACGAGATCCCAGCGCTCGACGTCGGCGGGCGGCAGCCCGGCGGCCTCGCCGAGCGCGTCGCGCGCCGGCCCCAGGATCAGCGTCAGCGGCGTCCGCAGCTCGTGGCTGACATTGCTGAAGAAGGCCGTCTTGGCGCGGTCGAGCTCCGCCAGCGCCTCGACGCGCGCCTTGGCCTCGGCTAGCGCGCGGGCGTTGGAGATGGCGGTGGCGATCTGGCCGGCGGCCAGATCGAGGAAGCTGAGATATTTCTCGTCGAGGAGGATCCGAGGGCTGATCGCGGCGACCAGCACGCCGGCCGGCTTCCCCTCCCCCGGCTGCGCGATGGGGATCACCGCCGCGCGCTGCGCCGGCAGCGAGCCCACCACGCCGGGAAGCTCCTCGACGATCCGCATCGTGCCGGTCGCGAGGACGGCCGCCAAGGGCCAGGGCGGAACCCCGTCGAGGTCGATCCGCAACGGCGCCGCGGCGTCTCCCGGCTCGAGCCCCGCCGCGCCGGCGAGCGTCGCCGTCGTCCCGCCGGTGTCGAGGAGATAGAGGAGCGCGAACGGCAGATCGTCCGGGTTCTCGCCGAGGACGCTCGCCGCGGCCTCGCAGGCCGCCTCGGCGGTGGCCCCCTTCTGGATCCGCGCGGAAAGCTCCTGCAGGGTCTTGAGGCGCCGCGAGCCGATGACCCGCTCAGTCGACTCCGTGACCGTGACGAAGATTCCGCCGACGTCGCCGCTCTCCACGCGGATGGGGCTGTAGGAAAAGATGAAGTAGCAGTCCTCGACGAAGCCGTGACGGTCGAGCCCCAGTTGGAAGTCGACCAGCGTCGTGGTCTTCCCCGCCATCACCCCCTGGAACATCGGGCCGATGATCTCCCAGATCTCCGCGAAGGTGACGCGGGTGCTGATCCCCATCGCGGCGGGGTGCTTGGTGGAGCCGAGGATCGGCCGGAAGCCGTCGTTGTAGAACTGGGTGAACTCGGG
>DATBAW010000481.1:0-3946 GCA_036271335.1 Thermoanaerobaculia bacterium
CGCCGCTGCGAGGCGGTGCTGCGCGACGGCACCTGGGTGCAGTTCCCGACCAACCTGCGGGTGAACCCGCGCGACTTCAAGGAAGCGCTCAACGCCTCCGACGGCCGGATGCCGGTCTACCTCGCCATCCCCCTGCTGCGCGAGAGCGAGGCCAACACCGTCGGCCTGGATGGGGGGACGGGCGGCCTCGACCTCCGCTACCAGGTCGAGGCGATCGAGGCGTCGGACGAGAACCTCGGGGGTCCCACGCGGCCGATCGAGATCCGCAAGCTGAGCGGCCGGCTGCTGTTCGGCGACGAGAGCCGCGAAGGCTACGAGACGCTGCAGGTGGCGCTCCTCCAGCGCGCCGGCTACGGCTCCAACGCGCCGGTGCTCTCCACCGACTTCATCCCGCCGCTGCTCAACATCGCCGCCTGGCCCGACCTGGTCAAGCTCGGCGATTCGATCCTCCACCGCGTCGAGGCCAAGCACCGCTACCTGCGCGCCGAGGTGGCCGAGGGGCGGATCGTGCTCGACACCGAGGGGACGGGGGGCTGGCAGCCGGTGTTCAAGCTGCAGATCGTCGGCAGCTTCCTGCACGTGCTGCGGCAGCTCACCGCGTCCGCCGGCATCCACCCCTTCCAGCTCTACCTGGAGCTCACCCGGCTGGCCGGCGAGCTGTCGATCTTCGAGGACGAGGGGGACGTGCTCAACGTGCCCCTCTACGATCACGACAAGCTCGGCGAGTGCTTCCACGCCCTCGCCTACATCCTGGAGCGCCTGCTCGAGCGCATCCTCTCCGGCCGCTTCATCCGCGTCGAGTTCAAGCTCGAGGGGGGAGACATCCTGGTCGCCCGTCTGCGCGACGAATGGCTCACCCGCGAGGCGATGATCTACCTCTGCATCGAGAGCGACCTCGCCGACCGCGAGCTGCTGAACCGCATCGAGACGGCCAAGATCGGCACCTCGGCGGACCTGCCGCTGCTCAAGCAGCGGCGCCTCTTCGGCCTCGACATCGAGCTGCTGAAGCGCACCCCGGGCGGCCTGCCGGCGCGCGAGAACCTGCACTACTTCTCGATCGCCAAGGAGGGCCCCTACTGGGACGGCGTGGCGCGGGCCCGCGAGATGGCGATCTCGGGGGGCGTCGACCCCAAGCTGCGCTTCAGCCTGTTCATCGTCCTCAAGCCGGAGCGCACCGATCGCGACGAAGCCCTGGGGCGACGCTGAGCCCGCTTAATCCGTATTAGCTTTGATCCGTAGTAGATGCCCGAAGGGAGAGAGACCGAGATGGAACGCGGCAAAGACTACACGACCGAGCTCTTCCGCCTCGCCTCGCCGCTGTTCCTGTTCCTGGTCTCCTTCCGCCGCAAGGTGCAGAAGAAGTACCCGGTGAGCGAGCCGATGGTGACCGGCGATCTCGAGGAGCTGTTCGCCAAAATGGACCGCAAGGCGCGGACCGACGTCCGGCTGGAATCGCTCTACGAGAAGGCCAAGTATCCGCTGGTGGTGCTCGCCGACGAGGTGCTCCTCCACTCCGACTGGGAGCACACCACCTCCTGGGAGAAGGACCACCTGCTGGAGGAGAAGTACTTCCACACCAACATCGGCGGCGACAAGATCTTCCAGCTCGCCAGCGAGCTCCGCTACGAGGAGGTCGAGATGGCGGCGGTCCTGTTCACCGCCATCGCGCTCGGCGTGCGCGGCACCTACCACCGCAAGCCCGAGAAGCTGGCCGAGATCCGCAGCAAGCTCTATCGCCAGATGAGCGAGTACCTCGCCGACTCGCAGCACCAGCTCACCCCCGAGGCCTACCACGTCACCGCCCGCCAGCAGCGCAAGATCTCGCCCGCCGTCACCCTCGGCCGGGTGGCGATCGTCGGCGCCGGCCTGCTCGCCCTCTACTGGTTCCTCTCCTGGGGGCTCTGGACGGGCGCCGTGCATGATCTGAAAGCCATCGTCGATTCCTTCTCCGCGCAGGGGGCCGCCCTATGAACGAGCTGATGACGCTGCTGCGGGCGATCCCGCGGCCGGCCCGCTGGCTGGTCACCTTCTTCTCGCTCTCCGCCCTCGCCTACGCCGCCGGCCGGCTGCTGGGCCTGGGCTCGCGCGCATGGATCCCGGCCGTGGTGGTGCTCGCCTTCTGCTTCCTCTACTGGCTGATCGAGGCGCTCCGCAAGGGGGTGCAGAAGAAGAAGTCCCGCGAGTTCGAGGGGAGCCTGGGGCTCCACTCCCGCAAGTCCGAGGTGGGCAAGGAGGAGATCCGCGAGGCGCTCGCCGAGCTGTCGGAGAAGTGGCAGACCTCGGTCGCCCAGCTCCGCGAGGCGGGGATGTCGATCTACTCCCTCCCCTGGTACCTGCTGATCGGCGAGCCGGCGTCGGGCAAGACGACGACGCTCAAGAACTCCGGGCTGGAGTTCCCGGTCGGCGCCGACGCCCTCTCCGGCTCCGGCGGCACCCGCAACTGCGACTGGTGGTTCACCAACGAGGCGGTGATCCTCGACACCGCCGGCCGCTTCACCTTCCAGGAGGAGAGCGCGCCCGACCAGCAGGAGTGGTCGGCCTTTCTCAAGCTGCTGCGGAAGAACCGCAAGTACAGCCCGATCAACGGCGCCATCGTGGTCATCCCGGCGACCAGCCTGGTCGAGGATCCGGCGGACGAGCAGGAGCGCAAGGCGAAGAACATCCGCCAGAAGCTCCTCCACCTGCAGAAGGTGCTGGAGATCCGCTTCCCCATCTTCATCCTGGTCACCAAGGCCGACCGCATCCTCGGCTTCACAGAGTTCTTCTCCAAGCTCGATCCGGCCGAGCAGCGCCAGCTCTTCGGCTGGTCGAACCCCGGCGCGCCCGAGGAGGCGTGGGACCTCAAGAGCTTCGGCGGCGTCTTCGACGAGATCGTCGACCGCTCGCACAAGCAGCGCATGCGCTTCCTCAAGGACGAGGAGAACGTCCAGCTCGCCGACAAGCTCTTCGTCTTCCCCGAGGAGCTGGAGGCGCTCAAGGAGCCGCTCGCCAACTACCTGCACACCGTCTTCACCACCAGCCGCTTCGAGGAGCCCTTCCTCTTCCGCGGCTTCTATCTCACCAGCGGCGTCCAGCAGGGGCGGCCGATCGCCATCGCCTGCCGCGACCTGCTGCGCGTGCAGGTGGGCGACCCGCAGGGGGTGCTGGAGGACCTGGAGCAGGTGTTCCACAAGTCGCGGGCCTTCTTCATCCGCGACTTCTACGAGAAGAAGCTCTTCCCCGAGCAGGGGCTGATCGCGCGCACCCGCGCCGCGATGAAGAAGGACCAGACCTTCCGCTGGATCATGTACGGCCTCTCCGGCGGCATCGGGCTGCTCACCCTGATCCTGCTGATCTTCGGCTCGATCAACCTCTTCCACGTGGTCAAGCCGGTCAGCGACTCCGCCCACACGGCGAACCGCTGCCTGGGACTCGATCCCCAGGACAAGACGCCCTGCGGCGTCGGCGAGGCCTACAAGCTGGTGCAGGACTTCGAGACCCAGAAGGAGAACGTGCGCGAGGCGAAGTGGACGCTTCGCACCTTCCTGCACAGCGCCGACCGCAACGAGATCAGCGCCAGCCTGATCCCGGCGATCCAGGCCCAGCTCTTCGAGCGCAACGTCCTCTCCCCGCTCCTCGCCTCCTTCGCCGCCCGCACGCAGGGGGCCGACCTCTGGGAGAAGCAGGGAAACGACTATGTCAGCTTCCGCGACGGCCTGGCGGAGCTCCTCCGCTTCAAGCGGCTCCAGGGCACCACCGCCGGCGAGGACCTGACCGCCATTCGCGGCGGCCTCGGCATCGCCCCTCTCCTCGCCTTCTGCAAAGCGACGCCCGGGCGCGATCCGCAGGGCAAGGAGATCGACGACTGGCTGAAGAACAACGACGTCAACCTCGACCAGGCGGACAAGATCTTCCGTGAGGCGATGGCCACCCATCCGGACCTCACCCATCTGAAGATGCCCGACCC